>JAXJRB010000090.1:0-42726 GCA_036310845.1 Lachnospiraceae bacterium | reverse complement strand
GTTTCGCAAGTCATAAGAACGTAAAATTTCACATCCCGGCATAAAATGCATCGTTGTGGATGCCATATAATAAGTATCACCCACACGAATCACATCCGGGTCCGGATAATCCGTCTTCGTAATATCACCATTTACAGTCTTAATCATTGGATTTACCCTCAAAATTTAAATCTCTGTATGCGACGAATCCGTATTTGCTTTCTGCAGACTCAACAGCCCTGATAATAGCTTCACTCACCACCTCAGCTGCAAGCATTCCGACTACATCCTGATCCGCTTTTACATCACCAACTGAAACAGCATAGATGCTGTCTCCGTCCGCAGAAGTATGAACAGGATTTATTGATCGGGCATATCCGTCATGTGCCATACCCGCAATCTTACAAAGGGACGCTTTCGCAAAAGATGCATTCGTCATCACTATAGAAATAGTTGTGTTGCCAACAAACTTGTTCTCCACCGGCTCAATATTCGACTTCATAAAGTCATAAGTGCTTCTAAGCCCCTTCTTATCCTCCGTCAAAAGACCTGCAATCTGCTTTCCATTCTTCCAGGAATAGATATCTCCAAGCGCATTTAGTGCCACCACTGCACCAACTTTGAGTTCCCCAATTGAAATACAATAGCTGCCGATACCCGTTTTCATACAATAATCCATTCCGGCTATCTTACCAACAGTAGCTCCACAACCCGCACCATAGTTTCCATCACGATAGTTTGGCGCCTCAAATGCTTTCTTTGCAGCCTCATAACCCATATCTGCATCCGGTCTCACAAAAATATCTCCGACTGTCAGATCAAATAAATCGGACTGAACAACAAGCGGAACCTTTGTTACCCCAACATCAAAACCATAACCTTTTTCCTCGAGATATTTCATTACCCCATTGGCAGCCCCAAGTCCAAATGCACTTCCTCCACCGAGTACGATGGCATGTACACACTCAGCAGCCATCAATGGATTTAATAACTGCGAATCCCTTGATGCCGGCCCTCCGCCTCTAACATCAAGTCCTGCCCGCATCCCGTTTTCACAGATAAATACGGTACATCCTGTGGCAGCTTCCGCATTTTCAACCTGTCCGATTCTGATTGGACTCATCTCAGTAATAGGTATCTCTTTCATAAGCATGTTTCTCCTTTCACATTTGTTCACTTCAAAATACTACCGTTTCAACATGCGGAATCGTTTTACAGGAACTCAACATATTGCGAATCCACATAATTACAGACTTTCTATATCTTTTATTATTTTATCATGTTTAAGCAATATCGCCTACTCTATTGATGTATAGGACGTTCATTTTTGTGAAAATAGACAGAAGAAAACCTCCAAATTTTCTTGATGTACTCTCGGAATCTTGAAATTTGGAGGCTTGATTTCGACCATTTTTATTATTTTTCATTAGAATTTTGTCTATTAAAATAGCAAATTACTTAACGATATCTTCCACGAGTTCCAATATCTGCTGCATGTTTTTCTTTCCAAAATATACATGCTCATCATTGATTACCATACACGGAACACTCATAACCTTGTATTTATTTTTCAGACTTTCAAAATGATGAATATCGTAAACCTCTGTGGTGATATATTCTCCAACAGCAGCCATGTGCTGGGCGGCAATCACCAAATCCGGACACATCGTACATGATAAAGATACTAATATCTTAATATCCATCTGCTTTCCGATGCGCTCAATTCGCTTGCGGATATCTTCGTCCATTGCCTGTCCCGGACCTGCTGCATTGTACATTCCTAAAACAAAGGATGTGAACTCATGACCACCGGGTACTCCATGGAAGGCAAGTCTCGTATAGATATCACCTCGGTACAATTTGACACATGGTGCAAATTCATCATCACTCTCTGCCATAACTTCCATAGACAATTTATCTGTCATTTCAACCAAAGCAGCCGCATATTCCTGTAGTTCCTTTGATACCGGGCGATTGTCCAAATACAGCCTTAGCACCAATGGATTTTCCATTCGTTCAAAAACGGTTTCTAACTGTGTACGCATTTCCTGAGTAAACAATACACCCGTGCCCGACGCACCGCCTTCTTCCAACTCACTTTTTGACATATCACCTTCCGTATTCACTCCGCTTCTCTGAGTTTCAGCAGCCTTACCCACAAGTACCTTCTCCCGGATTACCGGGTCCTGGGTTCGAATTCCTGTTCTTCTCTGTACCTCCGCAACATATTTTTCCAATTCTGTAGCGGCCAAGGCACCATCACTTGTGGCTGTTACTACCTGCCTGAGCGGTTTGATACAAATGTCGCCAGCTGCATACAGTCCATCCACACTGGTTTTTTGAGATTTGTCCGTAATAATATAGCCCTGCTCGTTCAATTCTGCAATATCTTTTACCAGATCTGTCTCCGGCGCATAGCCTACAAATACAAATACGCCAAAACCTTCTCCTTCTTTGGCATGATACTCTGTAATCTCACCGGTGGTACGGTTTTTGTAACGAATATAGTTTAATCCATGTTCTCCCTTTACCTCTTCCACCACCGTATTTGTTATTACCGTTATCTTTTCATGGTTTCGTGCCTGTTCTGCCACAGCCTCCGCACAGGAAAAATCCTCTCCTCGGATTAATATGGTGACATGACTGGCAAATTTGGTTAGGAAAATACTTTCTTCTGCGGCAGCAAATCCACCGCCTATGACAAATACCTCTTTTCCAGTAAAAAATTCTCCATCACAGGTAGCGCAATAGGCAACGCCTCTTCCTCTATATTCCGCCTCTCCTTTAAAGCCTACCATCTTAGGATGAGCTCCGGTTGCAAGCAATACACCAAGGCATTTAAAATCTCCACGATTGGTATGCACAATTTTTATATCTTCTTTTAAATCAAGTCCCTGTGCTTCTGCAATTAAAAAATCCGCGCCAAAATACTCTGCCTGCAAATACATAGTATCTGTCAAATCTTTTCCACTGCATTTTCCTACTCCGGGATAATTTACCACTTCATGGGTAATGGTGATTTGACCGCCAAACTGCTCTTTTTCCAGTACTAAAACACGATACTTTGCACGGGTGAGGTATATAGCAGCGGAAAGTCCTGCCGGTCCACCACCTATAATCACCACATCATATAGATTTTCTGTATCTACCATTATAACTGTCCTACTAAATCAAGACTTGGTTTTAAGGTTTCAGCACCCGGTTTCCAGTTAGCAGGACATACCTGGTCTCCATGGGCATGCACAAACTGACATGCTTGAACCTTACGAAGCAATTCTTCTGCATTTCTGCCTACATTTCCTGCTGTTACCTCATAGCCCACGATTTTTCCTTCCGGATTGATGATAAAAGTACCACGCTCTGCTAAACCATCTGCTTCAATAAGCACCTCAAAATTTTTGGAGATGCAATGGGTTGGGTCTGCCAGCATAGGATAATTGATTTTACGGATACGTTCTGATGCATCATGCCATGCTTTATGCACAAAATGTGTATCGGTTGATACGGAATAGATTTCGCATCCGATTTCCCGAAACTGTTCATACTTTTCTGCCAAATCCTCTAATTCTGTGGGGCATACAAAGGTAAAGTCTGCCGGATAGAAAAAGAACACATTCCATTTTCCCAAAATGTCTTCCTTGGATACCATCTTAAAATCCTTATCATGAAATGCATATGTTTTGAAATCTGCAATTTCTTTGTTAATCATTGACATAGTAATTACTCCTTTTCTTCTTATATTTTGAGAATATCTCAATGCTTAGTTTGTCCCAAATATTTTAAAATACACATATATATATTTTTTATGGTAATACTGTCTATAAATTAATTTCAAAAAAGAGGTACTTGTATGGAATATTCAAATGAAACAAATTATATGAAGGGATTCCTCCCCCATTCGCTTGCTGCCTTCTTGGTAGGCATCGTAGGCGGACTCTCCACTGTTCTTGGTCCTTCCTTTATGCTGGATATGAATTTAGCCTATAACAACACTACATGGTCAGCCCTGGCACAGGCCATATCTACTGCTGCCTGTGCTCCCATCCTCGGAAAACTGGGAGATATATTTGGAAGAAGAAAAACGCTTTTATTAGGAATCCTTGTCTTTACTCTTGGTTCCATCCTAAGTGCCCTTTCTACTTCACTTCTGTTTCTTTTGATAGCACGATTTGTAGTCGGAATTGGTACCGCAGCTATTGCACCTACGGTTATGTCCTATATCATTACGGAATTTCCACCTCAGAAGATTGCCAAAGGATTCTCCCTTTATATGCTGATTTCCAGTGCCGCAGTTATCTTTGGTCCAACCCTTGGTGGACTGATTCTGGAGGCTTCCGGCTGGCGAGCACTTATGTGGATTTCTTCGATTATATGTGTCGTATTTTTATTATTATGCTTTTTTACACTTCCCAGACAGACCTTTGTCAGAAAACCTTTAAAGAATTTTGACCTTACTGGCGCTTTTTTTGTCATTGCTTTTTTTAGCCTTTTACTTTGCATTCCATCCTTTGGACAAAATTTTGGCTGGGCATCCACCCCATTTCTGCTGGTACTTACTTTGGCACTTATCACTTTAGTGATTCTTGTCGTAACAGAAAAAAAGGCAAAGCATCCTATTCTCATCGGGGCTTTTATGGCTCGAAAAGCCTTCATCCTGCCTGTTATCATCCTCTTTTTAACCCAAGGATTAATGCAGGCAAATATGACCAATACCATTGTATTTGTAAATTACACTCAGCCAACAAATACCGCTATTTCCGGCTATTCAATCTCAATCATGTATATCGGAATGTCCCTTGGCTCCATTCTCATAGGACCTCTGGCTGACCGCTTTGAGCCGAAACGTATTTTGACCGGCTCTCTTCTGCTGACAGGTATAGGCTGTGGAATCATGCTTTTCTTTTCTCAAACCACAACCTTCTTTCTATTGGCTGCTTCCCTTGGTATTTTGGGTCTGGGGCTTGGGGCGAACGCTGCTATTTTTATGAAGATTGTTCTCTCCAATCTGCCTATAGAAACTGCCGGTACAGGTACCGGTATCTATGGACTTTTCAGGGATCTTGCAGCCCCCTTTGGTGTTGCGGTGTTTGTGCCTATGTTTACCAATGAAATCACTCGCCTATCTACGGATACCACTGTGAATTTATCAGCATCAGATATTGCAGTCAGTTCCATCCATATGCTTGCAATAATTGAACTGGTCTGTGTTGCTATAGGTATTTTTATTGTTCAGTTACTACCAAAAATTTATAAAGATAATAATTTAAAAGGAGAACAATCATGAGATTAGAAAACAAAGTCATTCTGATAACAGCCTCTACCAGAGGAATAGGACTTGCCTGTGTAAAGGCGTGCGCCAAAGAAGGTGCCATCGTCTATATGGCAGCACGAAACTTAGAAGTTGCCGAGAAAACAGCAAACGAATTAAATGCACAGGGATATCATGTAAAATATGTTTATAACGACGCCGCCAAACCAGACACCTTTTTGTCTATGGTGGATGAGGTTGTGGAAAATGAGGGGCATCTTGATGTGCTGGTAAACAACTTCGGAACCTCCAATCCGAAAAAGGATTTGGACTTTTCTCACACAGATATCACCGATTACCTGGATATTGTAACACTAAATCTTAGAAGCGTATTTATGGCAAGCCAGGCAGCCGCAAAGCATATGGCTAAGCATGAAGGTGGAAGTATTATCAATATTTCTTCCATTGGAGGATTGGTGCCGGATATCTCACAGGTTGCCTACGGTAGCAGCAAGGCAGCCATCAACTACCTCACAAAACTGATCGCTGTCCAAGAGGCCACCCACCATATCCGTTGCAATGCCATCCTGCCGGGAATGACTGCGACTGAGGCCGTTGAAAAGCAGCTCTCCGAGGATTTTCGCAACCTGTTTCTTCGTCACATACCCTTAAAAAAAATCGGGTTGCCTGAAGAAATCGGTGCTGCGGTAGTCTATTTTGCCAGTGATGAATCTGCTTATACCACAGGGCAAATTCTTGCAGTCTCCGGTGGATTTGGCCTCGCCACACCTATTTATGGAGATGTTACCAGCACAGAGGCTTCTCGCACTTAATAGCAAGGGGATATCTTTAATTGCACACTTTATGTAATAAAAAACCAGGTTGAACAACATTTTCGTTGGACACCACTGTTTAAGGCACACACATGGCACTATCTTAGCAGAAAACGGTGTCAATCCAAAGACCGTTATGGAAAGACTGGGACACAAAAATATTGAAATCACGTTACAAACCTATACCTTCAATACAGAAATCATGCAGCAGACTGCGGTTGATGTGTAAACGCTCCATAGCATGTACCTTGACAAACATAAGCCGCTAACTGCGGCTTATCAAATAAAAGAAACTGCAATGCGTTCTCCTATCTCATCCGCACCAATTTGCTTACATATATCTCTAAAATAAAATCGAATAGTTTCGTTTAGCTTATCATTTTTAGCAAACTTATGGCTATTAACATGATTATGCAATGTAAATAATGTTGCATAGCAAATATCCAAAAGAGAATCTATATCAACCAAGTAAACGTCATTACCCATAATGACATTGTCCGTTTTTTGATTTGAAATTATCGTTTCTTCCAAGCATCCTCTCAAATAATCCTCTAAGGAAACAAACCCATAAAATTCATCAATTTCATATAAAAATTGACTATAAGATGCTTCTGAAGATTCCTCAATACCTTTATATGAAAGCCATTCACTATAATTCAAAAAATCGGTTCTTATCATAGAAACATTTCCACAAAACGCTCTATTTGCCCACTTTGCTTCTTTTTGATATGTATATTTCTTTGTACGATCTGTTGCTTCATCAGCTAAATGCTCTAACTTAGTCGCTACTGAATCTAATTGAGAGCAGCAATGATGAAGTTCTCTTTCTTCTCCCGTAGGAATAGTATCACAGAAACACTCCTGCGTTTTTGCAAATTCAACTATTGGAAGAAGATTATCATACTTCGATCCCCAATCCACACCCGCAGCATTCGTTGAAAAAATAGCAGCTAAGGTTTTTCCTATACCACCATCTTCTGAATATAGATAATGTTCTGTCCAAAAACGAACGTTTCTTTCTTTTGGCAAAAATGACTCCAGTAAGTGAGCTTCAATTATTGCAGATTCAGATCGATTTTCTATTTCAGCCTCATCTTTCACAAATCTATCTATCAATGAAAGTTTTGAAAAACTAATTAACTTTTTATCTGTTTGTTTTCTCATTTTATCAACATCCTTTCAACCAATATATCCCCGAGATATATTTATTATATCGTCATGTTTTCTTTCATTGTTATTTATCCCTTCTTGTCAAAAGACAAACTGTCTCCACATGTGCAGAATCTGGATATCAGTAAACTACAAGAAAACTATCAGGTACTAACCCACAATCGCCAGCAATTGCAAGCAAAGAATGATAAAATAAAGAAAGAACTAAAAGAGCTACTTCTATTACAGGAGAATATGAAAGCATATATGTCTCCTGATTCCCAAAAGATTGTAGAAAATAGTAAACGCAAGGCGCAGGAACTGGAGTAACGAGTATTGTTATGTCTACTTGAATATTTCACATTTTGGGATATAATATAATTACTAGAAGTACTACAGAAAGGCAATCTATGAAGACATACGAAGAACAGAAAAGCTTTGTCGCCAAACTCAATGTCATTGATGATGTTTTCTTCCACAAAATGGCTGAGGACAAAGAAGTTTGCGAAGAAATATTAAGAATTTTACTGAGCAAGCCAAATTTAAAAGTAATAGAATCGCAAGTACAGCGTTATCTGCGAAATATCGGCGCACATTCCGTAATTTTAGATGTATTATGCCAAGATGAAAATGGCGATTATATTAACGTAGAAGTTCAAAAAACAGATGATGATGACCATCAAAGACGACTTCGTTTTAATCAGTCCAATATTGACACCACTTTTGTTGAGAAAGGTATCCCTTACAACAAGTTACCTGACATCTATTTGGTATTCATTTCCAAGTTTGATGTCTTCAATGAAGGGCATACTGTTTATCATATCAATCGTGTCATTGAAGAGACTGGAACCATCGTCGAGAATGGAACTCATGAGATATACGCCAACACCGCTATTGATGATAAATCAGATATAGCTGAACTTATGCAATACTTTAAAAACAGTACTGGAGAACATGAAAATTTCATGAATCTATGTAACCGAGTAAAATATTTCAAAGAATCAAAGGAAGGGGTAAGTGAAATGTGCCAGTTAGTTGAAGATTATGCTAAAGAATATGCTAAAGAAAGCAAAATTGAAAATATTATTCTTCTCTTTAAAAACGGCGGAACAACAGAAATGGCTCTCAAAATATTCCCTAATTTCTCCGCTGAAGAAATTGAAAAAATCAAAAAAGAATCACAGAGCAAATAGTCACAGAACCCGATGTTCACATCGGGTTCTAATCATTCATACGATCTAACGCATCCATATAGCCGGCCAATATGAGACGTTGGTTTTTATCAAATCTCTTGTATCTTTCCAAAAGCAACTTCTAATCCTCCTTAAAAATATCAATACTCTTCAAGGTAGGAATCGCACCATACATAACACAGGAAAAGGAGTTCGCGTATGTCTGCAGATGCTAAGGATATCCAGCTTATGGAATTAAAAGATACCATCTTACAACTGAATGAAACAATTAGAATCCAGAATGCAGCCATGGATGACCTTAGAAAAATGATAGCCGGATTACAACAGACTCTTAATAATAAACAGGCAGAGATTGATTATCTGAAATCAAAAATGTTTGGTTCATCAAGTGAAAAGGGCAAAGTACTGATTCCGGGACAGATGAATTTATTAACAGAGGATTTGGAAGATGACCGAACTCCGGTAGAAATAGAACCTGAAATTATAAAGGCAGCAGAACATAAAAGAGAACGTAAAGCAAAGGCTACGTATGAGGTAATGTTTGCAAATCTGCCAGTCAGACAGGTAAAGGTGGACACCTTATCTGAGGAAGAAAAAGAATGTCCGTTATGTGGGACACAGATGACTGCAATCGGAACAGAAATCGTAAGAACAGAGTTGATTTATCATCCTGCAAAACTGGAACGTGTTGAATATATTGGAACCACATATGAATGTCCTGCCTGTAAAGACTCTCTTGAGCCGCAGTTTATAAAAGATGAAGGAAAGCCGGCGCTTATACCACACAGTTATGTTTCGTCAGGCCTGGCAACACATGTAATGTATGCCAAGTTTGTAAATGCCATGCCCTTCTACAGACAGGAGAAGGATTTTGAAAATCTGTTTGGAATAAAAATCAACAGAGGTACCATGGCTCACTGGACTATTTATGTTTCAGAAAAGTATTTTTCACCATTGTATAATTACTTCCATCGACTTCTTTTAAGCCGAAGATTTTTATGTGCAGATGAAACACCGATTCAGGTACTAAAGGAAGAAGGCCGAAAAGCACAGACAAAGTCCTACATCTGGCTGTTTCGAACTGGTGAGGATGGTGGGAATTCAATCATACTCTATCACTATGCTGCTACAAGAAGTGGAGATACTGCAGTTGAGTTTCTGAAAGGGGCTGAAAAAGGATTTTATTTGGTGGCTGATGGCTATGGTGGATATAATAAATTAAAAGATATCCGACGCTGTTGCTGTTATGCCCACATAAGAAGATATCTTTATGAAGCCATTCCAAAAGGAAAGGAAAATGATTATACAGAACCAGCTGTCCAGGGATATCTGTATATAAACAAGCTTCAAATTCATCCGTATCTACTGCATCTTCTCCAACACTACACATCCTTTTATATAAGTCAGATGCACTTAATCGCTTTTCACTATATTCAAACAGAACTGGATTATCAACCAAATGTTGTAATCCTAATAAATGTGGTAAATCCTGCGGATTAAAGGTAAATTTTATAGTATCACCATTACTTAAAGGAATTTGAATATTGGTCTTTATTAACTTTTCATAATCCTCAATAATATCTCTAATTATATTCAAGTCTATTCCTCCGTAAAATAATAAATGTCTCCTAGGAAACCTAGAAGACACTTATAAGCATTTTCGCTTTTTCCTCCGAAGAGTAAGATACTGTTGGCTCAACGCTTAAACCAACGTGAAGACCTCCATTTGCATTTGGTATCACTCACACAAACTTCACCAGCCAAACAGCTCTCCGCCCGTAAGCTAAGAGAACCTTTCTTAATATATGCATATAATACATAAAATATTAACTGGATTACCAAACAAATTTATCACGAATTTATCTAATCGTCAACATAGAAAACCCATGATTACATCCTCTTTACTACCTATATAGTACACTATTTTTCTCAAATACTCAATATAATATTTTCTCTTTTCTTTCGTAATACGAACGTTTAAATTTAATTTTCTCATCCCACCTCATAAAGTATCCCCGTCACTTCAAACGTGTCTCCTTTATCTTTGAATTCAATGGTTCCATCATACTTATCCACAACTTTGCTCCAGCTCGTGATTTGCCTTTGCAATCCGTTCCTTCCCTATAAATCACTAAACTATATTAATTTTCATCTATTGGTTTCTTTGTGTTCCCGGACTCGAGATCAATTGCTACGACCACCGTAATTGTCGTAACTAGATGTTTTTTCCCTCGATTTATTCCGTTATAACCAAAGTTAGAAAAGCTCGCAACCATTGTAAATTCAAGGATTTCTAGGTATCCTTTCGTTGTAGTAACACAATCGTCTCAACGGTACTTTCGTTGTCCCAATCCAATTCGTATATCTCTTTCCCATTGAAAAATACAGGGAACCGAAACTTAAGACTACGAAGGATTCTTCCATCCGCCTGCTCTTCCTCGTAAATTTTCACATCCGCAAGGAAGCTCTTCATAAAGGTTTTCTTCTCAATATCCGTAAATCTGTCGTACAGCTTATCAAAGAATAATAAGAACTGATACACATTGTCGCCGGATATTTTCTCCTGCCTAATATTATACAGTCTAGTCTCCACTTCTTCAATCAGAGTTTCAATTTCTTCTATCTCATCATAGAGCTTGTCCAGACGCACCTGCATATCCTCATACTTCTTGTCGTAATGCTTGTCCGATACAGACAAGTTATCCATCTGATTCGCCAACTTATTCTTGGCACCGGTTACCTGCTTTAACCGCTCCTGTAAACCTGTATGCTCTCTGTCCAGCTCCTGCGTATCAATGCTTTGTCCGATGTGCTTTTGAATCTCCGTTTTGAACTTAGGATTATTCACCAGTTTACGGATAACCTCTTCCACTGCCGCATTGATTTTATCCTCACTCCACTGCTTACGATAAGTACACTTATGACCATTCACAAAAGTTCTGTGCTTGCAGGCATAGTAAAAATAATCTTTATAATGTCCGCCATCCGGATGCTTTTTACGATTTACATTGCCATACATACCACTTCCGCATACTGGACATTTGATAATTCCGGATAAAATGTGCTCATGATCCAAACTGTGCGTTTTGATGTTGGCAACTCCCGTTTCCTGTCTCTTTTTATGCACCTGATTCCACAATTCTTCCGATACAATGGCCTCATGAATACCAGCGTTAAGCATATACTTGTCCTGCTTCACAATGTGGTACTCATTCCTCGTACCAGGAACTTTCTCATTCTTTCTTCTTCCAAAAGCAAGCTTGCCACAGTACACCGGATTATCCAATACACCTTTTACAAAGGATGTAGAAAAGCCTTCTATGGTATTGTTCTGGCGAAGCTTTTTCTTGTATCCGCTGTTGTTTAAGAATGTAGCAATTGCCGCAATTCCCATAGTGGTATTGGCAAACTTATCGTAGATAATCCGAATAATCTCTGCTTCATCCTCGGCTATATGCAGTTCACCATTGATAAGCTGGTAACCGTATGGTGCAAAACCACCGTTCCATTTACCTTCTCTGGCTTTCTGTCTGCATCCTTCCATGGTTTGAACTAATATATTCTCTCGCTCAATTTCAGCTACCGCAGATAAGACGGAAATCATCAGTTTACCTGCATCCTTGGAACTGTCAATACCATCTTCCACACAGATAAGATTAACACCAAAATCCTGCATTCTCTGAAGAGAAGATAATACATCTGCCGCGTTTCGTCCGAATCTGGATAATTTGAAGACAAGTACAAAATCGACGTTGTCTTTACCTGATTCAATGTCCTGAAGCATCTGCTGGAATTGTGGGCGACCTTCTACACTTTTACCGGATTTACCCTCGTCAGAATATTCACCAGCGATAATCATATCCTGATAATCAGCGTATTTATGCAATTTATCTTTTTGCGCATCTAAGCTATAGCCATCTACCTGCATGGAGGTGGATACACGGGTGTAGATGTAGCATTTGAGTTGTTTTTTCATAGAATCACAACCTTTCTGTCATTCAATTCCACACAATGTTTTTAGCATTTCTTCAAACGGAACTATATAATCCTTAGCTATTTTCCTCAGTCTACGATTTTGCTCCCACGCTTCATATGCCTGAATTGTTTCATTATCATTCCAAGCAAAATTCCATTGATAGGACATATCTAAAATCATACGACTAATATTCCCCGTCATCTGTCTGATTTTTCTGCAAATACTATATCACCCAACCCAGACATATAATTTTCAATTTCTTCCAAATTAACATTCCCAACCTCAAAAGTGTATGGAATTGCTTCTTTTACAATTTCTGAAAACTTACTTGCTGTTCTCGGCAATTTGTTCCGAAACAACATACAATACATAGTTTTATCGTTCATAAGTACAATTACGTTTCTTCCATCCACTTTTGCAATATGCCCGTGCCACGAATAAAAGTCATTTTGTTGTAAATCTTCAGGCTTAACCATATCAAATTTTGTTAGTTTTAAAGCCGTTTGCAATGCCTTAGAACAGTAAATCACCATACAAATCAACTCCTTATCTATTTGTAAAATATGCTACACTTTCTTTTAATTCATCACTAAAACCTTCCAAATCTGCAGTTGTAATTACACCACTATTAATCAATGCCAAAATATCAAAGACCATATTCCCTTTGCTTAATTCAAGGATTACTCCCGGATGTTTCTTATCCTTTTTTATTCGTTCTTCCAACTTCCAGAACTTGTCTGAAGCATTCTCTTCTCCATCTAATAAATCCATATATTCCTTAACCAAGCGTTCCATATATGTTTCCTGCCAATCACCAATAAGAGTTCTAAATAATTTCCAATCACTTTTTGAAACTTCCATGTAGACAACCTCCAATCTTATACATTGATTTCATACTCCCTCTCAATGTCCCAACACAATTACATACCTGTTCCAACTGTATTTCAACACAAAAATAGACAGCCATAACACTGACTGCCTACCCGCTAATGAGATATTTGGTTTCGGGCATTACCCTTGACTCTCTACGGCCATCACAAAAAGAAACTCCCACCGAAGTGGGAGCTACCGATGAATCGCCAAATCCACCATAACTGAATCAATTTTACCGATCAATCGCCAGATTGACCACATCTGTAGATTTGATTTTACATTATATTATATGAAAAGTCAACGAAAAATATCTATTGCTTTTTCATATATTCTATTTTACCCTGCAATGATTTAATGGTGTTTTCTTTTGATTTAATTATACTAGATAAACCAAGCGCATTCAAGAGTTTTCTATCTATTTCTTGTATCTCCTGCTTGAGCATACAAACCTTACTATTTACTATTCTTTCTTTACCTACGGTCTTTATCTGCCCTAAATCCACGCTTCCAACTAAAAATTTATTCACACCGTTCTCATCTTTATATGGGTATGTTCCAGTAATCGGAACTTGAATATCCGGGATCGTCAAAGCACTAGATGAAATAATAGCACATGTAAATACCGGTGACTTGAAATTATATGCATCCGATTGTAATACAACAACCGGACGAAGTTTGTTTTCCTCGCTGCCAACATTCTCCCCTAAATCTACAAAATAAACTTCTCCTCTCTTCACCGTCCATTTTCTCTGATACTGTTTACCTGTAGAATAATACAATTTTTGTGCATTCCATCTACTGATACGCTGAGCTTTCGTCATTATTACTTTTTCTTCTGGTGTCATATTGTCAATACCTCCAATTTATACCACAGGCTGTGGCACAATTACCTATACATTATTCTTTAGTCGCTTCATCTTCCTGAGCATTCTCTTTTTTCCTATTTGCCAACTTCTCTATTTCAATCTTATATGCCATCAATCGTAAAAGATACTGTGGAACCCTTCTATTCCCTAATTCCCAATCTGTTTCCGTCATATATGGGATTTCAAAGTACTCACAAAATTCTTTCCGGTTCATACCAGTACTTTCTCTTAATTTTCTTAATTCGTCTTTTGCTTCCATAGTTCACCTCTTTATGCATTGCATAAATCTATTATATATCCAATCATTCACACGGTCAACAACTTGTCGCAAAAAAATAAACCTCAGCAAAAAATTTACCGAAGCTTACTACAAATCTATTATTATACTCAATATATGAAATAACACTTTCAATCCAACCATTTCTATACCGCATATTGGTCAGCGGTACACTTTCAACCCGACTATTTCTATACCACCTATCGGTCAGTGGTAAACTTTCAATCCTACTATTTTGAACGCTCTATCGTATGTATACATCCCACTCTCGCAGGATGCCGGTAATCCTTATGCTGCATTCTCAAACCATTTCAGAAATCTTCTCGCATAAGCCTCATACCGAAGTCTTTTTCCCTCTGCATCATCACACCAAGTCTCCGGTTCATACTGAATCTCTACGGCGATATCTCGCAAAACCAGTGCTCCGTACTTCTCCATCATCTCGGCCAGGAATGTGCAGCAGCGTTCAAATTCCTTGTTCAAAGCTTCCCTCCTTCCATAATCGCTCTGCATCTTTTCGTCCGATAAGTCATCTATGACTTCTTGTCTTAATGATACAACTGTGGATTGGAAAAAGCAATGATTCCAATGAGAAAAAATTTTCTCTGCTACTATGTTGGAAATCCATGTCGGAATCGTATTTTTATGTTGGAAATTCCGACACACCTACATTTTCAGCAAAAAATCATTGAAAATAGTACCTTTTCCGGTGCCTGAAAAAGTTCTCGGGGTGTCCTTCGCTAGATACGCATTTTGTATATCCACACCAAAATGCATCTAGTTAGGGGCATAATCCCCTAAACCCCCTAATATTATTATAGGTGCGCCACTTATTGACGCACTTTTGGGAAAAATACTCCACTTTTTGGCGCACCTTTTTTGAAGACAATTTTCCCTACTTTGGAAGGTGCGTCACTTTTTGACACCCATTTCGGAAAAATGCTCCACTTTTTGACACACCTTCTCAATTATTATCCAGATAACCAAACCTATAGCCAATTCATCCTGTTTTCAAACTTTACTTTACTGCTTCCCTTTTCTATTGTACCAATCTCATAGCAATCATAGAACTGATTAATATGATTCAAAACCTCATCTTTATCTTTTCGTGCAACTACAACATTAAATCCAACTCCGCAGTTAAATGTCCGTAGCATCTCTTCATCGCTGATATTCCCATTATTTCGAATATACTTAAAGAGATTCAATATTCTTAATTTTGACAAATCTATCTTAGCACTGAGTCCTTCCGGAATCACCCGACACAGATTTCCTTCTATACCACCGCCTGTAATATGGGCCATTCCATGTATCACATCTTTATCAAACAACCCTTTGATTGATTTGTAATATGGCGTATGCGGCTTCATGATTTGCTCAATAAATGTCAATCCATCTATTTTATCCAATTTGATTTGAGGCATTTTATCCATCAATAAACGCACTAAAGAGTAACCATTTGTATGCAATCCGTTTGAAGCGATTGCTAAAACAACATCTCCTTCTTCCATTGCTGAACCATCAATTACTTTCGATTTTTCTACAATACCGGCAATACTTGAGGTAAGCACATAAACCCCTGCATCTACCACCAATGGCTGAATAGAAGTTTCGCCCCCAACAAGAGAACACTCATTTTCTTTACAAGCATCAGATACGCCCTTAACCAAAGTCTTTATGGTATCTTTTTCTGCATTTCCACAAACTATGGTATCCAATACAGCCAATGGCATTGCGCCCATAACCACGACATCATTTACCAAATGATTAATCATATCGTGACAAATAGATTCAGTATACCCATATTCCATAGCAAGCTTTTGCTTTGACCCCGGCTCTTCCGACTTTAATACTAATACAGGATTTTCGATATTAGGGAACTTAATATCATACAAAGAAGCAAACGGACCAAGACCATTCAAAACACGACTATCTTTGGTTTCCAAATGCTTAGCCATTTCTTTTTTAATGGTATCTGTATAGGTAATATCAATTCCTGCCTTACTGTAGGATAACCCGTCTTCATCTCGTTCACTTCCCGCTAAAATCTCATCAACAGACACATCTAACACAATTGCCAAATTTCTTAATAATTCTATATTAGGATATGTTGTTCCATTTTCCCACTTCGAGATTGCCTGAAAAGAAATGTTTAACTTATCCGCCAACTGTTGTTGCGTCATACCTAGGCTCTTTCTCTTTTCCATTATAAAATTTCCAACTTTAATACTATCAAGCATCCTAATACCTCCGTTTTTGTTTTATAATAGCTTATCTTTCAGTAACCATACAATAACCGCAAAAGTGAGTTTATTATACAAATTCAACTATCTGTTGAATTTGATATGTGTCATTTGAATATCCGTACAAATTGTGCAACATCCCGTTGCACAATCATAATACACACACCATAATATATTCTTCTACATTTTCATCAACAATCTCGAAGCCAACATTCTTATACATTTTCACAGCATAGTTTTCTTTCTGCACTGCAAGAGAAGTCTTTTGATAGCCTCTTATTTTTAATTCCGTCAGCATCTGCTTCATCATAGCTGTTCCGATACCAAGACCTCGGTATTCTTTATATAGCGATATCGCAAAAGACGGAACACCGTCTTCTATGTGTCCATAATCGTCCATGATACGAACCCAGACAGCACCGACAATCTTTTCTTCTACTTCCGCAACAAAGCAGATATCTCCTTCCCGCTTACCAAAATCCTGCACATAAACCTGTAATTCCGGCGCATTTATAATCTCTCTCGGTGGTGCTTCCACTCCCTCCGGAATAAAAATTGCCTCATACAGAAAATCATCCAATACCTTATATTCATTGCTTTTTATTTCTCTAATATGTATATTCATATTCTTCCTCCAATCAATATTTTTTACTGATCAGATGTCATTCCACACATAGGTGTACCTCCTTCGAAATTTAATATAATTTCTCTTTATAAAAGAGTTTCTTTCAAGTCATAAATATATTTGAACTCCAGTAATTCTTTGGAATCTGTTGCCTGTCCCTCTAATTCTTCCTTCAAAGAATTTCCTTTATCAATAATAAAATATATAATTTTACAACCATATTCTTTCGCTTTTGGCATAAAGTACTGAGCAACCCACTCTGTATCTTCCTGGATATTCTCAAATCCGTTCCTCGTATCAGCAACATAGTTACAGCCTTCATGATTCTTTATAATATCAAGAGCATACTCAAGAGGTTTTCTATAATCCTCATGGCAACAAAACTTCTTCCATTCTACGAATACCACATTATACTGCTCTTCATATTGTACATCACAAAATTCTGATAAATGCACAATAATACCCCCTGTCTATATATCAATCCACTGTATAAATGCCGTCTTATCCGAACTGTTATATCCGGCATTTCTGTAAAAATTCAAAGTACTCTCTTCTTTCGAACCGGTAAGCAGCATCATCTTATAACAGTTATTCTCTTCTGCAATCCGTTTTGCAAAATCCAAGCAGGCAGTTGCGTAGCCTTTCTTACGGTACTCTCCGTGCGTTACCACATTTTCTACAAACGCATATGGACGAATATTTCTTGTAAGATTCGGAATAATCACACATACACAGGACGCTACAATCTTACCATCTACCTCACAGACAATCAGATGATGATTTTTGTCATTTACAATATTTTTCCATGTATTTCTTAAATGTTCTGTATCTCCCGGAACACTTTCCTCGTGAAGATATAAATATAATCTTAATATCTCATTCAAATCATTTTTATTTGCTTCTCTAATTATCATTACTATTTTCCCTCTAACATCAAAGTCCTATTTTGCATAACTAATTTTTACAACATAATTTTTTAATATTTAAACCATCCCAAAATGCTCTAGCGCATCCTTTATCGCCTTTTCCTTCTCTTCCGGACATTGCGGCTGTCTACTATCTTCCGTTTTCGACAAATTGTAGTTCTCCCCAACCTCTATTCCACACTTTCTTTTTACCTGTGAAATATACAGATTAGACACCTTCAACCCATGCTCTTTCAGCACATATTCCTGGATTTCCTTATAAGTCGCCTTACTCTCTGCTGAAGTCAAATCCAGCTCATCTAACTCTAATTCCACTTCAATATAATCATCCGGTTTTTATTGGGACAACAAGACTACCGTCTCCACATGCGTCGGTTGCCGAAGAAGAATACAATTCTTCAGTAGTGTCTAATGAAGAAGAACACAATTCTCCGACACTCTCCAACTCACATAATTCCTGTCTCACATCGTCTAATTTCATCTCATCACTAACATTCAACAATTCAGTCTGATTAGCCATAATCAAGCCCTCCTTATGAATGTTTTTATATCAGGGCACCTGCCACTTACGAAAGCAACAGATGCCTTGCTATCTTAAATAGTATACCACAATCTACGCTGACTGTATTGTACTTTTTTCAGCTTTGAACCAATCCTTTGCATTCGGAATAACGCTGTTGCCATTTCCCTTCATAACAAAAGTCAGCTTGAACGGGTCCACCGTGCCATCGTCATTTGCCTCGCCCACGATAACCTTCTCCACAATGCTTTCAAATACAACTCTGTCAAACTCCTCCAGAATATTGCCATCGGAAAGTGCTTTTTTCAGGGATGCCATTCTCTTACCTACATCCTTCTGATTAGAAACATTCTCCTGCAAAATCTCAATGTTATCCTTGGACTTCTGAATTTTTACGGTAAGGTCCTCATACTTTTCATCGTATGCCTCCTTGGATATCCCTTCGTCCAGATACAAGTCGGTAAGCTTCTTTCGACGCTGTTCCAGATTCTCCAAAGCTTTCTGTTCTTTTTTGAGTCTGCCAATATCCTCATTATTGGTGCTAATATCCTCAATAACATCAACAACAGAATCTATCACATCATCAAAGCTTCCAGCCAGCAGCTTGTAAGCTTCAAGAAAAGCATTTTCCAAAATGGATTCATGCACAGACTTACTGTTAGGGCAATTATGCTTACCCTTATTGGCGGCATTTCTGCAATACCATACCGGTGCTTCATACTTGGAACTGCTATGAAGGGTACGCCTTGTAAGCTTCGTTCCACAGAAACCGCACTCGCACATGCTGGAAAGTGCATATTTCTTGGTATACTTTTCTCTCTTGCCGTCTGCCTTTTTATTTGACTGGCGATTACGGGACAAACGAATTTCTTTTGCCTGCTCCCACACTTCCCTGCTCACGATAGGCTCATGGTGATCACGAACATAATACTGCTCCTCTTCTCCAAAATTTTCAATGCGTCTTTTGGATATCGGGTCTGTGGTAATGGTTTTCTGCAACAGCAAATCTCCCTTGTACTTTTCGTTCTTGATAATTCCACGGATACCGCTGTCAGTCCACTTTACCACACCCTTTTTGTTTACCTTACCAAGAGCCTCCAGCTTATTTGCAATGGTATAAGTACCGTAGCCCTGCAAATACAGTTCAAAAATCAGTCGTACTGTTTCTGCTTCCGCTTCATTTACGGTAATGGTCTTATCCTCCGGATGATAGTCATAGCCAAGACATCCGTTAAAGCCCATAAGCTCTCCACGCTTCATCTTCATCTTAATACCCATTTTTACATTCTTGGATGTGGATTCCACTTCGTTCTGAGCCAGCGTACCCATAAGGGTAAGCATCATCTCGCCCTGCTCTGTCATGGTGTTGATATTTTCCTTTTCAAAAATAACTGCGATACCTCTTTCTTTTAAAAGACGTACATACTGAAGAATATCCACCGTATTTCTGGAAAATCGGGACACTGACTTTGTCATAATCACATCAATCTTTCCATCCATACAATCCTGAATCATACGCTGAAACTGCTCACGCTTATCTACCTTTGTTCCGGTAATGGCTTCATCCGCATAAATACCAACCATAACCCAGTCCCGGTTCTCTGATATCTTGTCTTGATAATACTTCTTCTGGGACTGGAAACTCTCAAGCTGCTCCTCGTCGTCCGTACTTACACGAACATACGCCGCAACTCTCTGTCTTGTGATAACAAGTGGCTTGCCCTCATAATCTCTCTTACGAAGAATGGGACCCTCCACCGCTTTAATTACTTCTACCATAATAAAAATCCTCCTTAAATTGAAATCTTTTGCCTTGTGCTACCCTGCGCACCAAGCATACTAAAAAATGAAAATGTGAACGAACCTACGAAAAAATATTTTCCAAAGATTCATAAAAAGAAAGAGCCCGGGTACACATTTTCATGAATACACAGACTCTTCTTAACCCACCCAATACAGCTTATGGTTACTAGGCAACCCTATTTCCTGCACCGGTTTTGAAATATTCAGACTCCAGAATATGATACGAACTCATAATCTTATTCTTTGCCAGAATATACTCATTCTCTGAAATTAAGCCAAGATGAACCAGCCTTCTAAGCACAGCCATCTTCTTGCTAAATTCCAGACACTTTTTTGCATCCATCTGATACCACTCCATAGCAAATCCTCCTCTCAAATTTCTTTCCGCAGAAAACCCGAACAAACTTTCGAATTTTCGCAGAAATATGTAGAACGTAAGTTTGTTTTATGTTATACTGAATACATTCATCAGTCCGCTTTTTAAGTAATACTTTTTCATTCAAAAAGAATACTCCCTCACTTATAGGAGATTTCGAGGTGGTTTTGCGGAAGTGTTTTTGAAAAAAGTTGCAAAAAATTTTAAATATGTATCTACAAGGCAGGTTTTACAGATAAATGAATATTAGAAAACACCAGGAATTGCTGGACTTCTGGGAATATTCCCATAACTTCGACAGCGAAGACGGAGCCTTTTCCATAGATGAGGATATTACCTTTGATGAAACACAGCAGGAATTACAAATAGAATTAGAGCATTTTAACGAAATGGATTTGGAGCAAGAGCTGCATCCCATAAAGGATGATGACATCCAGCCGGAGGACGAGCATCCCAATAAGACAATGCTTAAAAGGGAGCTTCGTGCCATTGCCCTAAAGCGCCTGGAAGATGGTGCCCGCACTGTTTCAGATTTTGAGGAAGTGGTAAAGGAATGGGATCATCTGGATGCCAACAGAGAGCGCAAGGAACGCTACCATGAAATCGGAAGGGAAAACATAGACAGCAAGAAGGATGTAGCTCCACTTGCCATTGTTATCCCGGCTCCCATCAATCACGCTTACTGGCGACAGCTTATGAAGGGAGACTACATCGATATCATCTCTAACTGCCCCTATGAAATGCACAATTCCCTGTCCGACGAGGACTATTCCAAGATTATTTACGAATTAAAAGAAGACCACAAGGAACTGATATACTTCCTATATCTTAGGGATTTCACAACCAGTCAGCTGGCTGCCTTGCATAATCAGAGTGACCGCAACATCCGTGGTGTCCGCTCTACTATCCTTGGACAGATTGAGAAAAAGGTTCTTATGATACTGGTGGACAGGCAGGGAGAGAAATTTCCTTTTACCAACGGTAACTTTACCATGGAAGAGCTGGACTTCCTATTAAGACATGAAGAAGAAATCCCTACTACAATTGAAAAACTGGATAAAGAGAAGCTGGCTCTCCTAAAGGAAATCGGCGTTGTGGTAAGACGAATTGCAAGAGAACAGGAGAAGCTTGCAAAAGAAAAAGCCAAGAAATGCAAGAAAAATAATAGGGAGAATCGCAAAAAAGAAGTTTAAAAATGCATACAGACATGCTATGATAGTAATAGTTTTTATATAGAAAGGAATTACTATGAAGAATATCTTTCAGAAATCCAGTTCCAACTGGGTGAAATATGATAAATACGAATGGCGCACAGCCCCAAACGGAAAGTGCTACATTACACCTTCTGCCGATGCCAAGCCATCCATCTATAATCCCATCAAAGATTATGAAAAGCTGGTACTTACCGCTATTAATATCGGTACTACTGCCATGAATAAAGCAAGTGCAGCCGAATTAAAAGAAGCCATTATGAGCTTTGTATCCGAGTACGGTATGCTGGGACTGATGACCGCCCTGCCTACCACACCGGATTTTATTACATATGAAGCAGTATATCTGCCAAAGAATCATTTCATCAAGGAAGAAAGCATCTCTACTGAGAAGTATCTGTCCTATTTCTTCCCTTTTGACAAGATTGATTTCCGTAAAATGGGTGTGGAATCCGCTTGGAGTACGGACAGCGTGGAAATGATTGCTTTGATTATGACCATGAAGAACAAGCCACAGGCAGTTATGATGAGCTTTCAGAAAGAATATGCTGAACCCTATGAATGGCTTGTGGAAGTATTCAGAGACTGGGCATTTACCTTCTTCTCCAGCTTTCTTTATTATCTGGATTATGACAGACTGGATGAAAGTGAGCGTAACCTGTATCGTCAGGGAATGGCTGCTTTCGGTGGCGTGGCACCTACCTACCGCATAGAGCTACGAGAACGCCCTACCATTGTCTGGGACTTCAATTCTCTATTGTTATGCGTACAGATGATGTTTTCCTTTATGCTAACGGATGAAAACTCCAGCATGAAGGTCTGTAAGCACTGCGGCAAAGCTTTTGTTGCCACCAGATCAAATGTAGAATTCTGTTCACCACAATGTAAGAATCAGTACAATGTGTATAAGAGCCGAGCGAAAAAAAATGATACACCAACATAGGAGGACGTCGCATATGAACCATTCAAATATCATTATGTACACAACCGAAGACGGTTTGACGAAAATAGAAACTACCTTTGAGGAAGATACTGTGTGGTTATCCATTGACCAGATGGCAGAACTGTTTCAGCGTGACAAATCCACCATCTCACGCCATATCAAAAATATCTTTGAAGAGGGTGAATTACAGCGAATTTCAGTTGTTGCAAATTTTGCAACAACTGCCGCCGATGGAAAAACCTACAATGTAGATTACTATAATCTCGATGTCATCATCTCCGTAGGCTACCGTGTGAAATCCCACCGTGGTACACAGTTCCGTATCTGGGCTATGGGAATATTAAAGGAATACATGTAAAAAGGATTTGCATTAGACGATGACCGACTGAAAAGACTTGGCGGTGGCAATTACTTTGATGAATTGCTTGCCCGCATCAGAGACATCCGTTCTTCCGAAAAGGTATTCTGGCGAAAGGTTTTGGAAATCTATGCTACCAGCATTGACTATGACCCAAGTGCAGAAATCTCCATTTTATTCTTTAAACAGGTTCAGAACAAAATGCACTGAGCAGCTCACAAGCACACAGCCGCAGAGGTTATCTACCAGCGTGCAGATGCCGAAAAAGATAACATAGGACTTACCTCATGGACTAATGACACTATCCGTCGCTCCGATGTGGAAGTTGCTAAAAACTATCTTACCCAGCAGGAATTGGATGCTTTAAACAAGATAGTTACCGCCTACCTTGATATTGCCGAGGTACACGCTCTCAATCAGGAACCTATGTATATGAAGGACTGGCTGGAAACCATTGATGATTACCTGAAAATGACCCGCCGTGATATTCTTACCAGTAGTGGTCATATCAGTCATAAACAAGTACTTGATAAAGCTCATGATGAATATGCAAAATACAAAAATCGTTTGGAAAACACTATCTCCCCTGTAGAGAAAGACTTTATCAAGAGCATTGGCACATTGGAAAAGATTGCGGATTCCGGTAAAAAATAGACTGTTATATCTGACTGATGTTATATGTTCTTTTATAATATAGGTAGCATTATTGCTGTTCGAACCAGTCGAAAATCCTTTGCCAATCTACAAAATAGGAATGTTCCCTATAATGCAATCAAAAATGACGGTAGAGGGAAAATAAATTTCTCCCCCCTCGGGAGTAGGGTCTCCCGAGGTAAGACACTCATCTTTCGTTCCACAACCTCTTGATTTACAACTTCGGTTTACGTTTACCTTTTGGGCTTTGGTTTGTTATGCAACCTTACCCACCTAATCGCCTTATCAAGTTTCTGTTCGTAGGCTCAAGAACTTTGCTACACCGCTTCCTTCATCCATACCATTACTGATACCAACTTGCGGTTCACTACACTTGGCGGTAAATACCCGTGGCTGGACTTTCACCAGCAAGATGAGTGCCATGCTCGGCACACATAAAGAAAAGAATTCCGAGACCTATCTCCCGGAATTCTCTTTATTTTACAAATATATTTACTCTGCTCTAATTCATATTAACTGTTGTCAATTTATAATTGCTTGGACTTTCGCTTGAATTTCCATCACTATTACTTGCTTCAAAGCCTAAAATAAGTGTCTGTCCTGCACCGATAGTCGAATTATATCCTTTATTCTTAATGACATAATGATTTCCCTCATGCGAAACAATTTCCGCATCCCAGAACTGATTGATATTACTGTTATAATCAAATTCTAAGGTCCAGTCAAAAATATCTTCGGAAGAAGTATTACTAATTTCAATTTGTCCATTAAATGCAGTTACCCAATCATTGTTTACTTTATAAGTAATTCCATAATTTTGTGTTACTGCATCAGCAGGCTTATTAATCGAAGTATACTTGCTTGGCTCTATAATCGTCTCTGTTTCTGCATTTGCATTAAAGCCGATTACAACGCTTTCTCCCGGATTGATATTCCAGTTATATCCTGCATTATTCACTGTATATACACCATTGTCATAAGATGAAATAACGCCATTCCACATATTAACAATTTCATACGGCAAATCAAATGCTACTACCCAGTTATGAATCACGTCATCCGTTGTATTGGTCAAAGTTATCTCGGCACTAAAGCCTGTATTCCAATGAGATACCACTCTGAACATACCTGCCAGACCGCCTTCCTGTTCAGGCTCTGTACTCTCTTCCTCGGTACTCTCCTCAGGAAGCTCTTCAAATACTGCTACAAGCTTGATATCACCCAAAACCTGTACTCGATATTCATTCTCAACAGAAACTAATTCGTCATCTGCATACCAACCGGCAAAGCAATATCCATCATATGCCTCTGCTGTAAGCTTTGCAAAGCTTCCCACTTGACGTGTACCTGATCCGAATACAACACCTTTTGTTTCATCAGCAGCAGTTGCATCCACATAATAATATGCATCAAATACCTCTTTGCCGCTCAATTCCATACTCGGCATAATCTGGGTATTGTCTAAATACAGTGAATAATCGGCATCGGCTACAAGTCCTGTTGTATTTTCAACCTCTGTTTCGCTATAGCTTGGTAAATTAAAGGTATATTCTTGACCATTTAAAATCTGAATATTGTTGAAAAGCAATAAGTGATTGGTTTCCCCTACATTCGGGTCAAATTCCTGAACTCCACAGTTCATCACACCATCACCTGTTGCGGTCAGCCTAACTACATAACTCTGATTAACAGGTAAATAAACAAGCTTCTCGCCATCTTCATTGAAAACAGTCAATACTCTAGCCCCTAACTGTGGTGTATCATTTACAATTTCTGAAAGCTTATTTCCCTGTGTATCATATACCGTTACATCTACAGGACAGTTAATCTTAATAATACGATATTTTCCTGAAGAAAAGCTTAAACCTGCATCTGTAGTATAATTTGTGTCCATAGACTGCATCCACGCTAAACAAAGTTCCGGATAGTGTGCCTGACCAATTCCATCCAAATTCATCACAAGTGTCGAAGCAAGATTTGGATGATTTGCAGCCACTGCAAGAAGTAAATCGCATAACATTGCAACTGAATTATCAAACTCCTCTTGCGAATAATTTGTAATACCTGCTCCATCCAAACACTCTTCCAAATAGTCCGCTACCGTTTCGTAGGCATCCATTTCACCGCCAAATGGATTTAAGAACTTAACAACAATCCAGCCCCAATTGTTACTGAATTTGTCTTTTGCCAATTCCATCAGCTTTTCTGTCTTTTCTGGATTTGTTCCGAAGAAAATACCACATGCATCACGAATTCCACTTTGATATCTAGCCACAAAGTTAGGTCTGGTCTTTAAAAAGTCCTTTGTCAGCATCGTAATATAGGAATCCAAAAATGCACTCTGTGTCATCGCATTTTTTGTATCGTCTGTAATACTAAAAAGCGGATCTCCACCTGGCAAGAACTTCCAACCGTCAATTTTAATTTTCTTCATCAGGAAATCATCAACAACATATCCATCATAGCCTTCCAGCTTCTGATACATCTCCAGCATAGCGTTCAAACGATTTTCATAAACCTCCAAGCCATCTGCCTCTGCTGTTGTTAGGAAACGATCAACACCATAACGTCCAAAATTCCAATATGCAGGTGCCACCTTAGGCACAGGGTCATTTCTATTAATGGTATTAAAGATATTATTATATTTTGCATCATTTGTTTCTGATTCAATCGCTCCTGCAGGAGTCTCAAAGGTATATGCAAACATATCCTTTAACTCCAGATTACAGCTGCCTAAATCAATATTTCCATCATCAATAGCACCCGCAACCAAATTGGCTGTTGCAGCTGCTCGGCTAAAGCCGGTAACCCACAATTTAATATCACCGCTAATTCCCTGCTCTGATATATAATCCTCCAAGAAAGAAATAACAATATCTCTTGCCTCGGTAAAGCCTTGATGTGTTCCGCTTGTACCAATCTTAAAATTGCTTGCCCATTCTCTTTCATAACCGCCACCACGAACAGCAACTGCAATTAATGTATATTCTTTTCCATCAAAGGTTACTTTCTTATTCGCTGCCACCGCACCAACGGAATCCTTAGTAGGCTTTCCATTGACACCATCCTCTGTGAAATCGGTGTAGTTGTGGTCAAATCCTACAAATCCCAACTCATCAAATAATACCTTTGCATTATTCATCTTCTGCGTATAGTCTGACTCATCTTCACTTCCCCATGCAGATAGTTCCAAGCAAAGTGACATTGTCGCCAGATGAGGATTATACTCATATGATGTATCTTTAAAATAGTTATCATCATAATAATATGTAGAAGTATAATCCTTACCGGAACCAGGATATGAAAATGTTCCTGTTCGTTTTACAATATCGTCTGCTACTTGTCCGAAAACAAATTCCAGCTCGTCCGGATTCTTTACATCATAAAAATATTCCTGTGCAGATGCCCAATCGCATGCACATAGCTTAAAAAACTGAACGATTTCACGCCCACGCTCCGGCATATCCTCCATGGTATTAAACAAACCAATCGTATAAACCGTGCACTTTTCCTTTAACACCTCTGCTGCCGCGTATGCTGAATTGGCATACGCATATAACTTGACACCTGTGCCACTGTTATACCAGTTGCTGCCTATCGTCGAGGTGTTATAATGTCCTGAATAGCTGTAAACACCCTCACTTGTCATACCCGTAGTAAACAATACCACGTTTTTCGTTGCACCGGCACTCGTAACACTATCAATCAATTCATCCGCCGCTGTCAGTCCGCTATAAACGCTGCGTCCGCCTCCTGACACATATAATGAATTAATTGCTTTTACTAATGCATCGGTATCCTTTGTAAACTGGGATACAATCTTTGAAGTCGTACCGCTATAAGAAACAACTGCAATATAGTTATCTCCAGCCGCATCCTTAATATCTTCCACAAACTTTACTGATGCCTTCTTCACATACGGAAGTGCTGTATCTGCCGTATAAAAGGTTACACCATTATACATAAAGCCTGTAGAGGATGAAGTATCCAATACCAGTACCGTATAACGCTCTTCTGTCGACTGTGTGCCTCCTCGCAGGCTAAAGGTCGCCGCCTGAAGTTCTTCCATATTGACCTGTTCACCATTCTGCGGAATCACTACATCCGCCGGCACACCTGTCTCTGTTTCAGTGCTACTGTCGAGAGCAAATATTGCT
This sequence comes from Lachnospiraceae bacterium, assembly GCA_036310845.1. GTDB lineage: Bacteria > Bacillota > Clostridia > Lachnospirales > Lachnospiraceae > COE1. The sequence goes on along the minus strand of JAXJRB010000090.1, from coordinate 14,516 downwards.
TCCTCAACATTTTCTTGATTTTCCGTCGCATACACATTCATATGCGTAGACATACCCATACCCATACATAAGCATAGTATGAGTATAAAGCTTAGTATTCTCTTGTACATATTTATTCCTCCCTCATTTTTATTATTGAAAAAATGCTTGTATACAGCATCTCTCAATCTCTTCTACTTATGTTTACATAATAGAATACCCTTAACTCTTAATATCACTGTTCAATGATATAAACACACTCTCCTTCTATTACCTCACTACTCTCCTTCACTGTAGTTTGTCCACTCAAGCAAAATGCAGGGCGTACGCCGGCACAAATATCAGCTGTACTACTTCCGACCGCCTCAACCCCCACCATAACAACTGTACATTTCTCCCAAAGCTGAGGTGTTCTCGTCCAATATGGACAGGAAGTCCCTTGCTCCATAGCTGCCACCTTTGTTACATATTCTGCTTCATAGAAATAGTCCAACGGTATTCCTTCCTTTGCCGTAGTTGAACCATCCAACCCCTCTATCCCTAATTCAACAGCCGATAACAAAAATATCTTACGGTTAATTTCATGTGTCTTATAATTCCATTCAGTATAGCTTTCCTTATCTGTGACTTCTATTTCACTATCAACAATATTTTCTTTCACCTCGTTAGATAGAGAACTCAGAAAGTCTGTATTTAAAAATTCGTCTATACTACTATTCTCATAATAAGAGCCATACTCATCCTGCGCCCAGAACTCTCCATGCTCTTCATACTGCCTCAGCTCCGGCAAAACATATTCTCTCAGCAACAGCACATTCTCATCCCCACTATAATCCGAAGTTAGAACCAGATAAGGAACAAATGCCTCATTTTCCTTGATATATACTCTTGCCTCCTTCGCACCCTCATCGTATGCAAGATTCTTTAGTATCATCTTCTCACTCTTTCCGCATCCACTTGCAAGTAACATCATGGCTGCTATCAAAAAATGTATAATTATTTTCTTCTTATTCATCCTTCTCCTCCAAATAAGTATCATAATCTCTCGGAATCTCTAAGCCAGTAAAATCAAGGCTTTTAGATTCCTTTTTTATTAAAATCCCCCACTTTTTTGTCAAAAACACTTGACAAAAAAGTGGGGGATTTTATTTGTTACCTATTAATTGTGGCAGTCATGCCGACTACCAAAACTTTGTTACTGAAAATCTTCGTAAATATTATCCTAATCCGGATGCAATTGCCCACTCTACCTGGGATATCATTGAACGTTTTTGGGCATTAGATTTATCTTACACTGACGAGCTTATGCGCGATAAATACTCTAAATTCGGTCCGGCTCCCAGAACACCTTCCTGTATGCAGCGTTCTTACCTTTTGTCCATTGACTTTAAGGTTACTTCCATAACCGATTGGGCGGCTCAGCTTAAAATCAATCCTTTATATGCCATCCTCAGTGGTTTTGAAGTAGGAAACACACCGGGTGTCGGTACTTTTTATGATTTTTTTAATCGCTTATGGGATTCTGAAAATGATAATCTTTCTCCTTATATTCATCCCGTAAAAGCGAAGGTAAAAAAACCTAAAACCAAAGGTGCGAAAGCCGCATCTGTTGAAAAAGTAACCGTTGACCAATTGATTCCCCTGCTTGACGGCACTACCTTTATTCCTGAACAGCAGCCTTATCATTCCCTGCTTAAAATTTATAAAAAGCAGTTTCTTGATGTGTCTGTTTCTAAAGGATTAATCAATACCGATTCCTTATCTGTCGCTGGCGACGGTACTCCAGTTGTGACCTCTCACAGAATGAGAAGTCACCGTATTTGTGACTGTCTCAAAAAGGGTATTTCAGAATGCAACTGTGACAGATACTTTTCCCAACCTGACTGTGATATCGGTTGGGATTCTTCCAGAGACTGTTGGTATCATGGATATGATTTATATATGCTGGTTGCATCCGATTCCGAAAGTGACCTTCCTGTTTTTCCTTTATTAAATCCTGCTTCCAAACATGATTCTCATGGATTTCTGGAAACATTTTTCAGAATGAAATCATTCCTTCCTGATTTCAATGTCACAAAGCTGCTTTTAGATTCTGCCCATGATGCAATGCCTATCTATGAATACTGTAAACGCAACAACATCATACCTTTCATCGATTTGAATAAAAAACGTGGTATCAAAGTCAAATACAAAAACGACTTCACTATCGGTAAAGATGGTGTTCCTGTCTGTAAAGAAGGGCGTCGTATGAATCATGACGGTTGTGAACCATCCAAGCACAGGTTAAAGTTCAGATGTCCGCTTGCAAGTAGAAAATATGGCTGTTCCTGCGAACATCCCTGCTCTGACTCAAAATACGGCAGAACAGTGCATCTTGCCATGAAGGATAATCCAAGATTGATTAACATACCACCTCGTGACAGCGCAGAATGGAAAACGGAATTTAATGCAAGAACCTCTGCTGAACGTTCCAATAAACGTGAGAAATTAGACTTTAAATTAGAAGACGGCAGACACCGCTCAACTAAGATGTGGTACTGCCGCCTCTATCACATCATGATGCTACAGCATCTTGATGCGTGGGATTTGCCCTATGAATCCGCCCTGAGAAAGTTGATTCTACAAACGGCATAATCCTGTTTAGATTATACACTCTTTCTCGGCATAGCGACAACCGTTATGTCTATTTCTCATGTCATTTTTTATCTTTTTCGGATAATATTCACTTTTCAATGTTCATTGCCAGCTGTGCTGACCATAATCACTCAGGATTCCGAGAGATTATTATTAGCAAAATGCATATAATATATCTCAATGTTGTCATATGCCATCATTGCATTCCTTGCATCCTCCGGATCTATACTATACTTGCCATAATGTTTAACAAAAACAAAATTATTTGTCTTGTTACCTATTGATGAAACTATATTCTTAATAAATGTAGCAGATATTTCTCTTTTCCTGTTATCCATATTCGCACCTTTATGACGTTTTAAGAAATAAAAACACCATTTTCCCTTTCTTTTAAAATAGTATCTCTTATATCATAAATCTGTTTCACTCTCAACCGGGAGTCCTGGATTGTAATATTACAAAATCGTATAACAACATTGTACCACAATGCTTGCACTCAAAAAATATTTTTTTATAAAATCAGCATAAAATGAGCCCGTCTATATCATCCACAATATAGGCGGGCTTTAGCAATACAAATCCAAAAAAGAACTTATTTATTTAATTCGAAATATAATTGTTCTTTCAACTTCAAAACATAATCCAAAGCGTCGGAAACCTCTACGATAGTATTAACAGTTTTATCTCTTGTAGTGATTTCTATTTTATTATTTTGTAAATTACGAGGACTGATAATCATACGGATTGGTACACCTATTAAATCTGCATCTGCAAACATTTGTCCACCCCTGATTCCTTCTCTGTCATCATAGATAACTTCTATTCTCTGTTTTTTCAGTTCTTCATATAAAGTATCAGCTACTTTCTTTGTTTCCTCATCATCAGGACGAATACAACAAATATGAACCTCCCACGGAGCAATTGAAATTGGCCATATCGGTCCAAAATCATCATGTTTTGCTTCGCATATTGAAGCAGCAAGACGTCCAACACCTATTCCGTAGCATCCCATAATAGGATTGTGGCTTGAACCATCTTTATCAACATACTGCATATGCATACTTTTGCTATATTTTGTACCTAACTGGAAGATATTACCTACTTCAATGCCTCTTTTAATATTTAATGCGGGTTTGCCGCAACATGGACAAATTCCACCGTCTTTTACTTTCGCGATATCCACAAATGTTACATTCCTGATATCTCTTTCTAAATTTAAACCTATAAAATGGAAACCTTCCCGGTTTGCTCCTGCTACCAGACTATCGATTCCTTTCAAGGACAAATCCAGATAATAATCAACTTTCTCTGAAATTTTAAATGGTCCGATATAACCGGCAACTAATGGGGAATCCGATGTAATTTCAGCGGAATGAATATCTTCCCCTACTAAATTACGAAGTTTTGTTTCGTTCACCTCATAATCTCCGCGAACAAATGCAACTATATAAGAATCATCTGCGTTTTTCTGATAAACAACTGCTTTGCATGACGCTGAAACATCTTTTTGTAAGAAATTACAAACCTCCTCAATGGTCTTACAATTTGGTGTTTCAATACACTCAAGTGACAAAAATGCATTATCGGAGATGTTCTCCACAATATTTTCTGCTGCTTCCATATTCGCTCTGTAATCACATGCGGAGCATAATACAATAGAATCTTCGCCAACTTCATTTAACAGCATATACTCATGAGATATATTTCCGCCCATCATTCCGGAATCAGAAGCAACAGTTACTACTTCCGGAATTCCTACCCGTTTAAAAATCCGATTGTATGCATCATAACATTTCTGATAATACTGTTCCAAGTCTTCCTGTGAAGTGTGGAACGAGTATGCGTCTTTCATTGTGAATTCACGAACACGTATCATGCCGGCTCTTGGTCTGGCTTCGTCTCTGAATTTCCTTTGAATCTGATAAATCATAAATGGATATTGCTGATAGGATTGACCATATTCCCGCACCAGTTGAACGGCAGCTTCTTCATGTGTCATTCCAAGTACCATTTTAGATTTGTTACGATCTTGAAAACGAACCAATTCGCTTGCAATACTGTCGTAGCGCCCTGATTCCTGCCAAAGTTCCGCCGGCATTACAACCGGAAATAGAACCTCTTGCCCATCAATAGCATTCATTTCTTCTCTGATAATTGTTTCGATTTTTGAAGTTACTCTTCTTAATATCGGAAATTCTGAAAAAATTCCATTACCAACATATTTCATATACCCGCCACGTACCATTAATGCGTGACTGTCGATAACACAATCTGCCGGTCGTTCTTTAAATCTCTGTCCAACTAAATTTTTAACTTTCATTTGCTTCATCCTTTCTGTTGTTAAAATGTTCTGATCTAAGTTGTTTTCGTCATATTGCACAAAAAAATCCTAAGTATAAATAAATTATACTTAGGACGAATAAAATCCGCGTTACCACCTAAATTCAGATTAATATCTGCACTCATAGTAAGCTATCACTCACATGTCTCTGATAACGGTGACCTCCGGCAGAAGTTTCTGATAATATCAGCTTTGGCTCCTGCTGCTCCTAGACTGGTTCAATATTTAAATTTCCAAAAGTCTCGCACCAACCGACTCTTCTCTGATGGTTTTAAATATTTACTGTTTCTAATCATTGCATATAGGTCATTAAATCATACATTTTTCGAAAAGTCAAGAAATATCCCGGTAGATTTCTAATACCTTTAACTTACAATTTAAATTTTGAAGCCTGAATCTCAAGAGAATCACTCATATCTATTAATTCTTTTGTTTTGTCAGTACATTCTTCTACCATCCGTAATAGATGATTCATATTTTCACTTGCTTCCATTGTAGAAGAAACATTTTTCTCAGCATCCTCTGCTAATTTAACAATAGCAGTTCCAACTTCTGTCTTAAGTACATCCAACTTGTTCGTCTGTTTATGTATATTCTCTGAAATATCGGATACTACCCCGACTTCTGTTCTAAGTCCTTTAAAAGATTCTTCTGTATCCTCCAGCTGTTTTTGCTGATTGATAACCTGTTCTTCTACTTCTTTCATTTTATCTACATTCACATTAGAATTTGCAATCAACTCATTTACTACAGTAGATATCTGATTAGCCGCTTCCCCTGAGCCTTCTGATAAATTACGAATTTCCTCCGCTACTACCGAAAAACCTCTACCTGCTTCACCTGCCCTTGCCGCTTCTATCGATGCATTCAGGCTTAATAAATTAGTACGTCCTGCAATGTCAGTAATAACATCAACTGCGTTTTGAATCTTCATAGCAGAATCATTTGTCATTTTTGTCTGAACCATAACGTCTTCTACCATAACTGCCGTTTGGCCACAAATATTAACAAGATTCTCCAATGCCCCTAAAGCTCTTTCTGCATATTGATTCATGTTCGTAATAGAAATTTCAAGTGCATTTGCACTGGATGCATTCTCCTCAATACCAGCTTCAATATAATTTACCTTCTCTTCTGCAATACTGGTCTCGTCTGCCTGCGAATTACTGCTGGATGCAATTCCCTGCACTGAACCATTAACCTCTTCAACATTTCTTGTAATATTACCCAAAGCATTACTAAAGTCAGAACTATTACTCTTAATACTGCTAATAGATTTCTGAAGTTCAGAAATAATTTGCCGCAGATTACTCTGTACCATCTGAAGTCCACGTGCCATATCACCAATTTCATTTTTATCGTTCAAACTATTCGTATCAAATTCCAGATTCAGATTACCTTCTGCCAAAAGACCTGTATTCTTCGTCAGTTTAACAATCGGATTACATATCTTGCTGCCAATAGCATAAACTGCACAACTTCCTGCTACAAGGAATATAACACTAAGAATAATAAGTCCGATAGTAAGCTTCGTTGTCCCTGCAAGCGCAACCTCCTGTTCCCCTACCATCGCAAAAGACCACTGACCACTCAAAATTGGTGCATAACCGATAATATATCCTTTGCCGTCAAAAGTATACATATCCACACCACTTTTCCCACTAATCATCAACTGCTCTACTGCTGCGAGTTCATCGTAACGTGAATCTGCTGCTATCGCTTCCACACCTTCCGATGCCTCTCTGCCAGTGCTGCAAATAATATCATTTTGTGAGTTTTCAACATCCGCATAATCAACAGCAGTCATCTTGGTGCCTGCCTGATTTATGACAAAACAAAAACCATTATTTTCAACATTAATCTGATTTACCAAATCATTCAACATAGAAGCATCCGTTACACCGGTTAAAACGCCGATAATCTCATTATTATCATTATAAATCGGCGCACTCACACAAATTACCATTTTTAAATCAATTCTTGCAAATAAAACGTCAGAAATATTAGAGACCCCTGCCGCTGCCTGCTTAAAAAAAGCACGGTCTGCGGCATTTGCTTTATCACCAGTAGTTGAAATAACATCGCCAACAACATGATCGTCTTTTTCATCAACATAGCATATCTGAAAACGCTCAAATCCGATTCGTTCTGCTTCTTGAATCAACACATCCTGCTGAATACTCCAATCCATCGTCTTGATGTCTTCTCTGCTTGCAATATCTTCCACCTGGGCAATGTATGTATTAATCTGTTGTTCCACTAATTTCGAAGCATCCACCGCCCGATTACTCATTTCCGTTGATACATACCCTTTTAACAAATTATTAACTGATACAACTGTAATCAGCGCAAACACAATACAAATAACAGCAATCAAAAGTATTGTGCTGAACAAGAGCTGCGTCTTTATTGATTTTTTCTTTTGCTGATTCATTTTATAATCTCCCTTCTCACAATTTGATGGTATTATTATATCACAAAAAAATTATTTTGGGTTATTATATCTAAAAAAAATGTGACGTAAAAGTTCTTTTGTGCATTTTCCCCAAAAGATATAAACAATAAATACTCCCGTAATAGGGGTTCCAATCTAATAAATAATGGGCAAAAAAATTAGAGCCATCCGCCCCACCAAACTCACTATTTATCTCCACACAAAAATGCACTACATCAGCCACATAAACTGATATAGAGCACCACATTTTATAACTCAACTATAAAAATTTCGTTCTCATTCATCTAAACAAGTTTCGCCGCCTGGTCGGCTGCTGTCGGCAAGTGCCAGCATCTAAAATACCATTTAATCTATTCAAAGTCTTTTTCATGCTTTTTGAAAAAATCAAATTGGCACTGCAGTAATCTTGCAATTTTATTAATCTCATCTGCTAAAGAAACTTGATTGGCAGGTGAAAGTGAAACTTCCGGCTCATCTAATAAATATAAGTGCTCTATATCAGCCTCTTGAACCGATATAGAGCACTCACTTTCTCCAAACGAAAAATAACTTCTACTTTTTAAATAATACCAACACTTATTCTGTTCCCGATTCTCAATATTCCTAGCAATCTGACGCATATTTCTTGACCATTCGTCAGATTGTAATAAGTCGCTTTATCTATTAACTCTTCTTTGTAAAGCAACTCAATAAAATACAACTGCAACTGCTTCTCATACTTTTACCACCTTCCACAGTTATTTTAATAACAAGCGGATTGAAAAGTACAAGCTTGGCAGAACAAAGTTTAAATGTCCCAAAATTAGCAGAAAAAACGGTTGCATTTCCTGCACCTGCGACAATCCATGCTCTGATGCCAAATACGGACGTACTGTTCATTTGGTTATGAATGATAATCCAAGATTATTTAATAACCCACCAAGAAGCAGTAAAGAATGGAAACTGGAATACAATGCAAGAACATCTGCTGAACGTTCAAATAAGCGTGAGAAATTAGATTTTAAATTAGAAGACGGCAGGCACCGCTCTACTAAGATGTGGTGCTGCCGCCTCTATCACATCCTGATGTTACAGCATCTGGATGCATGGGATTTGCCATTTGAATTTACCCTACGAAAGTTGATTTTAAATGAAGCATAATCCTATGGACTATAATACCACTTTTTTAAACATAGTACTAGCTATGTTTATTTCTCATGCAGTTTTTTCGTTCTACACATAATATTTGCTTTTCAAAGTACACTGCCAAAGTTTAGCTGACATGAACACTCAAGATTCCGAGAGTTCATTATCTTAAATCTATTCTCTCTTTTCCCACATTTCAACATTTCTTTTATCACACGAGGTTTATCGTATCATCCGAACACACTATTTTCAATACTTTTTTGCATTTTTAACACGTTTATGCATTTACATTTGCCAATATTTTTCTATACTAAATTCACATACATTTCATGCAAAACTTTTTATTCTTCTCACTTATTTTATTCAAGAAATATAATTTTTTTACATTTTATGTTTGCATCATTCATTTGTCGCTTTTATTTTTGTAATTTTTACACTTTTCCAATAATATTTTTGTATAATCTGCACAATAGGGTAGAGGGAGAATAAATTTCTCGCCCCTCCCATTGAACCGTACGTACGGGTCTCGTATACGGCTCTACAATTTATATTCCAACATTGCCTAGATAATAGGATAATGGATTGAGCAAACCTGCTCCGTCCTTTATCCTGTTTTCAAGTAAATCTTTACTGATTATGAAATTCACAACATTCATTCCACTTCTTCAACAACAGTCAATGAGCCATATCATTCACAAACTTATTTATCACCTGCGAACTGCTAACACATAACAGTTCGCAACCAAAATTAATAATTTAGGTTCTTATTCTATCATCACCTCGCTCCCTTACTCTTTTCAGTAACAGCTATACCTCTCAAATTATCCCTTACCCCATAATACTTCTTGCGATAATTATATTCCTCCATGAACTCATCATACACCGTCATTTTGTACCTGATACTCTTCATCTTTTCGGCAGTATAGCCCATACGCTGGCAATATGCATCATATTCAGCTCCGTAATCATTCGTAGGAATCGGAAGGCGTGTTGCACGTTCTTCAACAGACATCTTACTATAATCAATTACCTCTGCGACATCTGCTACAACTTCCGATACGGCTTCTTCCATTTCAATACTCTCATCATTCACATCCTCTGAAACCATAAATTCTCGTGTCTCATCGTTTGTATCAACCGGAATCTCAGCCAATTCAGAAAACTGTTCTTGTTTCTTTTTATCTGCTTCTCGCAATTTGGCAAATTCCTCATAGGAAAGAATCTCTTCCTTTGCGTCTGCCAAAGTTACATCGGCTGTATCCTTGTATTTGATATTTTCCAGATAGTCCATGTAGTCCCATTTCCATTTATGGGTAGTACCGGAAATCTGCTTTAATACCATATCCCAGAGTTCCCCTGCTCTGGTAGCTTTTTCACGATACAGTTCTACTGCCTGCTGTTGTTCAAATTCTTCTCGGTTCATAATTGGTGCTGTAAGTTCTTCTTCTGTGAATCCGGCTACATCATTTACATTTATAAACTGTGATTGCAGATAATCTACATAATCTTTATTCCAGTCCTCCCGTGCAAGCTCTTTGTTACAATAATCCTGCTGAACACTATTTCTGCTAAATCCAAGCTTTCTTTTTCGCGAAAGAATTTCTCTCTGCTTTCGTTCCTCCTGTAACTGCTTTTCTTTACGGGCAGCTTCTTCTCTGGCAAGTGCTTCTGCTTTCATTCTGGTTTCCTCCTCTGCAATCCGGCGGGCTTCTTTTTCGGCATTACGCTCTGCCACAACCTTTGCAATTCTCTCCGCAAGCTCTGCTTTGCCATAGCCTTCTCCCAGCTTATTCCCACGAATGCCTTTCTTCATATCCAGTGTGGAAAATGTCACGGTTTTATCCGTAACACGAATCTTCCAGCTATACATAAATTGCAGACATTCCACCAACTGTTCAAAAGAATCCATAAAAGGCAACAGCTTGTCTATGGTATCCCGAATCAGTTCCCGATTGGAAGTAACACCTGCACCATCCTTGGCATTCTGATTCATTAGACGTTTTTCCACCCAGTAGTTGTCCGTATGCTTCTTGGCAAGTAAATCCACCTGGCCAAAGCCCAGACGGATACACTTCTCCATTACCCACTTCTTTGCATGGAACATCATCTTCCCAGTGCTTTTATGCTTACAGCCCTGCTTCCACTCACAAGGCTTATCATGCCATCTGCTTTGCTTACCTGCATACTTTCTGACGGAATTAATAACCATGTGCACATGCATATTTTTACTGCCATTGTGACCATCCGGATGAACCGCAACCACCGCCTGATGCCCTGGTGTAAATACCGAAAGCCACTGCTTACCAAACTCCAATGCCTGCTCCATAGTTATGGGATCATTTGGTTCAAAGCTGATGATATAGTGATGTGCCTTCACATCCTTTACGGAATTATTCTTACCATACAGACGATTTACCTCTATACACTCTGCTCCAAAACTATCCACATCACAGTTTACTCCTGCAATCAGATAATTCTCACGCTCCTGTATTCTTCCCTTTTCGTCCAAAATCGGCTTGTTGGTATATTCATCAAACTGACAGGTAAGATACTCCACCGCCGATGAATAAAATCGGTTTTTTACTGAAATATGCTTCAAAATCGCCATTAATCTTCACCATCCTTTTCTATTTTGCGCCTGCGTTTCTTTCCACAGGCAACATCCTCCAATGCAGGAAGTATTTTAAATTTCAAATCCAATAATTCCCTGATAGCTTCCTTTACTTCATAATAAATGCTGTAGTATCCTCCGCCACCATTCAAGTGCTTTGCTATCTGATTTAGGTTGGAACCAATCTTGCCAAGTTGCATAGAATACTCCTTCAGCAAACTGGTATCTCCATAACAGGGAAGTTTTCTTCCCAATGCACACCTCCTGATATATTCAGATGTACTAAGCCCGGTCTTTCTTGCCTTTTCCTCAATCTGTTCCTTATCCTCTGCCGATATACGCATGGACATTAAGACCATATTCTCTTTCTTTTTATCTGTGTTTCTCATAAATTCCTCCATTCCGGCATGAAAAAAGAGCAGTCTGCTACTCCTGCTCCTTTACATGCCTATATAAATTCAACTGTTACAAAAACTGCCGGATACGGCAGATGCTTTTCGCCGTCGCTTTCGCTCCTCCCTCCGGTCTACGCTCACTCCCCTATGGTCGTTCACGGATACACTCGTTCCACTCGTGGATATTTCCTTAAGAAATCTGTTGCGGCTCGTAAGCTCACAGTAAACTGTTCGTTGTCGCGACAGTCACCATTGGCTCATTGCTCGCGCATATCCTGCTCGCCGATTATATGGAAATTTGTCATACGCATGTCTTACAGAAATCTGCTAATCACATTCCCTATCGGAAATCTCACTACAGCCTCCGCATCATTTTCCATGTAAAATCCTTTTTCCGCTGATGCGTGCCGACCGAAGTCGGCATAAGCTCCGGATACGTCGCATAAGGTAGAGCAAGTTCCGCCCTGTATATACGCGGGCAGGAACTTGTTGGGGATTTAGCATCCCCAAGCCCCAGCTTCTTCCGCCTTATGGTCAATAAAATAAAGCCTGCAGGCAGACTTTATTTTATGCCAAAGGCTTAGCTGACTTCGTAAGAATTTCGTATCACAGCTTTTTACAAATAAAAAGAACTGTCTTACAGATAAGGTGTATTCCTCATACAAGGCACCTTTTTGTAAGACAGTCCGTCATCCTGTGATATTTTTTTCTTACTCATCATCCATATCAAACAGACTTCCCAGCATATCTTTTGTGGCACTATCCATAACATTGGAAGTATCTGTAGCAAGTTCATTGTCAGGAATCGGTGGCTCCGGCACATTAACTGTTACAGCCATTGGCATTGCATTCTGTGTTGCATTCGGCACAGCTACTGTCATACCATTAGGAACTGCACCAGTCGTCTGCATAGGCGTTACCGGAACAACTCCCATATTCATCTGCTGTGCCATTGCTCCAAGAACTCCGGCAAACATATTATTCGCTACATTCTGTGAAGATTCCTGCACCACCTTTGTAAATTCCTTTGTCACACGAAGAATCGCTTCATCCATCCATTCCGTAGTTTTCTTTTCCCGAATGCCCCTTTGCTCACTTTCCATAGTAGATAGCAGTGCCTGTTTGATAAGCTCCGTCTGATTTAAGTATCCCGGCTGGCTGGATTTTTTCTCCAGCCAGTCAAGAATTTTTCTGTCACTCTCACATTTCGGATTCAACCGAAAGGATATTGCATTTCCCATAAGTGCCTCCTATCCCAGATTTTCTGCAAGATAACGGTAGCCGATGGCATTCGCTTTCACATCCGTTACATACTGGATATTTCTGCCCTGTGTTCTGCCAAAATGCTTCATCACGTAGGCACCACCACCCACATACACGATATTCTCATGCAGTAAATCCACCTTAATTTCCCGAAGCTTTGCTTCTACCTCATCCGCATACTGCTGTAAGCCCTTCTCAATAAAAGGGATGAAATCAGCGTTTACATTGGACTGCTTTCCACGGATAACATCAATAATGTCATCCTCGGGAATCTCACACTTTAACTTGGGAAGGGCATCCTTTTTGATACGCTCAATGGTGGTAATCAGCCCAAGCTCATAAGTGTAGGCATCCTTATCCATAGGAATTCTGTCACGTACACTTAATACATCCAAAGTCCATGAACCCAAATCCACACAACGAAGTCTGTCCATATCTCCCATACGGTTTGCAATGGCTGCATAGCACTGGGCATAAATCTTTACCTTATCCATAAAGAAGGAATAATGCACTCCCTCAAAGGTAAAGGAAATCCTCTCCTTGTGCCACAGATAATCACGGAACTCCTTACGCTCCGCACCAAACAAGGTCAAAGGCACACCTGCATATAATTCCACATGCTCTGCTCCTGCCTTACCCTGATACTGCAATTCCTTGGCAATGCCTGCAAGGGTCAGCAGAAAATAGTTCTCATTCTCCGTCTTGGTTGCCTGCTTTCCAAGTCTGCCCTGTCCCACGATATACTTTTTACCCTTATACTCCAAAAGTCCGTTCTTGGTAAGGGGTTCATAATCCACTGAAACCACGGAAGTCTCCATAAAGGTATGCTCGCCCTTAATGGAACTCCAGCCATGATCTAGTGCAATCTTAACAGGTACCATCGTTTCAGTCATAAAATAATTCTCTCTCATAAAATCCTCTCTTTCTCCGGCATAATAACCGGTCTGCATAAATTTCTCGTTCTATGTTGCAGTCTGTCCTGCATTAGTGATACTTGTAAACAATCTCTCCATAAATAACCTCCTCCGCAAGCTGCTTTGCCTGCTCTCTTAATTTCCACATCTCCATCGTGGAATGTGTATCCTTCGGCTTATGCTTTGCCAGATACTTCTCTACAACCATATCCAGCATCTTATAAGCCTCTTCGTTTATTTCCTTTGCTTTATTATGAAGCTGACCCATTCTGATATGGTGACGGTACCTGTCAGGGTGATTTTCCTTCATATAAGAAATCCACAGATGACCGTATTTACCAATATCAGAAGTTGTTGTAGCCGAATCCGTATTCGGCTCCTTGGCTTCAACACTAATATTTGGATAAAGAATACCATTCACCTCTGTATAAGTACCTCCCATGGCTACATATAAAGATAATTCTCTGCTCATAATCACTACCTCCCTATCTTGCTCTGCCCCGGCTGTTGCCTTGGCTTTGTGTTTTTTCAAGTTCCTGCTTCTCATACCATTCCTTCACAAGACGTTCAATCAAATCCGTCTTTTGCTTCGGCGTATAATCCTCCGGGAAATACTTCACCAAAGTATCTGCACGAAGCTTAATCTGCTCCCTCTGGTTTGGCTTTTCCTGCTCTAATATCAGAAACATCCCATCCATATCTAACTCTCCTGACTGGCTCATACGTTTCATTCGGTTTGCCTGTGACAAGGACGGTGTACACAGCTCCATGTTCATAACCTCATAAAGCTCGTACTGCT
>JAXJRB010000089.1:0-1928 GCA_036310845.1 Lachnospiraceae bacterium | reverse complement strand
TATATTTGATGTAGTTTGATTAAGATTCTTTGAGTATCAAACCATTAAGAAGAACTTGCATGAGAATGGGCAATGGATAAGAAATTGCTAACTTGTTTTGTTACACTATATTCCTCATGCTTTTCAAATAACTCTTTTCTTAGTGCAAAGATAAGCATTTTCTTTAATTATTGGACAATGATTCTTCTCTAAATAATCGTTTTATTTCCTCAAACATAAATTCATTATACTTCAAACCGAAGCGTCCTTGAGCACAACCTTTAATGTAAAATTCAAATTCATCTTCAGAAAAAAGACTATGGCGATTATGGGTCGATGATTCTAAATTGTATGGTGACCGCGTATTGAATAGCACAAATGCCCCACGATAATAACGGCATACTCTTCTCATATTTTCTGTTGGAATATAACCTTGATATTCTTCTCCGCTTTCCCATACTTCATATGGGGCATAATCACTTGGAGACAATTCAGTCAATTCTTCATCTGCTTCAGTCGCATCAAGAGGGATATTGTTCAAATAAATAGGCTTAATATCATCATATGAATCAAGTCTAAAATAATTCCACTCAGCATCGTTTCCTACAGAGTAAAAAGTCAAAGACTTTGCTGGGAATAGACATATATACCCCATATCAATTTCTATAAACCTCTCTTCTGTATGCTTCTTAGCACCTTTATAATGCATTCCACCACGTGGTAAAAACACATACGCTAGACTTTTATATTTACAAAGGAAATTGAGTATATCAACAATATCTTCCTGTTTTGTCCAAACAACTTTATATGGAACATTCCTAGGAAATAACTTATCGGTTATTTCTCGCCATTCATAATTATTCTTTTGATGAAAATCCAAGTTTATTTCTATCCATTTACAGAAGCGATGAATAACATCACCAATGGATGGTCTAAGTGATGGCGCGTTATCAGTACACTCCGTTAGTAACTTATCTAATGGTGTATAATACGGAATGCTTGGTGGTATGTTGTCATCAAATGTGCCTATAGTTTCATATCGTTCTAGGGCAATTGTTGTTTCCGGACTATACTGTCCTTCAAAGCAATCATAATCTTCCGTTAGAATCATCCATATAGTTTTAGCAACAGAATAAATATCTGCTTTATATGGATTTGCATGATATCCCATACTCCTTTCCATCTCAGGAGCAATAGTTCTTTTAGCACCTATTCTTTCCTTATCTTTTTCTTTCGTAATTCTTATTGCAGCTTCAATAAAGATTAGTCCAAAGTCTGACAGATAATGTTTTCCATCGTAAAACAAGATATTCTCAGGTTTAATATCCCGATGCGCGATTTGCAACTTATGCAATGCTTCAATCCCATTCAATATATCATATATGGCATCACACTTTTCTCCCAACGAATTTAATTTGCGATTCTTTAATGGTTCCGCTAATGGCATAACATAGTATGGGGTTTCACATTCAAGATCCTTATCTATAATAGGTAAAACTACTTTTTGCGTTATCAGCTCAGGGTGCTCCTCTATAAAAGAAGTTTCCCTTTTAAATCTATCTATTTTTTCTGGTTCTTTGCTGTCTAATCTTTTTAGCGCAAAATATTCACCAGTGTCATTGCAAACTTTAAAAACGGTTGCATTTCCGCCATTACCTAAACATCCTTTAATTTTCCAATTCCCTATTTGAGCCATACATCCTCAATATTATGTTTATGATACAAAAGTAATATAAAAGTTTCATACAGAATCAAGTAAAGAAATATTTCGTAACCAGAGTTCACCAAACCACAGGCAAAGGTAACTCGTGTTCTTTTCGTCCAAGCAAGGTCAAGCCCTGCGGGTGTCGTGGAAAAATCATCCTCGCCCCGTGGGGCTTTCTGTATTTTTCCACACAACCTTGCCTGACGAGAACACGACCTTTTAGAGCCTGTAGTTTGGGAACTCC
>JAXJRB010000088.1:0-9819 GCA_036310845.1 Lachnospiraceae bacterium | reverse complement strand
CCTTAATATATATAATATAAATTATTTATTTTTCTTCATCTCTTCTGCAACAACTGCACCAAGAGCAATAGAGTAAAGCTTTGTTTCAAAAGTATCAGAACGGGATGTTAAGATAACAGGAGCCTCTGTACCTGTTAAGATATTACCGTTCTTAACTTCACATAGATGTGTTAAGGTCTTGTATACTAAATTACCAGCATGAATGTCAGGGAAGAGAAGAATATCTGCATCACCTGCAATCTTACGATCGGAACCACCCTTATGAGTAGCGGCTTCTTCGTCGATAGCCATATCCATAGAAAGAGGTCCGTCTATGATACAACCTGTAATCTTTCCTTCTTCATTCATCTTTGTTAATTCTGCAGCATCTACAGTACAAGGCATCTTAGGATTTACAACCTCAACTGCAGCAAGAGGAGCAACCTTTGGAGTTTCAATACCACATGCATGGCAAACTTTTACAGTATTTTCAATAATGGAAACCTTGTCTTCTAAAGTAGGGTATGTCATAAAAGCAACGTCTGTTAAGAACAGAAGACGATTTACACCCTTTACTTCAAATACACATACGTGAGATAATGGCTTACCGGTACGAAGACCAACTTCTTTATCAAGAACGCTCTTTAAGAAGTTCTTTGTATCAATAAGTCCTTTCATATACATATCAGCTTCACCATTGTGAACAAGACTAACAGCCTTTAAAGCAGCCTGTACATCATCTGGCTCGTTTACAATTTCAAAGCCTTCTAAACTCATATTCATAGAAGCAGCAACTTCCTTAATCTTTTCTTCGTCACCAACTAAAATTGCATCAGCGATTCCCTGTTCTTTTGCAGCCTTTACAGCCTCTAAAACAGGAGCATCCTGAGCAACAGCAACAGCAACCTTCTTCTTGCTACATTCAGATACTCTCTTTAGTAAATCATCAAATCCTTTGCTCATTTGAACACCTCATCATCTTTTTATAAATATTTCATTATACAACAAGGTAAACAACAGTCCTGTTATTTACCACACTTGTTAAAAGAATAACACTTTGTGCATGGAAGGTCAAGAAATGTGCGAAATAAAATACATAGTTGACATGCTAAAAGTTACTGTTCACACAGCACTTAGCAGTAACTGCTAAAATCCTATTGAGAAAAAGAAAAAGGTACACTATAATAGTTGCTAAATTAAAATAGTAGAAAAAGAGGTAAAAACATGTTAACCGTTCTTTTTAACTGGTTCTATATCGTTGCTACAACGATGAGTTTAGGATATGCGTTTTCGAAAGCCATAGAGAAAAAATTTCATTACAAGATAAAGCGTTTTCAAAATATTGTAGCTGTTGGTTTTGTGATTGCAACGGTTTATGCGCAGGTTTTTAGTATATTTTATAAAGTAGGATTTGTGGCGAATCTGTTGTTATTTATTGTTTGTGCAGGAATTGTTGTGCTATATAAGCAACAGATAAAAATAGATTTTAGAAACTGCAGAAAAGAACTTTGTTCCATAAAGGGTATAGTTGTAACAGTAATGATTCTGATGTGGGCTTATTTTACTTCGCGAGGAATTATTCATTATGATACGGATTTATATCATGCACAAAGTATTCGTTGGATAGAAGAATATGGGGTGGTTCCAGGGCTTGGAAATTTGCATCTTCGTTTTGCATATAATAGTTCTATATTTGCCATATCGGCGCTTTTTAGTATGAAGTTTTTATTAGGTCAGTCCATTCACACTATAAGTGGTTTCTTTGCCTTGATGCTTAGTTTCTGTGTCTTAGACATTGGAAAAACCTGGAGAGAAAAAAGTTTTCGCTTATCTGATTTTGCACGAATTGCAGCTATTTACTATCTTACTATGATATGCGATGAAGTTGTGTCACCTGCTTCGGATTACGTAATTATGTGTACGATATTCTATCTTGTAATAGAATGGCTTTCTGTTCTAGAAGCACAGAAGGAAAAAAGCAATAGTATTGAGCCTTATGCACTTTTGTGTATAGGAGGTGTTTTTGCAGTGTCCTTGAAACTTACAGCGGGTTTGATACTTATTTTAGTAATAAAGCCGGCATACATGTTGATAAAGGATAAACGATGGAAAGAGATTGCCATATATATTTGCATGGGAATTGTTGTGATTGCACCATGGCTTATGCGAACAGTGATAATATCAGGATATTTATTGTATCCTTTTCCGGCACTTGATTTGTTTGATGTGGATTGGAAGATAACAGCCGAGGTAGCAACATTGGACGCTGCAGAGATTAAGACATGGGGAAGAGCCATTTTTAATGCCACAAAAGTAGCTATACCGATACAGGAGTGGTTTCCTAATTGGTTTTCAACAACATTGTCAGGCACCGAAAAACTTTTGATTTTGGCAGATGTAGGAACACTTTTTGTGCTTGGAATAGTAGCAATATATCATTTTTTTAGAAAAAGGTGGGAAGAACTGGATTTCCTTCTTGTAATGACAACGGTCGCTGCTTCATATTTATTTTGGCAGATAAGTGCTCCACTTATGCGATATGGGTATTCTCATGTATTGCTTTTGGTTGTTTTGATGGCAGGGTATTTGTTTAATCGATATACGATAAAAAGAAAAAGGTTTCAGCAAGTATTTTATGTTTTGGTTATTTTGGCAGGTATAGCGAAGTTTATTCCGCTATGGTCTTATGCAGTTAGTGTGAGAGAACAGCCATTTTATATAATGCAAAAGGATTATGGACAGTATGAAAGTGCTGTGTATGAAGTAAATGGAGTGAGCATCTATTATCCGGTAGAGGGCGATAGAATAGGATATAAGGCTTTTCCTGCATCAACAAGAAAGATGGAGATAGAGTTTAGAGGGGAAGATATAAGAGAAGGATTTAGGATGAAATAATTTAAGACATTGAATTTGTATAGTAAATCTGTTACAATATGATTTAGTTTTTTTAAAGATATTATGTAACTGTTTGACTTTTTTAGAATCTTACAGGCAAGAAGCTTTAAAGGATTGGAGTTAAAAATGGGAATTATTAATAAAGTGTTCGGTACACATAGCGAACGTGAACTAAAGAGAATCGAACCAATAATTAAGAAAATAGAAAGTTATCGTGAAGCAATGGGACAGCTTTCGGATGAGGAGCTTCGTGGCAAGACAGAGGAATTCAAAAAGCGCCTTTCAGATGGAGAAACGTTAGATCAGCTTTTACCAGAAGCGTATGCGGTAGTAAGAGAAGCAGCAAAACGAGTGATGAATCAGGAACATTATCGCGTACAGTTAATCGGTGGTGTTATTCTTCATCAAGGACGTATCGCAGAAATGAGAACAGGTGAAGGTAAGACACAAACTGCTCTTTTACCAGCTTATTTGAATGCTTTGGAAGGAAAAGGTGTACATGTTGTAACTGTTAACGAATATCTTGCAAAGCGAGATTCGGACTGGATGGGACAGGTACATAGATTTTTAGGACTTTCTGTAGGTGTCGTTTTAAATAGTATGACACCACAGGAAAGACAGGAAGCATATAACTGTGACATTACTTATGTAACAAATAACGAGCTTGGTTTCGATTATTTAAGGGATAACATGGTTATTTATAAGGAACAGCTTGTTTTAAGAGATTTGAATTTTGCAATCATTGACGAGGTTGACTCGGTATTGGTCGATGAAGCAAGAACACCATTGATTATTTCAGGGCAGAGTGGAAAGTCAACTAGATTATATGAGGTGTGTGATATCCTTGCAAGACAGATGAAACGTGGTGATGACGTAGAGGATATGTCTAAGCTTGACATCATCATGGGGATTGTTCAGGAAGAGAATGGGGACTTTGTTGTAAATGAGAAGGATAAGGTAATCAACCTTACCGCAGAAGGTGTAGAAAAGGTTGAGAAATTTTTCCAGATTGAAAACCTTGCAGATCCTGAGAATCTTGAAATTCAGCACAATATTATTCTTGCACTTCGGGCACATAATCTTATGTTCCGTGATAAAGATTATGTAGTAAAAGACGATCAGGTTATGATTGTTGATGAATTTACCGGGCGTATTATGCCGGGACGTCGTTATTCCGATGGTTTGCATCAAGCAATCGAGGCAAAAGAAAAGGTAAAGGTTAAGCGTGAGAGTAAGACACTTGCGAATATTACTTTCCAGAATTTCTTCAATAAATATAAGAAAAAAGCTGGTATGACGGGTACAGCTCTTACAGAAGAAAAAGAATTCCGTGATATTTATGGAATGGACGTTGTAGAAGTTCCAACCAATCGTCCTGTAGCAAGAAAGGATATGCAGGATAGTGTATATAAAACAAGAAAAGAAAAGTTAAAAGCGATTGTTGATGCAGTAGAAGCTGCACATGCCAAAGGACAGCCTGTTTTAGTAGGTACGATTACCATTGAAGCTTCGGAAGAACTAAGTGGTATGTTGAAAAAGAGAGGCATTCAGCATAAGGTATTAAATGCGAAGTTCCATGAATTGGAAGCTGAAATTGTTGCAGATGCAGGACAGCATGGAGCAGTAACGATTGCAACTAACATGGCTGGTCGTGGTACAGATATTAAACTTGATGAAGAAGCAAGGGCAGTAGGCGGTTTAATGATTATTGGTACCGAGAGACATGAGTCAAGACGTATTGATAATCAGTTAAGAGGACGTGCCGGTCGTCAAGGAGACCCTGGTGTATCCAAATTCTATATTTCCTTGGAAGATGACCTTATGCGTTTATTTGGTTCTGAGCGTCTCATTAATATGTTCAATACACTTGGCATTCCGGAAGGACAGGAAATTGAGCATAAAATGTTGACAACGGCGATTGAAAACGCACAGAAGAAGATAGAGAACAATAACTTTGGTATCAGAAAGAACCTGTTGGAATATGATCAGGTTATGAATGAACAGAGAGAAATCATCTACGAAGAGCGTCGTCGTGTATTAAATGGAGAAAGCATGCGAGATGCTATCTACAAGATGATTACTGACCTTGTAGAAAATGCGGTAGACACAGCGGTAAATGATGATTTGGAACCAGAAGAGTGGGATTTGAAGGAATTGAATTCTCTTCTATTGCCAATAGTACCGATTATTCCAGTTACATTAGATAGAGTTAGTAAGAAGACTAAAAATGGTTTGAAGCATCAGCTTAAGGAAGAAGCAGTTAAACTTTACGAAAGTAAAGAAGCAGAGTTTCCGGAGCCAGAATCAATTCGTGAGATTGAACGAGTAATTCTTTTGAAAGTAATTGATAGAAAGTGGATGGATCACATTGATGATATGGATCAATTACGTCAAGGTATTGGACTTCAGGCATATGCACAGAAAAATCCGTTAATTGAGTATAAGATGAGTGGTTATGATATGTTTGATGCCATGACTGCAAATATCAAGGAGGATACAGTAAGACTTCTTCTTCGTGTTAAAGTAGAACAGCGAGTAGAAAGAGAAGAGGTTGCCAAGGTAACAGGAACAAACAAGGATGATTCTGCCAAGACTCCTGTTGTAAAGAAAGAGACAAAGGTATATCCAAATGATCCTTGTCCATGTGGAAGTGGCAAGAAATATAAGCAGTGCTGCGGAAGAAATTCATAATAACGATATGTGATAGCAGAAATAATATAAAATAGCCTTGGAAAGCTTGCTTTCTAAAGGCTATTTTTGTATGATTGCTATGTAGTGATTTTGTGAAAAGAACAAACCGTAGAAATATAATGAATCAAAGGTGGTGAACGCAATGGTAGAACTCGACCAGATGAAACAAGAGTTACAAACATATGAAAGTCCATTAGCGGAAGTGAGGGATTCACTTTGACCTTGCTAGTAAGGAAAAGAGAATCGAAGAATTAGAGAGAGAAATGGAAGACCCTGGTTTTTGGGATGATCCAGACCGTTCCAACCGTCTGATGAAAGAGCTAAAGGTGTTAAAGGGAATCGTAGAACAGGGAAAACATTTAAAAACACAATACGAAGATATTGAAACCTTAATAGAGATGGGGTATGAAGCAGAAGATCCAGATATGATTCCGGAGATTCGGGCAGAGTTGGACTCTTTTATTGAGGAATTTGAAACATTAAGAATCAGTACCTTATTATCAGAGGAATATGATAAGTGTAATGCAATTTTGAAGCTGAATGCCGGTGCAGGCGGAACAGAAAGTTGTGACTGGGCAAATATGCTTTACCGCATGTATACCAGATGGGCTGAGAAAAAAGGCTTTGCACTTGAAGTATTAGACTTTTTAGACGGTGATGAAGCAGGAATTAAGTCTATTACATTCCAGGTAAACGGTGAAAATGCATACGGCTATCTTAAGTCGGAAAAGGGAGTGCACAGATTAGTACGAATTTCCCCATTTAACGCACAAGGAAAACGACAGACATCTTTTGTGTCGCTGGATGTTATGCCGGATATCGAAGAAGACCTAGATGTGGAGATTAACGAAGATGATTTAAGAATTGATACCTACCGAAGCAGTGGTGCTGGTGGACAGCATATCAACAAGACATCTTCGGCAATCCGTATTACTCATCTTCCAACAGGAATTGTAGTTCAATGCCAGAATGAGCGTTCTCAGTTCCAAAATAAGGATAAGGCAATGCAGATGTTGAAGGCAAAGCTTTATATGCTAAAGAAGGAAGCGAATGCAGAAAAGCTCTCTGATATTCGTGGTGAAATCAAAGATATTGGATGGGGCAACCAGATTCGCTCCTATGTTATGCAGCCATATACTATGGTAAAAGATCACAGAACGGGCTGTGAATCAGGTAATGTAGATGCCGTTATGGATGGAGCGCTTGATAGCTTTATCAATGCTTACCTTAAGTGGAAGAGTGTTGGTGGCAAGCCGGTAGAAGAGGTATAGATATAAAAATAAAAAAGAGGATTTTGACTCATGTAAGTTATGATCAAAATTCTCTTTTGTTTGTTGCTTTCTATTTTTTCATCTGCCTATTTCTGCAAGCCATAATATCCAAATAGAAATTCGTATAGGTTATATTCATATATGGAATAATCCATATCAGTGCAATAAAAAAAGTAAATGCGCTAAGTAACAACAATGGAACAAAACAAAACTGTAATAACAAATAACGAATACAGTTTCCTTTCATAATTGAAAAGCTTTTCTTGAATAACGCTGTCACTGTCAGATTTGGGAAATCCAACAGTAGATAAAACATAGGGAAAAGCGGAAGGGTAATCAGCATATAGATAATTGTTCCCAATAAGGTTGCAATGCTCGTTTTCAACAATGTGTCATAATTTAAGCTATTAGAAGTAGTAAAAATAACAATATTGGCTGGAATCATGCAGATGGCGTCTAACAAAGCAAAGGCGAACTGAATCTTAATAGCTTTGTCAGGACTGTGTTTAAATGCATAGAACAAATCAGAAATCTGACAAGGCATATTGCATGCAGCGTGTAAAAAGAGGAAACAGGAACCAACCTGTAAAATACCTGCAAACAGTTGGATAATGAAAGTAATAATAAAATATAAGATATTACTTATTAAATCTGTTTCGGGAAATAGTAGAATACCAATAGAGTTAGCAAATAGAATAATAAATGCCTGCATTAACATAGCACCGATAAGAAGAGATGCTTTTCCATTCATTTGTATGCGGGCAAGAGCCATAAGCTCAATATACGATTTATTTTTATGCATAAAAATCTCACTTTCTTATTAAATTGTACAATTCAAAATACTTATATAGTGTATCATTTTTATATAGATAAGACAATTCTTTCTTGAATGACAGGGGGAGATTTGATAAACTAATAGTATTGCTTACTTTAAAGAAGAAAGGATATGACGAATGGATATCATACTGAAACTGAAAGAAGAATTAAATGTTGAAAAGTGGCAGGTTGAAGCTGCTGTAAAATTAATAGATGAAGGTAATACAATTCCGTTCATCTCCCGATATCGTAAGGAGGTAACAGGCTCATTAAATGACGAGGTTTTAAGAAATCTTCATGAGAGACTTACCTATCTTCGTAATCTGGAAGATAAAAAGGAACAGGTATTAAAGAGTATTGAAGAACAGGGAAAGCTGACCGACGAATTAAGAGAAAAAATCGTGGCAGCAGAGACTATGGTCGTTGTAGAGGATTTGTATCGTCCATACAGACCAAAGAGAAAGACAAGAGCAAGTGTAGCAAAGGAAAAGGGATTAGATGGACTTGCAAATATCATTCTTGCACAGGAAACAACAAAATCATTGATTGAAGAAGCAGAAAGCTATGTTAACGAAGAAAAGGGCGTAAAGAATGTAAAGGAAGCTATGCAAGGTGCAATGGACATTATTGCAGAAATGATTTCTGATAATGCTGATTACAGAGCTTATATTCGTGAGGCAACCTTTGAGGAAGGAAAGCTTGTCAGCCAAGCAAAAGACGAAAAGGCAGAAAGTGTATACGAGATGTATTATGCTTATGAAGAGCCTGTCAGCAAGGTTGCAGGACATAGAGTGCTTGCTATTAACCGTGGCGAGAATGAGAAGATTTTAACCGTAAAAATTGCAGCACCGGAAGAAAGAATTTTACGTTTCCTTGAGAAGAAGGTTATTACAAGTGAGAATGAAATTACAACGCCTGCATTACAGGCAACTGTTCAGGACAGCTATCAGCGTTTAATTGCTCCTGCGATTGAGCGTGAAATCAGAAATGAATTGACTGAAAAGGCAGAGGATGGTGCGATTTCTGTATTTGGCAAGAACTTAGAGCAGCTTCTTATGCAGCCTCCAATTGCTGGAAAGGTTGTACTTGGTTGGGACCCCGCTTTCAGAACAGGCTGTAAGCTTGCTGTAGTAGATGAAACAGGAAAGGTGCTTGATACGAAGGTAATTTATCCAACAGCACCTCAGAACAAGGTAGAAGAAGCTAAGGCAGAGCTGAAAAAGCTTATTCAGAAATATAACATCAGCTTGATTTCTGTAGGAAACGGTACAGCATCCAGAGAATCAGAGCAGGTAATTGTAGAATTAATCAAGGAGCTTGATACACCGGTACAGTATATCATTGTAAATGAGGCAGGAGCTTCTGTCTATTCTGCAAGTAAGCTTGCAACAGAAGAATTCCCTAATTTTGATGTAGGACAGAGAAGTGCTGCTTCTATCGCAAGAAGATTACAGGATCCATTAGCAGAGCTTGTTAAGATTGATCCAAAGTCTATCGGTGTAGGTCAGTATCAGCATGATATGAACCAGAAGAAGCTTGGCGAAGCACTTAACGGTGTTGTAGAAGATTCCGTAAATAAAGTAGGTGTAGACTTAAATACAGCGTCTGCTTCTTTATTAGAGTATATTTCCGGTATCAGCAAGGTGATTGCAAAGAATATTGTAGATTATCGTGAAACCAATGGACGTTTCACTAACCGTAAGCAGCTTTTAAAGGTTGCAAAGCTTGGACCAAAAGCATTTGAACAGTGTGCAGGTTTCATGCGTATTTTAGACGGTGACAATCCACTTGATGCGACAAGTGTGCATCCTGAGTCTTATGCGGCAGCAGAACAGCTGTTAGAGAAGCTCAATCTTACCATGGATGACTTAAAGGAAATCCAGAAAAAGGCAGCAGCACAGAAGAGCAAGCCAGTACAGAAGACAAAGCCGGCAAAGCAGGATAACAAAAAGAACAAAATCGTTATTCGAAATACCAATACTGCTATGGGTAAAGCACTTGCGGCAGCCATGGGTGGTTTAGAGCTACAGCAGGAGAATACCAAGGCTGCAACCGCAGTTATGGATAAGGAAGAAGCAATGGCCGGTGGACTTGAAAAGAAAGTAAAGGACAAGAAAAAGCTTGCTGAAGAACTTGGAATTGGCGAGATTACTTTAACAGATATCTT
>JAXJRB010000087.1:0-4780 GCA_036310845.1 Lachnospiraceae bacterium | reverse complement strand
TTTCCCCTATCCTTTTACCTGTTTCGATTCCATCTAGTTCCGGCATATCGATATCTAAGAAAACTGCTTCTAATGTATCAACTGCTTCCAACAGTGCTCTTCCTGACTCAAAACAGCTTATACTGATTTCCCAACCATTCGTATCTGCGATTTCTAATATGGTTCTTTGCAAAGCTTCTATAATTAACGGTTCATCATCACATATTCCTACTCGTAACATTCCTATATCCTATCTGCGTATCGTTCTCTCATATTTTGTGCATATTGTTTCTTTATACCACATTTATGACATTATATCTTATTTCCCGCATGAAGTGTGTATTTTTATGCATAAAATTATTTCTACACGAATATAGGTTAATATTATTCGAAATAGTAAAGTCTATTTCCACGTCATTTATATGATTCTTCCTCATTCAAAATAACTGCTATTGTTTGTATGTGGAAAATATACTATAGTTAAATAAGAATATATAGTAATTATATAGACTACTGTTACATTGAGGGAGGTTAAAAATGACAGATTTAGAAAATACTTGTGGAGAGTTAAAATCTAAATGCAAACCAATAATGTCATGGACGTTGATGGCTCAAAACAGAGAGATTTGCATCATTACATCAAAAGGCAACGTTAAATTTTTAGATATTAAATTATTGCCTAAAGATTTATATTTGGAGCAGGATGATAATGATTTCGATATTATGTTTAATAATAGAATTAATTTTGAAGCCTGGTGTGCAAACAGAATACTGTGCTTAGATAGGAAGTACGCAAAAGAGATTTTAAACGCTATAAATGTTAAGCAGGCAAAGAATGATTCAGATAGAGCAAGGATAGCTTTACTATTTAAGTGCTTATCAATTAAAGATTTTTATTGGGTACGAACTGATGCAGGTGACACATGGGAAAGTATAAATCTGTTTAAAAATTCAGTTGGTGAGATTGTAGATATTGCATTAAGAGGAAAGGCACTTACTCTTAATGCTACATCTTTTGCAGACAAAGATATTGCAACAGACGGTGTGGCACCTAAAGCGTGGGTTCGTGATGGAAATAATTTATATATGTTAAAAGGCGGAACAGAAGATGTAATATATAACGAAGTAGAAGCATCACGCGTTTTAAGGAGATTAGGATTTGATGTATTAGAGTATGAACTAGCGAAGCTTAAAGATGGGGTAGTGTCTAAGTGTGAGTGTTTTACGGATGAAAATACAGGATTTGTCACAGCTGGAGATTACAATATGAATTATGATTTGAATGTCGAAGTGACAGCAAAGTATTTAAAAGAGTATTACACAATGGTATTATGTGATTATTTGATAGGAAATAGTGATAGACATCAGGATAATTGGGGATTGATGTTTGACAAAGATTGCAAGTTGACAGGATTGACACCTATTTTCGATTTTGATCATGCATTTAAAGCGCCACTAGAGTATAATAGTCTGTCGCATCAGTTATTAACAGGTGAAATGGTAAGTATGTTGGATGTTGCAAAAAAAGCAGTGAAATATCTGAGTATAGATATAAATAAAATGTTGGAAATGTGTGATAATGATTACGTGCATAAGAGACTGTTATTACTATGAACAGATTTTTTATGCTACTCTATAAAAATAGTGCGTGCCAGCGCACGCACTTTGGCAAGAATTTCTATCGAAATTCTTGTTTAACCACCACTATGTAACAGCAATTTCCTAATATTCAAAAAAGTTATAGAAAGATCTGACAGTTGTGCCACGCTTCGGATGCCTGTCAGATCTTTTTCTATAACTTCTTTACAACATCATTGCTCCCGTTACCCCCCCTTTATGTGAGCATCTAGTTTGAGGTTTCTAATCGCTCCACTATCGTTGTACGATTCAACCATTTTGTTAAGATACAAGCTAATCCCCCTGATAAGATAATAATAAACAGAACAATTCCTATTGCTTCTTTCACAAAAATATTTTGACTAAATCCTGTAAAAGTAGAACTTGATGCAATGGCTACTGCTACATATCTACCAGCAAGCAAGATAATGACCATTGCTGCAAATCCTATCTTCATATAATCGAAAAATAACATTCTTCTAAGCTGTGCTTTTGTCATACCGATGGATTGCAGCACCGCAATCTGCTCCTTCCTAAATAATGTATCCATTACCAAGGTATTCAGCAGATTAGAGATTCCTATCATTCCTAATACCGCAGAAAGAAACAGTCCAATTATAATAAACGTTTTTCTTTCCTCCGTATGCTCTTCATAACTCTGATATCGGGAGTCAAAATAAAGCTGTACATTATTTTCCTTCCGTATGATTTCCCTAACTGCTTCTATCTCCTCTTTGCCCAGCTCATACTTTGTACTTACTTCCACTGCTGCAATATTTTCTTTATATCCTGAATATATTTCTTGAAATGCATCATCTACCATCACAATATTACTGTAACCAATATTTCCTGTTCCATAAGGATCACTCTTCCCTACTACAGCCATAACCTTCATTTCTCTTGGTATATAGCAGTCCTTCTTGTCATCATAGAAGCGCAAGCTTAACAGATCACCGGCATGTACCTTATCTTTCTCCGGCACTTCCCCATCGTTGCTATACGCCCTTGGAGTCTGATATAGTATATAGTTTCCTTGGGCGAATAAATCTACATTAATTGCCCCTTCCAGGATATCAACATATGCCAGTTCTTTTTCTAATCTGCTTGCCGAGATACCCATAATTTCCAATTTAACATTGCCATTTTCAAGCCGATTCCATGCTGTTGTATCTATGTTATTACGGCGCATCGCCTCTAGTTCTGCTTCCAGTTCTGTATCCATGGAAATCTCCGCCAAAAATGGTTCATAATATTTTATTCCATCATAATCTATTTCATCCGGTCTTGTCTTTGCTTTATAAATAATATCCACATGTTCCACAAACGGCAGCTTCTCTATGCTTTCATAGGCTTCGACAGAAATTGGCTGATACGCCTCCTCTAATTCCCACGCCATAGCCGTGTGCCATATTCTGCAATCCTCTTGATTATAGCGTTCTACCTTTCGCTCAATCTGATAACCAAAAACCGCATTTCCTACTGCTATAAATATAATTCCACTTAGTGCAAAGGATATAACGGTAACGATTTTCTTCTTATGGTGTGGAACATACTTTGCCGCCTCTATGGCAGATAATGCCGCTACCTTTTTCACTACTTTGGAGACTCCAATCCATGTTGTCGCCTTGGTAAAAGCAACAGTAAACAGAATTACCCATAAAGGATTCGTATTTTCATAAAATAAAGCAAACGATGTCATCGCAAGTATACCCGGTCCAAGAAAGGCACCCATTACATATCCTAGTATGATACCACCACACATACCAAGCACTGATAAGACCGATATCTGATAACGATATATGTAATTAAGCTGCTTGTGTGTCGTTCCTATCGTTTTCATTAGCCCAAGCCATGCAACATCCATAGCAAGGGAAATAGAAAACACATTATAGATTAAAAAGTATCCACTCAGCATAATAAGCAATACTACAAGGAGTATCGGTAGGATTGCTATGAGAGCAACAATAAAATTATTGTAATGCCTTGTAACAATACCATTTGCTCCGACCGTTTCCTTTATATCCACCAGAGCCTGATAGACATCTGTCTTTAATGCAAAAGGATTGAGATTGTTTAATCTGACATAGATAAAGTTTCTGTCTCTTCTTAATTCAGGATTGTATCGATTCACAAACTCAGGTATTGTATAAATCTCTTCATAAGTATTACTTATCTTCCTAAGGGGATTATTATAAATTCCACAGATATTCATAGTTATTATTTTCTCTTCTGGTCCTGATTCTGATTCTATCATTACCTGAAGATCGAATTCTTTGCCTGTCTGCTCTATCATAAGATGCTGTGCCAATGTATCCGATATCATGATGTCATTTTCTTTTTGAGGGTATTCTCCCTCTAGTACATAGATTTTATTATGCAAATAGAAATTCTCATCCGGAGCAAATAGTTCCGTCTGTATTCCTGCAAACACATCATTTCTTAAAACATAAGCACTGCAAATCTGTACAAAATCTGCCCATTCCACCATATCCATTTTTTTGATTTCTTCAAAGTGTTCCTCTGTCCCAATGACTCCACCATCTTCCATAGGTCCCGGTGAAGCCTGTACAGAATTTTCTATGGTCGTAAGAAAGCTAAATCCTGCTGTAAATACAAAGGACAATAGCATGGCTGTCAGCATAACTGCAATGCTCATAACACAGTTACGCGCCTTATGAGAGCGTAGCTGTCCCCATGCCAGTTCCTTTAATATCGTTTTATGACTGTGTTTTTTGTCCATGCTGTCACTCCTCCAATATTCTTCCATCCTTTATATGTAATATTCGATTCGCCATAGCGGCAATCTCATCATTATGCGTAATCATAATCATGGTCTGTCCGAAATCCTTAATGGTCTTTTGTAGAAGCTGCATAACATTTCCACTTGTTTCAGAATCCAAATTCCCCGTTGGTTCATCTGCCAGTATAATAGCCGGCTTTGCAGCAAGTGCACGTGCAATGGCAACTCTCTGTTGCTGTCCACCGGATAACTGATTCGGCTTCAACTGTAGCTTCTCTGCTAACTCCAGCTTCTCTATTACTTCATCCAGATATGTTTTGTCTACTTTTTTATTGTCTAACTGTATCGGTAGTATAATATTTTTGTATACCGTTGCCGTAGGTAATAAATTATAATTCTGAAAGACAAATCCAATATTTCTTCTTCTAAACACCGTTCGTTCTT
>JAXJRB010000086.1:0-68510 GCA_036310845.1 Lachnospiraceae bacterium | reverse complement strand
TGGTGAGGTCAATCTGTTTTTGAGAGGAATTATTCCAGACATAGGGTTGAAGACATCCGTGGTACATTTTGAGGTGTTTCCACGTATGCAGGGAGAATCTAAGTATTCTCTGACTAAAATGGTGACCTTGGCAGCAGATGGGATTACTTCTTTTAGTATTAAGCCGATTCGAATGGTATTTGCCATGGGGATTTTAGCATTGCTTGTGGGCTTTGGTATGATTATTCATGTATTTTATGAACACTATTTTGGAACAACCGTGAGTGGATGGTCTTCTATCTTAGTATCCATTTGGTTATTAGGTGGTGCAGTTCTCTTAGCGCTTGGTATTATTGGTGAATATGTAGGACGTAATTATATGGAAACAAAGAAAAGGCCAAGATATTATTTCTGGGATGTACTGTCGAGGGAAGAAGAGAATGAATAAAATGAAATATTTGGGAAACAAAATAGTTATTGTAGGATTGGCGATTTGTTCGACAGTGGCTGTATTTGCAGATGTGGAAGCTACAGGAAATCTTTCTATGGCATTAAATGGTGCTGGAGTAGCACAGATTGTGGCACTTTTTGCTTTGGCATATTTGTATATGCAACAGGTAAAAAATAGTAATAGTATATGGAAGCGGCAAAGTGTTCGGGAAAAAATAGGATATGCTATTGTTGCAGTTATTTTTGCAATTTGCATGATAATTGGAAAGGAACAGACAGCACATGAGGATTTGAAGTTTGCTATATTTGCAGTTGTGATGCTTTTTGGATATGTTCCAGCATTTTATTTGTTAGTTTCTTTTTGTGCCGATTGGTTTAAGAAGCATACAGAACAAAGCACACGAAGTAAAGCGAATTATTTGTCAGAATGGCTGTTTGAGAAGCATGTAATTTTAGGAGTAATGTTAGCTATATTTTTATGCAGGCTCCCATATCTGATTGCTTTTTTCCCATGTAGCATGTCCTGGGATGGGGGAGCACAGATAAGTAATTTTTATGGAATTGAGATTTTTACGAATCATCATCCTCCATTTGTAAGCTTTTTCTATGGAGCCATTGCGTGGTACTCGCAGAAATGGGGAGTTGCTAATCTTGGTATGTTTATGATTCCTCTTATGCAGACGGCATTGACTTCCTTTTCAGTGGTGCAGGTATGTATCGTACTTAAAAGAATGAGAAGTCCATATTGGATGTGCTGGGGTGTATTGGCATATTTCGCATTATTTACCGTATGGAGTATTTTTGATGTCACAGTAATTAAGGATTCTCTATATTACCCATTTACAATGCTGTTCGTTGTACAGGTTATATATTGCTTGTTTTTCCAAGAAGAATTTTTCGGGAAAAAGAGTAATATTGTTCTGTTAGTGTTGTATGCGGTATTGATGACTCAGATTCGTAATAATGGAATCTTTGTAGTACTATTTACACTTCCATTTGTGATTATCGCAATGCCATACAAGAAAAAGATATTCATGGGTGGTGTCATGGTTGCGATATTAGGCATTACTACGTTACTGAATAGTGTGGTATATCCGGCATTAGGAGTCATCAGTCTTGAGTCAAAGGTAGATACTTACTGCATTCTGTTTCAGCAGACAGCCAAGTATGTGATAGAGCATCCGGATGACGTAACGGATGAGGAAAGAGCGGTTCTGGATACGTTGTTTGACTATGATGAGCTTCCTAAGGTATATGAACCTCATCTAGCGGATTGGGTGAAGAACTGCTTAAGAGAGCAGGAGGGAAGTGTAACGAACCCAACCGGTAGTCATTTTGCAGAGTTGAAAAAGGATTATCTTAAGGTGTGGTTTGCGCAGTTTTTAAGACATCCACTTACATATATTGATGCATTTTTTGAATGTTCCTATGGATATTATTATCCGGAGGTGGGAACTTATAAGGAAGGGCTTGGCTTCTATGTAGAAGAACGGTATATGTTTACAGCAAGTATGTCTGATGCAAAGCAGATAGAACAATTTGGAACGGCAAGATTTTTATTAGAACAGTTGAGTAAGTTGGAATTTGTGCCAGGCATAGGTATGCTCTATCGTGCAGGATTTTATGCATGGTGTGTGATATTTGCAGTCGCATATTTGGTGATATATAAGAAGTACAAGGCATTGATTGTTGCCATTCCGGCGATTGTTAATGTTCTCGTATGTATGATTTCGCCAGTAAATACGTGCATACGTTACTCTATTCCGACCATGTGTATGGTTCCGATTATCTTGGCAGTAATGTGGTATCAGGGAAGAAATAATTAGTATTTAATGAAAAAGAGGTTTGGAATGAATCAGATGAAATATTTGTGGAGTTGTATTCTTTTAAGTATAAGTATTGTGTTTCTTGGGGTCTGTAGTAATACAGCCTCTTCCTGTATCCTTGAGGATTTAACGGTAAATTATCGAGAGAATCCCATTGGTATTGATGAAAATCCAGTATTTAGCTGGAAGCTTAAGGATACGACACAAGGGCAGAAGCAGACGGCATATCAAATCTGTATACAAATAAATAGCATAAAAAACAAAGAGTTGCGAAAAACTGAATAAACTGGTATAATATAATTATATTAATTTCATTTATATAATTCTAATTTAGCAGGCAATGGAAACATTGGCTGCTTTTTTTTGTTATCTACAATAATCAGGGTTTCCCTGTTTAAATAAATTCCAATATGTGAAACAAAAAAGGAGAAAAAACTATGAAAAGAAATGAGATTGTAGCAAAACTACAAGAAAATGACAGTACGTTATTATCTTTTCCTGCACGAGGACCATGGGGAGATAATAAGTACAGAGGTAACTGTTCTGGCTGGATACATGCTTTTCTTATATGGAAATACCATGTAAGTAAATTGGCAGAATTATTCAGTGGCAGTGGTACCGGTTACGATGTCTGTAAGGATATGGGCATACAGTACATTGGTGCTGATCTGAATCCTACAGCTACAAGACCTGGTATCATACACACAAATGCTGTGACAGATGAAGTTCCGGAAGAATTTCTAGGAGCAGATATGCTGTTCATGCATCCACCCTATGGTGCTGAAATAAGAATTCCATATGCTGGTTACATTTATGCAGATCCGACCAAAGAACTTTCGAAATCGGATTTAGGACAGATGCCATGGGATATTTTCATGAAAGAGCTTAACGCCATAGTCATGAAATATTATGCTGCTATGGAGACCGGAGCTAGAATGTCAATTCTCATGGGAGATGTCCGCAGAAACGGATTGCATTCCATGCTGACAGATATTGTGAAACCTGGTCAGTTAGAGCAAATCATTATTAAAGCGCAACATAATTGTGTAAGTAATGGGCGCAGCTATACAAACAAGAATTTTGTGCCATTAGTACACGAATATATTCTTGTGTTAAAAAAGATTGCTCCTTACATGATTAATTTTCAGTTGCCTCACAGGTACGATATGGATATTCGAGACAGCAAATCAGCTACCTGGCGAGATGTGGTACACGCAGTACTGGAAAAAATCGGTACTGGTAAACCAGTCAGATTAGAAGATATCTACAAGGAAATCGAAGGACACAAGAAATGTGACACCAATCCACATTGGA
Source organism: Lachnospiraceae bacterium (assembly GCA_036310845.1). Taxonomy (GTDB): domain Bacteria; phylum Bacillota; class Clostridia; order Lachnospirales; family Lachnospiraceae; genus COE1. Next base: position 64,941 of record JAXJRB010000086.1, on the reverse strand, counting down.
AAGATAAAGTAAGACAAGTCTTACAGAAATATGAAACATTTATAAACGTAGAAAAAGGCGTATGGGCACTAGCAGCCTAGAAAGGATATAAAATGAGAAAAGAAAATGATACATGCTTCAATACATCTCCATGTAGCAGCTGTTCAGAATGTAAAAATTGCACTAAGAGCAAACTTAAGGAAACGGAAATTTCTCGCTTCCTGAGACATAATCCAAACTATACGAAAGAAACTGCTGATGCAAATTATATAGAATGGTGGTTAAAACATCGTCCATTCGTTTCTTATGTATCAAAATACCAAAGTGCCAGCGACTTCATGAACCGCATGAATGACATACTGGCGATAGAAGGAATTAATATGCTTGGTTACATACAGGATTTTAACTACTATAAGAAATTCTGGGGTGAAGCTGAAACATGTAAGAAATTTATCAAAGAAGCAATTAACGCTGTTGAATTTCTTGGTAAGAATGTTGGTATTTCACAGAATAATAATGAAGTAATTATTATGCTAAAAGATAATGCCTAAGGAGGAACATACCATATGTTTAATTTTAGATTAATTGTCACTGCAGACGGTAATCAAATTATTGATTTATCGCAAAACACACCTTATGATTCCATATCTCCTGTAGAGATGCTGGAATACATTGAGGTAGATGAAAAGCTCGCCTTTAGCGAAAGGCTTGAAAGAAGAAAACAGCGTTTAGAAGAACCGCCGCAGAGATTCCTTGTGAATCCATTCAGGCGGTTAATTTGTGCCCTATCTTAAATATTATATAACCCACCAGACTGTCTATAGCAGTCTGGTGTACAAAAGGAGGAAAAACCATGATATTAATATTATTAAACGACGGAACCTATCAGACGTTTATGGACTTTGAGGACAATAAGTGTAAAAAGTTCTGCAAAGAGCTTATTATGAAAAATCAACATATAGGATCCGAAATACTTATGGGGAATCTATTAACATTCAAAATAAACGCTAACGACTACAACTTATATCAAAATTACAAAAACATAATTATTGTAGGCGAAAAGTATAAGCTTTTTTACTATGATATTGCCGGAGCTCGCTCATATATCAATCATTTATCGGAAGAAGAACTGGAATCTGCTTATCTCATACAGGGCGATATCGGTGATAAATTTGAACTATGGCAATATGACATTCCTGTAGGGACAGAAGTGTGCTGCTATCCAGAAAGAAAAGTAGGAAAAATTGTTCAAAGAATATTCGAACCAGCAATTGGTATCCGATATATCTGTGAGGATCTAGAAGGAAATACATTTGTAGGTTATGACAATTCTTTTCAAAGACTTTCGACAACAGAGGATGACAACAATATAGAAAGTGCAAAACTATTTGAAACCCACCAAATGCTTACAATTTCCACCGGGCATATCACACCGGAAACGAATGAGCTTATGCTGAATCAAACCGAATTTGAAGGCATAACGTATTATCCAAAAGATGTGTACGGATATTTTATCATGGTGCATATTGATGATGCCGAAGACTATAAAAATATACCATGTGACTTAATGGAATTATTGTATTTTGCCAAGGACTACGGTTATGACATGCTATGTCTTGATTCAGATGGACCGGTTATGTCAGATTATGGTTTGCAAATGTATCATTGGTTGTGATGGAGGAATGGAAATGAAAAACAAATGGGAAATTGTTCATGAAAGCGATACAGATTCTGGTAAACCTACTTGTTGGGCATTAGAAATTTATCATGAAAGACATGGAAAATTACCATGGGAGTCCCTGGAGTTGGACTGGAACTGAACCATTTTCTAATATCGCAGACACTGTTGTGCATACTGGAAGAGGGTACTATCAAAAAAAAGAATAGATAATTTTACAGACGCTAGTGTTATAACGCATTAGCGTCTTTTTTATTTGTGTCCTGCATACATCATATATGAAAATAACTAGACATTATACGACACAGATGTTATCTTATAAATAGGGCGGTACATAGTATCCGTTCCGGCGAAAATAGTTAGCTAAGAAAACCATCCCTAACACTATATACCAGAGAGCGGGGATGGTTTCCTCATAAAAGAATATGGGCGATATTCATCATAAACAATGTGTTAATAAGGGGAAATTATGAAAAATAAGATTATATTATTTGTGAACTACTCGGATATTGAATATCCAAGCATCTAGTGGCTACATCTAACGATGCAGTTACCTAGTGGTAGGTCCATGCTACCGATACTGCTACCCGCATGCGGGTTACACAGCTACCTTTAATGGGTTACTTAGGTGTCTTGGTGTAAAGGTTATAACCTTGTTTATCTTTGCAAAATAAAGGCGTAAAATATTAAAGGAACCAACGGAATCCGCGTTCCATATATATGTTCCGTCAATATATAAGCCACGACATTTGCGATTATGTTTGCTGGCAGATTCTTTACATACGGCTTCTGATAACGGACTGCACTGGCTTGAGTACGATTCTTTCATCATCACAAGGCGTATGCCTTCCATGACAAGTTTGTACTCCAACATGCCGTATATCTTTTTATACGGCAGTGCATGAAATGTTTGGTTATTGGCATCTCCAAGATTTTTGTCTTCACGGATATTTGTTATATCCCCGATTACAACCGTATGGATATCGTGTTCCTTGCAATACGATACGATGTATCTTGTGCATTTATGGAAGTAGTCATTGATACAATGACGTTTCTTTTCATAAAGCATAAGGACACGTTTGGACGGTTTCGGGTACTTAATACCGGCCGCAGCCTGCTGTAATTCGCAGATACTTTGGTAGTGGGCTATCATCTTATCGTACTTGTGGCAGATTGATTTATACTCTCTGCCCACGATAAAGGAAGTACCGGTTGTACTGTCATAACAGGTAAACGGGTTCTTTACGCCAATATCAATGGATAAGTATTTGCCATTATCCGCAAGGAATACGGCATCAGGTACTTCGTAAACAGCTATTATGCGTACCACATGATCTTCAGGCGGATAAATCTTTAGCTGTTTGATGGTTTCCATGTCCTTAAAAATACTGTTTTTAAGGTATAAATAGTCTTCATGGATATCATACGTATCAGCCATATGTTTTTTTAAGCCTTTGGATAACGTAAGACGCACGGTAACATCATCCATACGTTTCATGGCGTTTTGCATGTAGGTAATGGCAATGCCGGTTTGCTTAAAGCGTGGCGGTTTTGGATGTTCTATCCCTTTGCTTTTAAGCAACGCAAAGTAAGACTTCCACGACTTGTCAAGCAGTTTGCATACTTCCTGTGCAGTCTGGGACGGCAGGGGTTTAAACCATAAGTTATCTTTATGATGACGTTTCTGGTAGTACCAGTCCGGGAATTTAGACAGTCCGATTGATTTGTAATTACGTCTTTCGTGATTACATACATTCCAAAGTTTATAGGCAGCATAATTCATGTGTGAAATAATGTTGCTGTAATCGTCACTTAGTTTTATGGTGGTTTCTTTGGAAAGTAACATATTTTACTCCTTTCAGTATGATTTGGACTGTTTCTCAATGTAACGTCGAATATTTTCTTCCGATACGGAGCCGATGGTTTCCACGTAGTAAGAGTGGTTCCACAACTCGCCTTTCCACATTTTGGCACGTAATTCCGGATAAACTTCAAACAGCTTGCGTCCGGGTAATACCTTTGAGGTATTTAACAATTGTCGTAATGGAAAGTATGGGGTGGTGCAGATATAAAACAATGCACATGGTCGCATTCGCCAACTTCAAAAAGATGGAGAGTAAAGCTTTTATCACTTGCAATCTGCATAACGGTATCTTTAAGAAAAGATTCCACCTTAGCATTAAGAATTTCCCTGCGGTACTTAACAGATTATACCACATGATAGTTAATGTTATAGACGCAAGTCCTTGAATGTATAAGGTTTTCTTTCATACATATAGTGTATCATAAATATGCAAAAACAACAACCATATGTTCGGATAACAATAGTAAAGGATAGTTAAAGCGCTTTCATCAAAAGATACCGTGTATCTTTTGCAATTGAATAACCGAGGATTCCCGCTTGATATCCTAAATCTATATTCTATCATAAAAATTCCCAGAAATACTTACCTGCTAATTTTCCAATAGAATGGGGAAATATAGAAAATTATATTATTGAACACTACGAGAAAATGTGGAAGACTCAATCCTTAGAAGAAGGCTCCAGTAGTATATATGCTGATCTTTTCATGATAAATAAAGTTGGATGTCTTATAACTGGTTACGGAAAAACAAAAGCCTGTCGAAAAATTGCAGATAAAGAGCTCGTATTAGACTCAGTAACAATAACAAAAAATAGGAGTCAAGTTTTCGGTAGTTATGGATTATTTGGAGGAATAGAAACTCCAATAGAAATAGCATATTGCATTCATATGCTTTCTCCTGAGGAAACAACATCTCATCAAGTAGTTGAAACTGATCTGCTCCATTATATGTATTATGCAGAAGGTAATATTAACTACTTTGGAACTTTAAGAGCTTTCTATAAATCTTTTGAAGATTCAGCAACAAAATACCTTTTAGTACCTTATTGTAATACTCTGGATGAAAAAGCCCTTGCACTTCAAAATTATTTTGATAACCACTGACATTTTCTTCAAACGGCTTACTTGTGATTTTAGTCATGAGTAAGCCATTTATATTTTTTCACATAGATACAGCATCAGTAAAAGAGTAGTATTTTAACTATTATTCATTGCGCTAAACAATAGTTTAGCGCAATTATATTGACTTTTTACTGTTTTATACTATAATAAAGTTAATATATTAGTATAGGAGGTAACTATAAATGAATTAAGAAAATACATGGAATATCAGAGCAACTATTAATATCGTGATGATACTTTTACTAATATTACAGATTATATCTTTGTTTATCGGTTCTACTAAAGTGACGATATTTCTAATGACATTGATCATATTAGGTAATACAATTAATATCAATTTAGATACATTGGTTAAATCCAAAAATGAAACTACTAATGAAAATAATTAAGCTTTATAGAGGTATCCGCTATGGCAGATTCGAGCTTTACGTGCATAATCATATGGATATTCTGTCATATAAATCATGAGGAAAAAAAAGATATGGATATTAAATATAACAACGGATGGAATTTAGAAAAATTTTTAATACGATTCGTAAAAATGGCAATTACAATATTTTGGATTTTAGATATTTGCAATATTCCATTTATGCAAATGTTTGATACTACATATCCACTCAACGAATTGTTTTGGCTCCTAGTTTGGATGATTGGATGGTTTGTGCTGGAAATATTAGTATAACAAATTAGCCGAAAATTAATAAGATTACTAAGAACTAACATGTATTGTGACGCATATGAATTATGCAGAGTAAACGGTGAAACTGAAACACCTGAAAATGCTCAGAAATATGTTAACAATAAAAATAAGTGCTGCTAAAATATCAAACTGTAATAAATATGCCTCTTAATATTCTTACTGGGAAGAAGCAATTATGACAAACTGAAACAATTTTAAAAGGAAATTTGATTATGAAGTATTCAATTGAATTAACAAAAGATGGAAAGGTAAAAGAAACATTTAGTTTTTATAATGAAAAATTTGGTGAGCAGGCATTTGAATGCAATTACGAAAGAACAGATTGTGGCTGCATACAGCTCGATGAACCAATAAGTAAACAAATGAAACAAAAGGGAATCATTTGCGATGAAATTGCAGATATGTACGATGACCTTTTTAATGGAGGATTTATTTCTTTAGATTTTCTTGAGTTTTCAGAAATGTTTAATCTGTAAAATAATAAAAGAATGAAGGTGATACTATGTCTTACCATGACACTTTAATTCATCTCTGCAATATGCTCCCAGACTACTGTATGGAATTTTTCCATGCTAAAGCTGACTCAAAGCAGATACGGACCAGAATCGCATACGCCGGAGATTTGAAAGTTTTTTTTGAATATATCTTAACACGCAAAGATTTAGGTTCTTTTGCTACAATTAAGGACATTCCCTTAAAAATCTTCGACACACTGAAAAACACAGACATCAACGCTTATCTCGCCTACTTGGAAGAATACGAATTTGAAGGAAAAATATATACGAACTCGGCAGCAGGAAAAAAACGCAAGCTGGCTTGTCTAAAAACCTTTTGCAAATATTTTCGCATGGTTGGCAAACTAAATTCCAATCCTACGGAGCTAGTTGAATTACCATCCGTAAAAGAGAAAGAAATTATTGCTCTTACAGAAAAAGAACAAGAGAAATTACTCGAACAAGCTGAATCCGGTAATCGCAAAACAGAGCGACAAAAAAAATACCATGATAAAACGAAATACAGAGATATGGCCATATTAACCCTATTTCTAAATACCGGCATACGTGTATCAGAATTAGTTAATATAGATGATTATGACCTTGATTTATCAGAGCAACGTGTCTTAGTTACAAGAAAAGGTGGCAAGCAGGAATTCGTATATTTTAATAATGATACACTATTCGCTATCACAGATTATCTGGATATAGAACGTAATGAACTACTTGGTATTGATAAGGAATTCATCAGTACGAATGAAATTCCCAATGGTCCTCTCTTTGTTTCTTTAAAACATGACCGTATCAGTGAACGTATGGTTCAGTATATCGTAAAAAACTATGCAAAAGCTGTACTTCCTCCTGGTATCAAAGTAACGCCTCATACTTTAAGAAAAACATTCGGCACAGCACTATATCAGAAGTACCGAGATTTATATCTTGTTCAACATGCTCTTGGCCACGAATCACCTCAGACCACGGCAAAGCACTATGCAAAATATAATCCTGAGTATAACAGGCAACTTCGAGAATATTAGCAATTGTATATATGGTAAGTTTTTAGCAGCTATATAAGTAAAAAAAATTGATTCGATAAGTAAAAAATTTTTTGTTAACGAGCAGAAAATGAATTTTATTTTTTTAAAAAATAACTTTCGCGTAAAACAGAGGAGTTACCAATTGTTTAAGTTGGCAAACTCCTCTGTTTTTTTACATAATACCTTCTGCTTTTATATCCATTTTCTCTAATAATTGCCAGGATGACCACCGCTCTATAAATGTATATCATACTCTCACGGACTTTACATATTAATATTTTGCTGTATAATGTGAAAAAGTACATTATTATAAGATGTGCTTAAGCAGACAAACTTGCTATTTATAGCACTTTAGTATAGAAAGTAAAGGATCAAGATTTATGAATAAAACAAAAACATACATAGGATTAAATAACCAACCATGCATTAACCCCGTATACTATTGCACATCACATCAAATATATTTATCAGATGAAGATGTGAAAAAGAAAAAATGTCTCTGTAAGCCTTCTTTTGACATGATATCTACTTCAAAATGCAATTCATTATTAACTATAGAGGCATATGAAAAGCAAAAAGGAATGCGCAAAGAAAATATTAAAAACGTAGTTAAATCTAACATCAATAATAACAGAACTAGTTATTTAAAATTAGAAAAAACAAAATCTATTTAATTTTACAAAAAATCCCTCGATTATAGTTCAATCGAGGGATTTTTATAATTAGTCAACTGCTCTGCACGTTGAGACAGCGGTCGCTTCCTACTCATTTTTTTGTGAGCTTTTGCAAAATTAATAATATTTTCTCTTTCTTCTATAACTGTAATGAGCAAATGCAATGAAAGGTATATTATATTTTCTACAAAATCCATTAAGGGCTTTTAATATTTGTTCTTCTCTTTTGCAAGAACTCAACTGAAAAAGCAATTCCTGTTTTACCTCTTCTGCTTCCGCTTTGTTATAATTCTTCTTCAAAAGATATTGTTTGAGATTTTCAGGAGCCATGTCATAATTGATTTCATATCTCCAGTTTGAACTTGGCATACATCCTATATTTGTACATTCTCCATTTTTTGTTAAAAGGCTGTTACATTGCCAACAGCGAATTTTTCTGATTTTCATAAAAAATCTCCTTTTCTTATAAATATTCTGGATTTTTATCCGTTCAACATAACTATGGAAGAATTTTTAATTAATGGATTTTTGCATATAAAATTTTCAAACAACCATATGTTCGAACTATAGTATTAAAGAATGAATGCTCCTTGACATCTTTCTTTTAAGTGGTATACTATACCTAGGAGAAAATAAAAGGAGGTTTACATTATAATGGAAATTACTTTTGAACAAGGATTATATATAGCAACTTATCTTATGAAAGGTGCTTTTGTTAAAAATCATAGAGATATTTGTATTTCTATATGCTCCGATGCTGAGGTTGGAATCGCAAAACGTGGAAAAAACTACAATCTGTACATCAAGTACGCAGGAAAAACACAATATAACGGTAAAGATAGATTTACAAACGAAATTGAAGCGGATGAACTGGCTGCACTTATCATCGAAGCTATTTCAAATTGCGAAGTCCTTCAAGGTCTAGAGTTTAACACCACTATTATGCCAGTAAATAACCAGCATTCACAGCCTGTTCAAAATACTGGAAACGGCGGAAACAATGAGAACGATGACTATAAAGAATTGGTACATAAGATCGAAGAAGAAATGGCTGATGACGATGAGTATGAACTATTAGAACCTTTAGAAGAAATAGAGGAATCAGAGCCTGAAAAATCCGACATTCCTTATATCCCTGAAAAGTATGATAAACCGGAATATGTGCAGAGCCTTGTAGGTGAAGTGGTTGAGATGGATGATGAAGTTGATATTCCTGTTACCCAGGAACAACAACCGAAAGAAAAGAAAAAAAACGCGCCTGCTACTGCTACTCTCCCTGTACCAAATAATAGAAGCAGTAAAATTGCAGAAACAAGTTATATATACCGTATCAGCACTGATCACGAAATGAAACAGCATATGCATATGGTTATTGATAAGCTTGTAAAGGAAAACAAGGAACTTGCCACAGAATTATATATTAATGCAATGGTAACACTGTTAACACTTTATAATAATGATATCAACAAGATGGCCGAGGAAACCGGTATTGATAAACGTGATATCACATTAGCATACTATGAGCAACAGATGATACAGAAATAATCATTTTCCTTCTTATGAATTATGTGAGAACCAAGAGATAACGCCTAGATTATTATCTAGGCGTTATCTCTTTTAGAACAGATGCAAAATCTTTTAAAGGACAGATGAAAATTTCTGTAAAATTTTTATTATCTTCTACCATATCAGCGTAATGGCTTGCGTATTTATTAGAATCATCAAAAAGGAGAAATAAGGTAATAATATCCGTCATATCCTTTGTTTCAATATTATCTACGTCTTTAACTGTTCCTTCAGAAACATGATGTATATATGTCATGACTACTTTTTCAGAATAAAGCTTTTGTTTTCCGTTTTCAAATTCTTTTTGAAATGCTGGCATATACCCAGCATACCACTCATCATAATCATAAAAATACTTCATTTTCTTTGTATGAGCATCATAATGCATTCTATGAGGTAACAACTCCGGTAAAATAATATGCATATACTCTTCTCTTCTATCAAAAATCACATGTTTTTCTTTGCTTATCATTCCTTTTTTTCTGGTTTTCTCATCAAACAACCCAAAATCTGAAGGAATCCATGCAGCTTCCATAGATGCTTTGGACAATGCCTTAGATAAAGACGCACATTTGTCATAAACATCTGAAAAGAATTTTTCCTTAAAATCTTTTTGTATAGAATCAATTCTCTTTGCAATGTGTTCAATTTGAACACGCAGAGAATCCGTTCTTTCTACAAATGCTTTGCATATATCCAATTGTTCATATTCTTCAGGAACATAAAATCTAGCATATTCGTCCAATTCTTCTGTTGTTAAATCTGTAAATAAATCATTCATTTTTAAAACCTCATATAAATATCTTGCTCTATTCTCTTTTATATTAACATTAGTGGTATACTATTGCAAATTAAGTTGCATTTTTTTTTCTATCTGATATAATGTATTTATACAATTTAATTTATTATATTTGAAATTTAGCAGGAAAAATCACTATGGTTTTTCCTGCTTGTTTTTTATATTCAAAAAAAAGAAAGGAGTTTTATATGAACAAAAAAAATTGGCGTACAAACGCACGCTACGTTGACCAGTATACTGAAGAATCTTTTTCTCCTGTGATTTCTCACAGAAAAAGGACCCAAAAACCATTTTATAATTGCGAGAAATATATTTGCACACATAAAAGAACCGGTTCCAAAACTTGTGGCATCATTTTTACGAATGGCAAAGTAAGAATTGGAACAGACGTATGGCGACTCAGTTGCATATCTGATAATTGCGACTATCCTGTTATCGGATACAATACAAGAACTGATGCTGAAAAAGATTATGATTTTGCAGAAGCAAATTCACCACTACTCTTCTATATAACAGAGGATAATAATCCTACAAAAGACAGTGAGGAGGTGTTATTGGTATGAGATATCACAACATCACTCATGATGATATGTTAAATGGAGAAGGCTTAAGAGTTGTATTATGGGTAGCCGGTTGCGAACACCAATGTCCAGGATGTCAGAATCCCTGTACATGGAACCCGGAAGGTGGATTACCATTTACTGAATGGGAAGAAGCCGAGGTTTGGGAATGGCTCTTAAAACCATGGACACAAGGTATCACCTTCTCAGGTGGCGATCCTTTACATCCTGCTAACCGGGAAACAATCGGTCAGCTAGCAAAAACCATCAAAGAAAAATACCCTGAAAAAGATATCTGGGTATACACAGGATATAAATTAGTTACTGAAGAGAACGAATTCTTTCTTGAAGATAAGGAAAAAAATCGTTTTACTCTTCCTTGGCTGAAATATATTGATGTTCTTGTAGATGGAAGGTATGAAGCAGATATCCGAAAAAAGGATATCGAGGAACACAGACACGTACTATATCGTGGTTCATCTAATCAAAAACTGATAGACATACAAAAAACAATAGACATACAAAAAACAATTGCCGAAAGTAAAATTTGTCTAATGTATGATGAACAGACCAGTAACACTGGAGGTAAAAAATATGTATAAAAAAGTAATAAAAAAAATAACAATCTTAAAAAAATCAGGTGCACATGAAAACTGGAAACCCGAAAAAATCATCGCTGCTATTTCCAAATCGGCTGAAAGAGTAAGTTATGAACTTTCAGAAGGTGAAAAAGCTGCTATCATTAATCTCATAGTAGATAAAATTAATTTATCCGCAAAGGATGAATATCCTATTCAAATCATTCACACCTACGTAGAAGTAGCACTAAATACGATTGCTCCTACTGTGGCAAAATCATATATGGATTATCGTAACTGGAAACAGACATATTCACGTATGATGGATGATGTCATCACCAAAGCAAACAAAATTATGTTTCGTGGTGATAAGGAAAATGCCAATGCAGATTCTGCATTGGTATCCACAAAAAGATGTCTGATTTTTGGACAGTTCAACAAAGAACTTTACCAGGCATTCTTCCTTACGGAAGAAGAGATTCAGGCATGCAGAGACGGTTATATATACGTACATGATATGTCAGCAAGAAGAGATACCATGAACTGTTGTCTGTTTGATGTAGACAACGTTCTTACCGGTGGCTTTGAAATGGGGAATATCTGGTATAATGAACCTAAATCCCTTGATGTAGCATTTGACGTAATCGGAGATATCGTATTAAGCGCCGCAAGTCAACAGTATGGCGGTTTCACTGTACCGGAAGTAGATAAAATACTTGCAAAATATGCAGAAAAAACGTATCAAGCAACTTATAATGAATGTTATGAAAAGTATATCAAACTTGGCATAACAGAAGAAATAGCTTCTGTGGCAGCTGACGAGGATGCATCAAAACAAGTAGAAAAGGAAATGAAACAGGGCATGCAAGGATGGGAATATAAATTCAATACCGTAGCAAGCAGTCGTGGAGATTATCCTTTTATCACCCTTACATTTGGACTTGCAAAAGACAAATGGGGCAAATTAGCATCCAAAACCATTCTTCAGGTACGTGCTAAAGGACAAGGAAGAAAAGGCAAAGAAGTTCCTGTACTCTTCCCTAAACTCGTATTTCTGTATGATGAAAACCTTCATGGACCAGGTAAGGAACTTGAAGATGTATTCGAAGAAGGAATTTTGTGCTCTTCACAGACCATGTATCCTGACTGGTTAAGTCTTACTGGAAAAGGTTATGTGGCGAGTATGTACAAGCAGTACGGACTGGTTATCTCACCGATGGGGTGTAGAGCTTTTCTTTCTCCGTGGTGGGAAAAAGGTGGATTGCATAAATTCGATGAAACAGATAAGCCCATTTTCGTTGGTCGTTTCAATATAGGTGCTATCTCTCTTAACCTGCCAATGATTTTAGCAAAAGCATTAGATGAATCCCGTAATTTCTATGAAGTATTGGAATATTACTTACAGATGATCCGTAAGATACATCTTCGTACTTATGCATATCTTGGCGAAATGAAAGCATCCTGCAATCCTCTCGCCTACTGTGAAGGTGGCTTTTTAGGCGGTAATCTAAAACCAACTGATAAGATTGCTCCTTTACTTGATAGTGCTACTGCATCTTTTGGAATTACTGCATTGAATGAACTTCAAATGTTATATAACGGTAAGTCTTTAGTAGAGGATGGACAATTTGCATTAGAAGTTTTAGAACATATTAATAGCCGAATCAATCAGTATAAAGAAGAAGATGGCCGTCTTTATGCAATCTATGGAACTCCCGCTGAAAATCTATGCGGATTGCAGGTAAAGCAGTTCAGAGATAAATATGGCATTATTAAGGGCGTTTCTGACCGGGAATATGTCAGCAACAGTTTCCACTGTCATGTAACAGAAAATATTACACCTACCGAAAAACAGGATCTGGAATATCGTTTCTGGGAATTGTCGAACGGTGGTAAAATTCAGTATGTAAAATACCCTGTCTCTTATAATCTTTCTGCTTATAGAACTCTCGTAAGACGTGCAATGGACATGGGATTTTACGAAGGTGTAAACCTTGCACTTTCTTTCTGTAATCAATGCGGTCATAGAGAACTTGATATGGATATTTGTCCATGCTGTGGCAGTAAAGACCTTACAAAGATAGACCGAATGAACGGTTATCTTGCGTACAGCCGTGTTCACGGCGATACTCGCTTATCAGAACATAAGATGATTGAGATCCAAGACCGGAAAAGTATGTAATTGCGCAATCTAAACAGAATATTATTAGACTCTATATCTAATCTAATTGTTTCTAATTAGATTAGGGACATATTATTTTCCACTATACAAACATATTGTATTATTATATACTATACCTATCATAATTTCATTTTTAAAATCTAAATTTAGCAGATATGGAATCCCATATCTGCTTTTTCTTTATATTCAAAAACAATCCGCATTCGCGGTTTATATATATTCCCAAAAAATTATATTTAAAAAAATCATTTGATGGTAGCCAAGAAGTCTACGAAAAAGTATTTAACGAACAAGATAAATATCTTTATTCGACTGAAACGGTACCTTTGATTGCATAGAGAAAAATAAGAGCTATCGGGATTTATTCTGATAGCTCTTATAATTACCAATGACTATACGAGGAGAAAAAATAAAAAATGAGTAAAACAAAATATGAATGGACCTATGGAGAAAATGATTCTCAGAAATATTATGATGTAAAGGTTGGAAACGATTATTTATGTGTATATTCAAATAATTGGAATCCTAATACATGGATGGGACAATACAACAATACCCTCATTCACAACAAAACAAAAAATGATAGAGTGCGAAAAAAATACGGTTTGCCAAAAGGGTGTCACCCTTCAGATCTAAGAGAAGACCATATCTTGTGCAGTGATAATCCTGAATACATGATGAAAAAAGTAGAATGGTGTTACACTCACCAATTAATGGAAATTAGTCAATAAATCAGAATTTTATCAAGAATCATGGGAAGTGTTTGGAGACACAGTGTCTCTTGAAAAAGTAATTGATTTATTAAAAACAAATAAAAGCAAAAAAAACTTTCTTGATTGGAGGAAAATGATATGAACGAAAAGGAAAAATTACAAATTGAGATTAAAGCTATGCAGAAGTACAGAGAAAAAGCAAATGAGCTTATTGAAAAGCTCAACATGTCTACAAGAGAAGTAAATGCATCGGCTGATATGGAAATTGCAAGAATCAAAAAAAGAATAGAAAAGGATTTGATAGAACTTAGTCAATATGTTTCAAATGACATACCTAGTACAAAGAGAATATCTTTGTCTCATTATGTAGAGAAACAAAAGAAAGACAACAGAGAATATCCAATTGCTCATTTCAAAATCTATTTCGATGGAAAACCTTACAGTGTAAATGAGAGTGTCGGAGTAACAGAGTATAAAATAGCAATCGTTGAAGAATGTCATTCCTATGCCGCTGTGTACGCAGACGGATTGTGGGCTGATAATTACCCTGAAGTAGCAAGACGCAGAAGCTGGGGAAAAGACATGAACATCAATAATGTAACGGAAATATTGTGCAGAAATTGGAACGAAATTATTAACGGTGCTTACACAGAAATCAAACGCGCGTATAAAGAAGACACCGAAAAGAAGCTAAAAGATACGTTACAGAAACAGGAAAATTCAGTTTTAAGATATGAAACTCTGAGTGGCATATAATTAAAGATTTTGAATTCAAATTGAAATTATTATTGCTTTCTCTAAGAAAAATGTTATAATAAAAATATATTAATTCAATTTTTTCAAAATATCATTTAGCAGATAAATCGTTTTGATTTATCTGCTATTTTTTATGCAAAAAAACAATCCGCTTATGCGGTTTAAATATAAAACAAAAAAATATCATATTAATAAAAACAAGGAGGAACTATTTATGTTTTCACTACTTAACTTTGACAATGTAACTTTTGAAGGGAAACTTTCAGAAATGCAAACAATTTTCACTAGCTTTGCAGCACCATCCGGCTATCAGCCAAGTAAGTTTTATGAAGAAAAATTTAAACGTGGCCAAGCTGCAAGAACACAGGACGTTATTTATGATGTTCTGCGTATTTATAAAGGGACATTCAATGGAATAAAAGGCTTCACTGCAAAAACCAATAAAGGCTATATTGCAGAATTAAAGGAAAACAATGAAACTGCTTGTATCCAGCTGTTATATAAGAAAGATAAAACCTTATATATAAAAGCTGGTATCGTGGATGAGAATGATGTAGTCAAAAGCTTTAAACTAGACAGGGAAAGCAAAAAACTTGTTTTATTGGCTCTTATGCCACTATTCCTTGAAGAAGAAGAAGCCCATCAGATATACGATACCATGAGCGATTTTCTTGAATGGGAAGTAGATGCTGAAGACTGGATTTATAATAACCACATTGAAGACTTCTCGATGCTTTTAAATCGCTTCTCTACCAATATTGAAATGCGATTATCATGTTCAGAAACCGATAGAATAACACTGGACACTGATAAAGTATCAAGACTTAAAATTGAAGACCTTGATACACCTATTGAGAAAATCTATTGTGGAACACCAAGTAAATTCAGATCAGATGCTGAACCAACTACTACCACTACTGCTATTCCAAATGAATCCCTTAACTTCGAAGGAAGTTATGCATACAATCCTTCCCGTGTCTTTACAGAGGAAGAAAACAATCTCAAAGCACATCTGCCGGCCAAATATGTTATGCCGGATTTTGTACCAGAAATATGTAATTACTTTAAAAAATCCACTATTTTCCCATCACCTATGCGTGTTGTATATCTTCTCGGTCCAGCCGGAACCGGAAAAACCGAAGGTGCTAATGCTATCTTTGCTGGATTAGGCTTGCCAGGAGGACATCACACTTGCAATCCTGGAACGGAAATCTTTGATTTTATCGGTCAGGTATTTCCAAATTGTTCTGAAGACAGCTTATCCTTCGATGCTATTCGAATGGAATTAGGATTGCCAAGCACTGAAGATGTCGTAAATGATCCTGCATCCGCATTTGAACAGGTATATGGCAAAAAGCCAACCGGTATCTGTGATGAAGGAAAAATCATTGTAGAGATGATTGACAGAGTAATGAAGCATATTGCCAAAACCGGAGCAAATGGTAAAAGCTTTACCTATGTAGAATCCGGATTAATCAGAGCCGCAAGATTAGGTTATGGATTTGAGATACAGGAAATCGGATGCGTATTACGTCCCGGTGTAGCTGTTGGTCTTAATGCATTGTTAGAAACTGGTGCTAATTCATATATTACATTACCTACTGGTGAAACAATCAAGAAACACCCTGATTGCACTTTCGTATTCACCTCCAATGATGAGTATGAAGGATGCTGTAACCTGAATCAGTCCGTGTTGGACAGAATGAGTCTGGTGTACAGAATTGAAAATCCACCAAAAGAGTCAATGAAACAGCGTATTCTCTCCCGCTTAAACTTTCCTGACGAAAAGATGTTAGACCGTATGATAGAAGTAATCTACGACTTATCTAAAGCAGCAAAGGAAAAAGGGATTGAAGATGGCGTTTGTGGATACAGAGCTTTGGAAAATTGGGCAATGGCTGCTATGATTAAAGCAATGGATACTGGGTTTATTTCAGAAGGAATCGTCTATCAGACTGCTATTCAAACCGTTATGAACAAAGTATCGCAGAAAAAGGAATATGTTGAAGAATTGATGTCATCTTTGACTTGTCAGTTTGCAGCACCAAATAATATTTAAAAATCTTAAAATCGCAAGAAATACTACTTTTCTTGCGATTTTAACTAAAAATGGATGGAGAAAAAAAAACAAATGAAAAAAATGAAAGATTTAGCAAAACATATTTATGATGAATGGGAAACAAAATATAGAAATGAATTAGAAAGACTAAGGAAAGAAAAGAATAATCCAGATTATCATGAAGGTTGGTGCATTATTGAAACAGATGAATTTATTAAGACGCTAGATGATGTGGTTGGCTTAATAATATTTGGATTCGATGACAATGCTTATGGAACTATTGAAGAATGGATTAAACAGGATGGAGAAAATGATACATACTTAGGTTTCAAACTGAAAGATATAATGCAAGAACTTGAAAAATATTTTGAGCAATAAATTAAGGAGGTGATGAGATATGCGTGTAGAAAAAATAGCTTACAGTGAATACGATTTTTTCTTAACATTAGGAAATGAAGAATTTAGAATAGCATCATTAAGAGGACAACTTGTAGGCTTAGATAAAATGTTTTTATATATGCATTTTCCAACAAAAGAATGTTCCAAAACAGTATTGGACTCAAAATATCATACTCATGAAGAAGTTTTTGAAAAGTCTAAAAAGATTATTCAGAAAAAGTTGTATAAGTATTCACAAGAGATTTTACGAAGTATTACTACTACGGAAAGCTGAATAATGCTGAGTAAACAAATTTGAAAAAGGCGACACAAGTCGTCTTTTTTCTTTACAAATTCAGTAAGTGGATAAGTCCATTGTCGTGGGAGTATATCAAATAATTTGTATTTCACTTTCATTGTTTGTAACAAAAACATGTTGCTACTCATCTATTTCTATGCTAAAATATCACTATAATAATTTCATTTAATAAAAAACATTTAGCAGATAGGACTGTTGTTCTGTCTGCTTTTTTTCATGCAAAAATAACCCGCTACTGCGGTTTAAATAAATAAAATATAACATATCAAAAGGAGGAAAATTAAATAATGAATGGTACTATGATAAAGGACTTTCGCCAGAAGGTACTTGAAAAGAAATCAGATGTAACAGATAAAGAATTTTTCTTAAGCAAACAATGCCATGCATATATGCAGAATTTATCTGAAGCCATTTGTAAACTTTACAACAATGTTATCCATGTTGTACTTGAATGGAACAATGATGGACCTATAGCATACGCTACGGACCGGTATCGATTGGTATTGAATCTCAACAATTCCTTTTTCCATCGTGCAGACGGAAGAATAAACAAACTGGTAATTCAAAAAGGTCTTGTGCTGCATGAATGCGGACATCTCCTATTTACAGATTTTCATTTACTGAAATCTACAAGAGAAACATTTTTGAACAAAAGGGAATTGTTTCCAAAACCTAAATGTGAAGAATATGATACTCTTTTAGCAGATATGATGCTGTGGTCTGAAGAAGAATTAACACAATGGTTCAAAATCTGGAAAAGACTTGAAAATTCCATTGAAGATGGATTTATTGAATCGAAAATTCTAGAAAACGTACCAGGTGAAGGACAATGCTTGTATCATCTACGAAAAATGCAGCTGGATGATTTTGAATCTGTAAAAGTCCAAAAATCAAATGGACTATCAGAACCAGCCATACTATTCAATGCTATTCTATCGATGGTCAAATATGGAACGGTTAAGATGGATGCAGATGACAAATCTATTCCTGCTATCGCTACTCTCCTGTCTAATTATGACTTAATAAGAGAAGCTGTTCATGCAGATAAATCATTCATACGCATAAGGCTTATTAATGAAATTTTTTGTAAATTCTATGAATTTATGAAAAATGAATCACAAAACAAAGCCAATGATGCTTCTAAAACACAAGGTGGAAATTCATCCCACCATAATAATTCAGTGCAAGGAAACCAAAATGTTTCAAGCGCTTCTAGCACATCCAATTCTAATTCTGAGCAAAATACTAATGAATCATCGCAGACTGATACATCTGAACAAAGCAATGACTCTTCTCAAAGTAATTCATTGGAAGATGATAATAATTCCACTCCAACTAATGGAAATGGCCAAAGCAATTCCAATCAGCAAAGTAATTCAAATCAAGGAAACAAACAAGTAGCAAATAACTCCTCTATGCATGATAATGGAACTTTGCAACAAGATAATTCATTAGAACAAAATTCTACTTCTGAAGCAGACAATTCCAAAAATAACCCCAATCCTTCGTCTATATTGGAAAATATTCCAGATGACATAGATGATGACATTGATACCGGAAGTGGTTCAGTTCTTAATGACAGCAATATTAAGGAAAAAACACCTCAGTCATACCCACGAAATAACTCAGAAAAAATGGAAGAATTAATGAAGGAAAAAGAACCTGATGCATCTATTCCATCACCGCAGGACATGCGTCTATGTGATTCTATTGAAGAAAAAATTGCGGAAGATAAAGTTTTGAACGAATTAGAAAAGGAAATAATCGAAACTCTGCAAAAAGAAGTTTCCGAGTTTGATTATTCTCCTATCAACAAACATGTCAAGGTAACTATCGTTAGAGATATGCCATCTCCTAATGCATATGCTATTTATGACAAAGACATGGAAGAAATTCGATTTCTGGTGAAAAAGACTATTAATGAAATCCGCAATAAAATTAAAGACCATCAGCAAGGTGGAAAAATCAATGGGCTATATCAGGGACGTTATTTGGATCAATCTTCATTATATCGTTTTGATTCAAGAGTTTTATGTAAAAATGACTTACCAGAAGATATCCCGAATATGGCTTTTTCTATTTTAATCGATGCTTCCGGTTCCATGGCAGCCAATCGTAAACTTGACTATGCTAGGCAAACTGCAATACTCTTATATGAATTCGGATTAGCACTAAATATCCCAGTTATGGTATATGCGCATAATTCGAGTCGTGCAGTAACCATGTATTCACTTGCAGATTATGGAAGCGTTGACGGAAAAGATAAGTATCGTATCTGTGACTTACATGCTAGTGGCTGTAATCGTGATGGAATGGCTCTTCGATTCTGTTCTGAAAAGCTCTCTCAAAGAAAAGAAGAAACCAAAATCATGTTTATTATCTCAGATGGTCTTCCATCAGCATATGGAAGTACAGAACTCGCATATCAGGACATTAAGAACGTATTAATGGAATATTCCAAGAAAAATGTTAAATACATAGCCTTTGGACTCGGTGATGACCAAGAACGTATAGAAAATATCTATACACAGGGATTATCCCCAAAAATTGCAGCCCATTTTGTTAAGACAGACGAACCAGGCACACTCCCAAAGGAAATTGTAAAAACAATCAAAAATTTAATAAAAGTATAAGATGATATACCAACATCCCCTATAGTTTGATTAACTATAGGGGATAATTTGGTACTTGCAATATTATACTTATGTGGTATAATATACATATCTTAATATTATTTATTAAATTTCATTTCAGTTAAAGCACTTGCTTTAACTGTTTTTTTTATAAAAAAACAATCCGTTTTTTAACGGTTTATATAAATAAAAATATTTTAACGCCTTATGGCAGAAAGGAACAATAATTATGAATAAAGCAATTTTAATGGGACGTTTAACAAGAGATCCAGAGGTAAGATATACACAGGGCGAGAATCAGATGGCTATCGCAAGGTATACTCTAGCAATAGACAGAAGATTCAAAAGAGATGGAGAACAGGAAACCGATTTTATTTCCTGTGTTGCTTTTGGCAAGGCTGGAGAATTTGCCGAAAGATATTTTCGTAAGGGTACAAAAGTTGCTATCACTGGTCGTATCCAGACAGGTAGTTATACCAATAAGGATGGTGTAAAAGTTTATACCACAGATGTTGTTGTTGAAGAGCAAGAATTTGCTGAAAGTAAAAACAGTAACGGAAATAATACATCCAATAGCAATGAATATTCAGGAAATAATAATAATAATTCTGCACCTCAGTCTTATGCAGGAGACGGATTTATGAATATTCCTGATGGTATCGATGAAGAACTGCCTTTCAATTAACAAGAGCAGTAAATACAATTAAATAAGAAAAAATCTCAAGAGAAGTTACTATCATTGTAGCTTCTCTTCT
Organism: Lachnospiraceae bacterium; assembly: GCA_036310845.1. Lineage (GTDB taxonomy): Bacteria > Bacillota > Clostridia > Lachnospirales > Lachnospiraceae > COE1. The sequence goes on along the minus strand of JAXJRB010000086.1, from coordinate 44,094 downwards.
TTTTTCAGGAGGAAACTATATGATAAATGAAAATCGATTAAATATGTTACATGAAGTAATGATTATGGAACTTGCTAAAGCAATAGATTCCCGACATCCGGATAAGCCTGTTAATAGGTATGATGATAAAGAAGTATTCTCCCGCTTGACCGATTTGTATGATGAAGCAAAAGAAGTACAATTTGGCAAGGAAACAGGGAAAAGCTACAAATTCATGCCAAAACAATATAAGGAAATGGTTATGAAATTAATAGCACCTGACAGCTGCTTTACATACCGCACAACAGGAAAGGATTCTGATAGTTCCGTAACTGTTGAAGCATTCTTATATCTCAATTATTCAGATGATAAACCTATAGCTACCGGAAAGGCTACTGTATCTTATTCTTCTGCTCCAACTGAATACAATGACGATGAATGGGGAAGAAAAATGTACTGCGAATCTGCAGCCAAAGGGCTTGCGGAATCAAAGGCATTGCAAAAGTATGGAATTGGTTCTTGGTATTCCTATTCTTATGAACCAGAAGAGAATCCGGAGGAAGCAATCAAAACCATGAAGCAAAAAGATGAACTCAATCCTCAAGTTGCTTATGATGCTGCTACTACTGACATAGAAAATCAAACAGAAGAAAAATTTGATGATGCAGAACCAAACAGTGAACCAGAAAAAGCAGATGTTACAAAAGATAATGAAATACCAGATACTAACATGGTGTCAGAGCCAGAGGAAGATTCCATTAGTACTACTGTTGCTGAACAAAGTACAAAGAACGAGGAAATGCCAATTGTATCTGAACAAACTGACGTTTCCTTGAAAAACACTATTCCATTAGAAGATGCTAAAAAATTGCCTGCTGAATGTGGCAGGGCTAAGGATAAAGGATTAACACTTGGTCAAACCGCAGATACCTATCCCGGTAATATACTTTGGATGTATACAAAAGGTGATGTTTCAGAAGACGGTAAAAAGGCTCTATTAGTAATAGCAAGAAATTATCCTGCCATCAAAGCGTCATTTATTGAAAACGGTATTGACTTATAAGAAAAATTGTAATTACATTACAGGGGTTATAAATGCTCCTGTAATGTAACTTTTTTAAGGAGGAACGAATGGAAAAATCTGATGCTATAAAAAGAATTAAAAATGCAATAGATACATTGAACACAATGGATAACAAACTCGTTTTCTCTTATGAGGAAACCGACTATTCTGTAGAACTAATATGTAAAAGCAAAACAAAAGATACAACTCGTTTTGGTGCTTATGAGTATATAGGTCTATTTGAAGAATATGTCAATAAAGTAGATGCATACATAAACTGTATGTTATTTGCAGAATTAATAGTAGTTGCAAGTAAGATTAATGACAAAAACGCTTATCACAACTTAGCGTTCTAAAAATAAAAAACTGAATATGCATATCAGATACTACTTAATCTGGAACATAGCCTGTATGGGCTGTAACTATAAGCCAAATACAAAATTGGAGTTAATTACATGGAAGAATGATTCACTATGGTATCTGACAAGACCAATGACAGAAGATGATATTGCAGAAACACATACATATCAACAGTCTTCTGAATGGGGCATATTTGAGGGAACAGTAACAATTGTAGAATCCAAAGAAGATTAAATATCCTAATAGGAATTTACGGAGAATTTGAAAAAGACGGCGTAAGTCGTCTTTTTTTTGCACAAATAAACTCACCTATGACACCTAACGCAAGGTAATAAAAAATTGTTGCTACTCTCCTATTTATATGCTAGAATAAAATTATATAAATTTCATTTACAAAAAACCAAATTTAGCAGACAGAGAATTTCTCTGCCTGCTTTTTTTATACAAAAACAATCCGCTACAGCGGTTTAAATATAATAAAAAATCGAAAGGAGAAAAAAAATGATACCTTATACAATGAGTGAAGTATTGAAGTTAAACAGTATAGATTTCAAACCAAACCAAGCTTCCATACGTGTATTATGTCCATTCTGTTCTAAAAAGAAAATTAATAAAGATTTAGGAATAAATCTTGAATCTGAAAAATTCAATTGCTTCTGCTGTGGGATTTCTGGACGCGGAGCAACAGAATTTCATGCATATCTCCATAATATTTCCACCAAAGAAGCATATGCAGATATAATGCAGCAACTAGGATATAGTGCCGATTCCGATAACATTCCAAAAAGAGAAAGAATTGTTACACAAACAGAACCACCTCTACCCCAAAGCGAAGAGGCTGATGATGTTATCAAAAATCAGACATATAGTATGCTACTTTCCAATCTTAAATTGTCGGACAGGCATGCACAAGATCTTTTGGAACGTGGCTTTACAAGTCATGAAATAGCTACGTTGAGCTATGTAACATATCCAAAATCTAAAGAAGATGGATATACAGAGGAATATTTCACTATTCCCAAAAAATTAATAGGCCAGAATTGCACTTTAAAAGGTGTACCCGGCTTTTACAAAACAAGAAACAAAAATGTATGGACTTTATGCCGTAGAAAAGGGGGCATATTAGTTCCGTATCGCAACTTCTATAATCAAATTACAGGGATACAGTTGCGAAAAAATAATGAAGATTTGTTAATTAATGATGAAACAGGTGAATCAGAAAGCAAATATACCTGGTTATCTAGTAACAATCTAAAAGAAGGTTGTAAAACAAGTAGTAAGATACACTTTGCTACTGATTTTGAGTGGAACAAAGAAAAACAGGCATTCCAACCTGTACTAAAAAAAGGAATTATAGTACTAACAGAAGGTGCCATGAAGGCGGATCTGACACATATGATTAGCGGACTTCCTCTTATGGCAGTTCCAGGTGTATTCAGCGCAGCAGAAGCATTAAAGACAAATATACCTCTTCTAAAAGAAATTGGCTTAGAAAAAATAATTATTGCCTATGATATGGATAAAGTAATGAATATTAATGTATCCAAAGCATTAGTTAAAATGAAAAAAATTATAGAAGAATTTGGAATTATTGTAGAAGAATTATATTGGAGCACAGATATGGTTCTAACAGATGGAACTCATGAAAAAATGGATGTATCGAATACCTTTGTATTTACTGCTTCTTCTCTTGCAGATACTCTAGAAGCTGACGAATTGGATAAGATGTTATCTAAAATCAAAGACCTAGAAAAGAAACAAATTATATATGCACTGGTAAACTCCAAAGAAATAACCGAAGAAAACAAGTGTAATTATAATGTTCTCAAAGAAGCCTGTGAAAAAGAAGGATTCACATGCCGTCCTGCCTTCTGGTCATTAAAATTGAAAGGCATAGATGATTACTATGCATGCAAACAAAGAAATGTGAATTATCAGTTTGCAAAATAACATATATATGGTATAATACACATATATTAATTTCATTTACAAAAAATAACATTTAGCAGATAGAACGAAAGCTCTATCTGCTTTTTTTCATGCAAAAACAATCCGCTTTTGCGGTTTAAATAAATAAAATCTACCATTCAGAAAGGAGAAATTTATGGTAAAAAATCCAAAAAACTATAATGGAATAATAGGAACACTACAAAAAAAGCAAAGTGCGTATCAACCTATTGCAATCGGTGATATCCGTGCAGTATCGGACGAAATATGGGCAGCACATTGGCGACCACATGGAAGTGGATGGAAAAATCCCAGACCAGATAATATCTGTTACTTAGAAAGAGCGTATGGTGGTTCCGATATGTCTGCTATCATGGGCGTATCACATTTCAAAACAAGACTTGAACTGTTTCATCAGAAAATTGGTCAAAAGACTGTATTTACCAGAAATGGAAATGTAGCAGCAAAAGAACTAGGACACCTTTACGAAACACCTACAGCAATGAAATACCATATGCTACGTAGAAAAAATAAGGAAAAGGTCACAATGTTCATAGAAGGAAAAGTTATCGAACCAGACGGAACAATAAGAAAAAATCCGGATGGAACTAAATATGATAATCCTATCTCTATGCAGATGTACCGGGATGGCAGACTGAAAACCTCTTCTTATAAGAGTAATTCAGATTTTATCTACCCTTGGGCATTAGCAAATTGTGATGGTTTCCTTCAGGAAGAAATAAATGGTACAGCCATACAAGGTATTCTGGAAATCAAAACAACATCCCCTATGAATTATGAAGTAATAGAAGGATGGAAAAAAGGTATAGTTCCAGAAGGATACTTCTGGCAGTGCGTATATTATATGGCAATCCTTAATGTAATGTACTGTGATATTTGCTGTTCATGGGATCAGACTCTTGAAGGTACTGCCATTGTCCGAATTTACCGAGATTATGCGGTAGAAGAAAAACTTTTTCATGCAGTAGCCGAATTTGATGAGTATGTCGAGCAATTCATTGAGCCAGATACCGAGTTTGATGACGGAGCACTACTCAATAATTATTACTATGAACTTTTCGGTCCTGTCAAAGAAAAAGAACCAATGGTAGAGTTGCCTGAAAAATTCAGAGGAACTGTTATGAGAGCTATTGACATTGAAAACGAATGTCAGCAACTGGAACAAGCTTTGAAAGAAGCGGAAGCTAAAAGAGAAAAAATCTATTCCGAATTATATCCTGTCTTTAAAACCAGTTCTTATGGTCAATTCAGAATAGACGATACACAAGTCGCAGGAATCACACTAAAAACCCCAATGAAACGCGCTAAATTAGACGAGGAACGATTTAAACAAGATTACCCAGCATTATATGAAGAATGTAAAGTTTTCTCCTGTACGGAACTTGCACAGCATGACAAGGGCTTAAAAGCCAAGTATATGCTCCCAGCAGAACCCGACACAGAAGATAAAACAAAACATCCTTCCTTTAAGCTGAAAATATTGAATAGAAAAATATCTACTCCATAAGTCTACTTTAGGCAAAAAAGGAAACGAGATATGACACTAACAAAACTTATAGAAGATATTATTTTATCCGAAGGTCATCTTTGGATAAGGGAAGCAAAATTGAAAAAAAATATGATTCGAAGAAGAATGTCTCCTGACATTCTTTCTTCATTGGAGGGAATACGAACAATTACAGTTGATAATATCGTATACTATTCTCTTCCTCAATATGATATGTGGGAAACTTATGCATCATTTGATGCTATACGTATCTTGAAAAATTATAAAACTCCGGTCATTTCGGACTCCTTACTGGATTCTTATATAAACGCCGGAGAGGATGAATTAAAACTCAAATTACATGAGCAGCAAAGAGCTGCTGTAATATGTGCTGTACGTAACGGTTTTTGCGTAATCACTGGAGGACCTGGTACTGGAAAAACTAGTGTTTTAAAAGTACTTAAATATGTTTTACGGAAAATCCAGTATGATGTTGATATTCGTTTTACAGCTCCTACGGGTAAAGCTGCAAGGCGTATTACGGAATCTGCAGGGAACTTTGCCAAAACAGTACAAAAAGAACTGGGCATTACCTACACCAATACAAACAAGGCTATGTTTGGTGGTGATGTGCTAATCATTGACGAAATCTCCATGCTGGATATGGAAACTGCTTATCATACTTTCAGAGCTATAAAAAATGGGCAGAAAGTTATATTAGTAGGAGATATTGATCAGCTTCCTAGCGTAGGTCCAGGGGCTGTGCTTAGAGATCTGATATTCTCAGATGTTATACCAAAAGTAGAATTAACAAAAACCTTCAGACAGGCTAATGATTCTAATCTTTTTGCTAACATCCTACGCATCAGAGAAAGTGAATGGATCATGACAGAAGGTGACGATTTTGAAATTGTCCATACTCCAAATATACGTGATGACTTTAAAAGCTTAAATCAACTTGTAGAAATGTTTATGAAGGAATATCAACAATTTGGTGTAGAAGGTGTAGCATGTCTACTACCCTATCGTAAAGCAGGAGTTTTATGCAGTGATTATGTAAATAATGTACTACAATCTCATGTTAATGAAATAAGGAATAAACCTTATTTTACATCACAGACAGAGACAGGACTAAAGGTAAAATTTACACTGGGAGATCCGGTTATGCAACTCGTAAACAGGGCTGAATGTGCCAATGGTGATGTTGGATTTGTTAAAAAAATGAGCTATGGAAAATTGTATGTGGAATATATTGACTGTACTGTTGCTTACACGCAAAAGGAACTGCAACAATTATCACTGGCATATTCCATGAGTATTAACAAATCGCAAGGTTCCGAATACCCGTCCGTGGTAATGGGAATCACCACCGCACATAAGGCAATGTTAAATAAAAATCTCCTTTACACAGGAGTAACCAGGGCAAAGAAACGTGTGTGTCTCTTACAGGAAGATGCAGCAATGCAGATTGCTGTAAATAAAGAGGTTGCATACGAAAGAATAACAATGATGGCTGAAAAGCTTAATTTTTACTACAAAAAAGAAATTTTAGATGTCGCATAGAAGGAAGGAAATAATATTATGGCAACAGAAAAAGAAAACAATGTATTAAGTGAAATGTACGGAGCAAAGGCATTTGTAAAAGTAAAACAATGTTTAGACATTGATAAAATGCTCTTTTCTTTTGTATCCCTCGAAAATTCAAAGAACTATATTGATTGTTATATGAAGGCAGATTACTTTGGAGCTTTGTTAATGAGAGACATAGCAAATGGTTCTCTGTATAGAAAATTAATGGAAGAAAAAGCAAAAGGCGATAAATATCCTAAAGAAGTATGGACATCTCCATATGGCGGAAATGCTACCGCAAATGACGGAAAACCTGTGTCAAGATATTTCACCATCTCACCAGGTACAAAATTTGATGTAGTAATGACAGCTTATTCATTTCCAGCAACACAAAATGACAAAGGCGCATTTGTCCCTGTAAAAGGTGCAAGTCCCATTTTAAAGTTAATGGTTGGAATGTCATATGATGACTTAAGAGTAATGCAGTATAGATGGTCATTTTTGGAAAAAGAATATATGACAAGTAAATATTCTTTACAAAATATGAAATCTACATACTCAGGTCATAAGGCTCAAGATACATCTGAAACACAAAATGAAAACGAGAGCTGCCTGGCAAATACGCAGATGGCAAATACACAGGTAAAAACAGGCTCTAAAGAGAAAAAAGAGGAACCTAAACCACCAAAAGCATCCAATACTGTCACTGTCGAAAAAAATTATCCTGTTTTTGAACTGGAAAACACTACTGTTCTACAGCCTTTTGGGAACAGAGGACATCTGTGCTTTAAAGCTATAGATCAAAAAAATAAAACATATAATATGGTAATCGAATCAACCGTTATGCCAAATATGGATCAAGTATTGTGGAAACATTTTAGCCAACGTGCTTCCAAAGAAACTGGCGTGCGAGGTAAATTTGCAGTTGATACAACCACTCTACAAGACAGATGTCTTGTAAAGGATATCTGCTCATAAGAACAAAAAAAAGACGGATTTTTCCGTCTTTTTTTTTGTTAATTATCGAGTTGGAAACTGAATTATATTTTCCGTATTCTGCAAACTATGACTTTGCTCTAATTGCTGTCGATACCATGTACGCATTTTACTAATAAACGTAGGTTCCAATATCACACTATTCTCACCAAATTCCTTCATAAACAATCTGGCTTCTATCAATGTCTGTTCCTCTGCTTCTTCAATAGCTGCATTTCTCTGAACAACACTTAATCTTTCAAGATATTCTGCTACATTTCTAATACTACTCACTATTTTTATACTCCCATTACAATTGATTTTACTGCATCTATTAACTGTGAAACAGGAATAGATACCATAACTTTACCTTCAATATCATCAATATTGACATATGGATTATCCCAATACCTTGAATCATAAGAATTTTCTCGATTATCTCCCATAACGAAATAACAGCCATCAGGAATATCAAAGAAATCCCACGCACAATTTGTTTCTACATCACTACTGATGTATTCTTCATAACAAAGCTGACCATTTATATAGATATAACCATCAATAAACATGATGTCATCTCCGGGAATACCAATAACACGCTTAACCAAGCTCTCACTCCCTTTATCGAAGATAATAACATCTCCTCGCTGTGGTTCATGATTTACATATGCAAGTCCGTTTGAAATAATATAATCTCCCGGATTGAAAGTAGGTGCCATGGATTCTGTTGGAACATTCCCCCATATAATGAGATAAGAAAACACAAAGTAGATAGCTACACCTACACCTACACAGTCAAGTATATCTTTCTGTTTTTTGCTTAACGGCTTATGCTTCTTCTTTTTTGCTTTATCATCATTTTTATTTTTGTCTTTCTCCAGTTTATCCTTTTTTTCAGTGTCTGTTTCTTCCTTTGACGGTCTTACTTTCTTGATTATGAATGAAAGCATAAAGATTATAACTACAAAGATGCCTATTCCCGGCATAATGTAATCTTTCCACTGAGGTTCCTGCTTAATTAGCTTCGTAATAGAAGCTACATATACCGTTTCATTACCTGCAATATCTGTAGCCTTTATATTAAGCTCGTTAATTCCATCTTTTAAGATATATTCTGCTTTAAAAGAACCATCTCCTGCTACTACTGGTACTGTCTCATTAATCATAAAAGTCTCATAATCTTTGATTGTACCCGTAATAACCGCAATATCATCATAAGTAGAAAGTCCATCATACTCCATATCAAGAGTTAATGCAGGCTTTATACTATCTCTTGTTACCGTATAACTGGTGGAACGCATATTATGATCAGCATCAATAACAAAAGTCTGAATATTATTAAGACCCTCTTCTACCGGAATATCATATGTATAAGTTCCTGCTGTCAAAGTTCCTGTCTGCTGAACCTCTGCTCCATTGCTGAAAAAAAGTAAAGAATAAGCATTTTCTAATTCAACATTTACCGGTATAGTATCTGTATTTACATATTCTACATCCTCATAAATAACTTTTGCATTCGGATTATTAATGACAGGCATTGTAAACTGACTATTTGCTCCTGTTATATTAGCGCTTGTTGAAGGAACAACATTAACCGAAATTTCATCCGTAAGTTCCGGTAATTCAAATTCATAATAATTTCCTTTTACCGTCTCTTTATCAAGAATTTGAGAAGTTTTCGTATCAACAATTGCTACATTTACGTTACCGCAACTAGTATCTGTCCATTCTACTACTACCGCATCGTCTTTGAAGTAAGTATCCAATCCTACAATATCTCTGGCAACCGATACATTACCAACAGAAAAAGCAGTTTTATCTATTGCTTTGGCATTAATCTTAATTTTGCCTATTACTGTAGCAGCGTCTACCTCTATGTTTTGATCATCATCCAATACATATGTAATTTCTACCTGCCATACTCCACTATTAACATTTTCAACATTTATAGTACAAGAATTTCCACCTTCAATTCTTCCTATGTATGCCTTATCCTCATTACCTTTAGAATACAACTTCACATCAAATGTACCCGTCATTTCCGTTGTAATATCAAATGCACAAGCATCATAATCTTGCTTTAATTCAAAACCAGTTGTTTTCACAATCGACTCTTCTGCCATTGATATACTTCCTGTCGATATAAATACCGATGCTAATATTGCTGCAGTCAAATATTTACTTACTCTTTTTATTTTCATATAAATCCTCTGCTTCTTTCAATTCTTCCTTTATATTTTCCAAAAAGCATTTATAACATATTATAATGCTTTTATTTTTTTTCATCCATGAATTATCAATGTCCCACCAACTCTGGACCTTATCACCTATAGTATAAAACCCATAATAAATTGGGAATATTGGTTTTTTGTCACTATTATAAGCTGTAGAATCTCTAAGCACCAACTTATGTCCTAAAATCCGGCATTTATGTACCATTTCCTTTTCTTGATTTCTATTTTCAACTTTTATAATAATCTTTTCAGAAAATTTTTTCAGTACCTCTACGTTCATATTTACATTCCTCCGCTATATAAACTAGTGACTGTACATAATGTTTCATATCTATGTATAGTATACCACTTTATTTAATTCTGTCAACATAAGTATTCAGTAAATACAGAAATTTTATTCTATTTTTCACTCAAATAAGCCTATAAGTATTCTTGTCCCATTATAAAATTATTACAACGATTGACAGAGTAAAATAGAATGGTATATCATCATAGGTAAAGTGTACTATTTAATGATATTTATATTAAATACAACATATATAAGGAGATTTTAAAATGCATAATACAAATATAAAAGTAGCAAAACGTTTAACATCTTTACGAATTGAAAACAATCTTACACAGAAAGAGCTTGCTGAAAGATTGTCTGATATAAGCAAAAGAGAAACTCCGATTACTACACCTGCTATAAGTAGTTGGGAAACAGGAAGGCGTACTCCCTCGATAACCTTTTTTAAATATTTAGCAACCATTTATGATGTGAGTGTTGAATACCTTCAGTGTAAAACAGATAATCCCAAAAGCACTTTTGTTGAGCAGGAACCTATTACTATTGATATAGAGAAACATTATAAAGAACGTCAACAAATAACTATACCACTATCTGAAATAGGAAATTATGATAAAAAACCTGTTTTTGTATCATTTAAAAATCTTACGCATCCTGATCAATGGGGAATTGTTAATATAGAAAAAAAAAGTATTATATTGGCAGGAGGTGTTTTATCTATTTCAAGTCCTATAATTGAAAGCATCTATATTGATGAACCAACATATTACTATTTTGCATCTATTAACGGAAAATATCCGTTAGATAATGCAAAGCTTCATAAAACAAAACGTGAAATGTGGGTAGAACTAACAACATCTGATAAAGGATTGCAAGGACTATATAACGGTTGGTACAAACACAATGAAACACATTCATGTCTAATTAATAAAGTTGGACTTACACTTCCTTATGAAGGATTAGGGATATCATATAGAGCATATTTAGATTACTCTTCCCAAAGTAACTAAAATCTAATTTAAAAACCGCACAAGCGGTTTTTTTTATTTACAAAACTAAAATGTGCGTTATAATATATGGTATACTATACCATAAAGGAGGATTAAGCTATGGCTCAAACTAAATGTAATTGTACAAATTGTAGAAGACTTATTGATATACATCAGGAAACATGCCCGTTCTGCGGAACACCAAATCCAAAAACTAAAAATTCTTCCACTAATAATACTCCTAATCCGATAACTGTTAATAGACCGGTTCAGAGGATGCAAAATATTTCTATCGAAGAGATGAATACATATCTTACTGAAACCGAAATGGAAGAACAAATAGAGATTCCTGATATGGAAAATGAAAAAACTATATCCGTAAGCAATATAGATGATGAGGAATATGAAGAATATATTCCATCATTAAATACGGATACCAATGAAGAAAATTCTGAAGATCTATCTAGTACTGATTATAAAGAAAATATCACTGATGATTTTACAGGAACGCTACAATCTTCTTCTAAAAGAAAAAAAATACCATGGACAGATGAAGAAGTTAAAGAAGAACCTGACTATTCTAAAATGTATGATGATAGTGGTCGCTATAACGCAAATTTCGACGGATACTATAATGACACTTTGCCAAAAATCGCACACGAAATTGACCATGTATTAATAGGTCGGGAAAAATCAGTTCTTAAAGTAATATTTGTAATAGTCGCAATTATAGCAATTATACTTTACTTGATATTGACTATTTAAAGCATAAAGGAGACTAATTACAATATGAAAATACTGAAAAAAATAATACTCAAGCTTTCTATAATACCGGATAAACTATATAAGGAATTTTTTAAAAAATTTCTATTAACAATTTTATCTATTATTATTATGGAATGTTTCATAATATATAGTAGAGAAGTATATCTTGTTATTACTACGAACATAATTGTTATATTGTTAGTACTTATGATTATACATGAATACAAAATCATAACATCAAATAAATTAATAATACTAGAAGGAATATGTATATCCACAGAGGCTCCTATTATTTTTACAAAAAAATCTAAATATAACTGCATTATTGTAGATGTAGGTGGAATCAGATATAAATGTCATGTCCCGCAACAAAAGATAACAAGATATTATCCCGGATGTTCCGTAACAATTTACACAGTTGAAAAAAATATATTACCTGATACAAGTAATATGAATATAATAAATTATCCTTTATATGTACTACCATATATTTAGATAAAAATACCGGACAATTCCGGTATTTTTTATATTATAGACATAATAAAAAATACACCTTGTTTTTTTTATTTAATATGGTATAATAAAGCTATCTAAAATTTCATTTTTAAAATCACATTTGCAGGTAAACCATTGGGTTTAGCTGCTTTTTTTATACAAAAAATAATCCGCTTATGCGGTTTAAATAAATAATAAAATAAATCAATGAAAGGAGAATAATATGTATCGTAAAAAAACATTTAATGATCATGTTAATCAAAAGAAAAAAGTATTAGAAGATTTTGGAATATCATCAGAAATAATTGATGAGCTTTTCGAAAATCATGAATTTTTATCCTTAAGAGCATTGGATGTTTTTGCAAACAATGTATTACGTAGTTATTTTAAGGACGAAACAAAATTTACAAAGGAGGCATAAATATATGCAAAAGTTAAAGGATAACGATGTGTTATCTTTCGCAGATAATACTCAGATGAAAGAGTACTTCATAAATCAGGAAACAACTGATAGATGGGTCAATGTATACACAAATGAAATAGAGACTGTTCCCTTGGAACATAATGAGTTGAATCTGTTTGTACCAGGTTCTTTTTTATTTACTACAAAAAAAGGCCATAAGATAAACGGGTTCAATGCTGATGTTGATGATGAGGATATTACAACATCAATGAAAAATACACGTATTGCTATTTGTCTGCCATATAATAATGAAATGGTTATGTATCCCCTTCGTTACACAGCATTCACGCATATACAAGAACGAAGTGGCGTAAGTGGCAGTTCTATTTCATCATTAAAAGAAAGAAGAAGGGCAAATGAAATGGCTCCTGCTACAAGATGTCTGTGCCTTAATGAAGGGCTTGGATTATATAAAGACAAGACCTTAGCTCTGATACGCGATGGTAAGTGTACTGCTCTCTTATCCGGAGATGAATCAGATTACAGTGTAATGCCTACAAGTGAATTGATTGGCATATTAGAGTATGAGCTTAAAAATTCGTATGCAGGCTTTGAGTTTGCAATGTCCAATACATCACATGAAATAACCGAAATACTTTATAATTTGAGAGATGAAGAACTTGAAAAAAGAGTATACGATGTCTTAACAGCTAACGGAGAACTGGTTTCAAATATTAGTCTTCAGGTTCGGTTAACTACATCTGATGTTGGAAAATGTGCAGCACGTCTGACACCTATTATATTTGATGAAGGAAAACCTATTATACTTGGTAAGTCATTATCCGTAGAACATAAAGGTGGTAAAAAAGCTATGAGTGCATTTAAAGATGTGTCACAGCGATTCCTCGCTAAATACCGCGAGAATATAACAAATCTGCAAAAACTGATGAGTATAACAATCAACCATCCCGCAGACTGTATGAAAAACATTTATACCGCTCTTAAATTGACAGGTCATATAGCATCCTTAAGAAACTGTCAGGAACGTATCGTTGCAGAACATAATGGAACCTGTTCCGCATATGATATTTACTGGTATCTTAATGAAATGTTATATATGACAGAGAGGAACAATAAACAGCAGGGCAAAACACTTTCATTATTCGAGTCTATCAAGGCACAAGAAACAGTTGCTGAAATTTTATTCATGGATATCAAACAGTATGATTATCCTTCTGAATAACTAAATAAAAACAAGGTTATCCAATGTCAGCCTTTGACATCTGGATAACCTTGTTTTTATTTATTAAGTTTATTTATGATATTCTCTAATAATTTAACGCATGTATTTATTTCATTTTTATCCAATATTTTTTCGTCACTTATTAACATATTTATGTGTTCTGCAAATTCCTCTATTTTCGAAATATAATGTAATAATTGTACATTTTTAATGTCAACATCAACTCTCTCTACTGAATCCTTTGATTCAAACTCATCAATAATATACTGATCAAAATCCGTCTGTACAAAACCATCATTTGACTCCTGTAAAAATTCATCCATCGGTTTTAATTCCACTGAATAATGAATTTGCTGTTCATCTATTTTTTTACTATCATCTTGTTGTTTTTCTAATTGAGATTCTGTTTTCACAGCACTCTCTTCTTGTTTTATAAGGTCCTGTAATCTTTTATTTTCTTTTTGTTTCAACATTTGATTTATAGTCTGTTCAATATGTGTGCGTGTGATAGCGCTGAAATCACCGTCTGGATACATGTTAATAAGTCTTCCGTAAAGCTCTCTTTGCGTATCTTCATCCAATTGAGTAATGGAGTAAAAATTATAATAAGGAAAATTCTTCTGATCCGTATATTTTGAAAATTCAGGTATTAGTTTAAGCAAAGACAAGTATCTATGTACAGTAGAAGGTGACATGTTGAATTTTTTCGCGAGAACATCCCTTCTTCTACCTTCATATTTTTTCTTTCCATTTTCGTCTTTTTCAACAGCCAAAACATGTTTATCATAAAAATCTAGGCTCCTTGCCCATACCAGAGGAGTCATATCTCTGTTTAGTATATTTTTCATAACTGCTCTTTTAGCTTTTGTTATCGGATCAGTATCTTCATACACTAAACATGGTATATATTTCATTTTATTAGCTCTAGCAGCCAAATATCTTCTATGACCCGAACTTATCTCATATCTTCCATCCGCTTTAGCATATACTTCAATAATACCACTAAATCCTTCTTCACTCATTTCTTCTGCAAAATATTCAATATCGTTATGCCCAAAAGTCTCCTCATTATACTGATAAAAATCAATCAAATTCATATCTATATCTTTTTTTATGCCTTCTTCTATTTTTATGCCTTCTTCTAACATATAAACTACCTCCTTTTTCTAGTAATTATATAAATTCAAAAAAGATAAGTCAAACACTAGTCACGCGTAAAAGTAACAATTTATATAAATTGTTACTTTTTACTTGATATTATATTTTTAAATGGTATACTATACTCATATTATGAAAGGAGAAGCATGTAATTTATTACTGCGCAGTGTATTATTATGGAAACTATATTCGGAGTTGATTTTGGAAACGCATTTATGAAAAGTCAAAATACGACATTTCTTAGTGGATATGAAGGACCGTACTCATCAAAACCTATCATTTCATCCGATTATTTATTGTTTAACGGAAACTATTATACTCCTTCTGCAGAAAGACTTTTTTATCAGAGAGATAAAACAGCGGACGAAAGAGGTATTGTTCTCACTCTCATTTCCATTGCAAAAGAAATGCTTTTTAAATTCGAGAAAAAATATACTTCACATGACGATATTCAGCAGGCAATATCGAAAATTACAACTATAGGGCTAGGAGTTGGCTTGCCAGTATCCCATTATAACAAGACATATATTGACAATCTTATTAATTACTACACGCAGTATATGGGAAAAGGTATACGTTTTGAGTACAATGGGTATCAGTTCTCTTTTACAATGACCATATGCCGCGTTTATCCGCAAGGAGGAGCCGCAGCCGCCACTAAGGATAACAAGATAGCTGAAAAATATAATACCTATTATGTTATTGATATAGGTGGATATACTATTGATGTTGCCCAGTTCAAAAATGGCGTTCCTGCTAAGGATAGACTTTCATTAGAAATGGGTATTATTACCATGTACGATAATATCACCGAAAAAATATTTGCTAATTGTAATATTAACGTCGATCATGATGCAATTGAAGCTGTACTCAATAATGAAAACACTATTCTTTCCGAAGAAGCACAGGCTTTGATTAAAGAAATGACCATGAAACATGCCAATAATGTATTAAATGCATTAAGACAGCAGAAAATAATGTTCGACTCTCATCCATGCTTATTTGTAGGCGGTGGTTCAATCATGCTAAAAAATGCACTTTTAAAAAATCCTATGATAAAAAAAGATGCCGTGCAGTTTATTACTGACACAAGAGCCAATGCCAAAGGATATGCTAGACTTTTAAAATCAGAGTTATTATAAGCATAAGGTGATATTATGAAGAAAGATAAAAGAAAAATAATCCATTTCAATTTAAACGACATGGAAGAAAAAAATGCCTTCGATATGCTTGAAAAAGTAAGATATTATCAATCAAAACTGATTACAAAGTTAGTCAATGATTTTTGTGAAACTCACGATATAACCCTAGATAGTCCTTACCATATTATTCGAAAAAATGTACTGGAATATATTGGTGTTAATTCTGCTATCTCACACCAGTATTTACCATTTAATGATGAAATTTTAGCTATAGCAACCAAAATATATCTGGAACAGAAAAACAACACTGTACAGCTCGAAAATGAAGTTGTATTACAAAAAGTAGAAAATACAACATATCAATTAGAAAGTATTAAACCAAGTGAACACCCTTCTAAAAATGAAAGCATGAGCACTTTAACTACTTTTCTAGAAGATGATGATGACGAAGAAGATGATGATATATCTATCAAGCAAATGGCATTTGGCTTTCAGTCACTAGTAGAATAAAATGTGTTCAACTTGAACACATTTTATTCTACTGTATTTTTCATGCAAAAACACACCCCTCAATTCATGGAGTGTGTTTTTTTTACTTTGATAAATAATTATAAACTGCATAATCTGACATATCGATAACAACTAGTTTTCTTTTATTTGCATTAATATTTAATCATAATGTGTTCAACTTGAACACATTATTGTTTTTCTTGATTATTTATGCGTGGTGTACTATACTAAGTGTAGTACACCACGCATTTTAAGGAGGAATGATAATGAAAAAGAAAATAAAAAATTTTAGTAAGAAATACATAGCATATATAACAAGTGCATTTATATTTCTAACAACTAAAGGAATTTACTATGCTGATTTACCACAAGCTCAGACCGATCTTGGTGTTTCATTGACTGACACCGGCAATAATTTATTAAATGAAATTACTGCCGTCTACTGTAATTCTGTAGGCTGGCTATTATTTGCAATATCTCTTGCATTTTATGCATTTTCAAAAAACGAAAAAATAATAGGATTTGCAAAAAAAGGTATATACGGCTCAATTATAGTATATATAATACTTATCATTTTAAACGGTGGCCCAGCTAATGTTATACAAAATACGGTAGATACCGTCACATCATGGGCAGGCAGTGTTGGATAAAAATAAACAAAAAGCCCATCAAATGGGCTTTTTATTATTCACAAAAGGAGGAATAGACAGTGCAATTTGAATCAACAGATTTTGCAGTAGCACAACCTGTATTAGATGGAATGGTTAGTTATATACATGAAAAACTCAACCTTTTGATAAATGGAATTTTAACATGGTTAACATATGACTTTCATGCTACCTCAGATTATTTTTATGAACAAATAGGATTAAGTACATCTGAAGGAAATTATACAAATGCAATGATTAACGCTGAAACATTTGATGTTTTTTATTGGATAGCAATAATATTATCTCTATTTGTCTTTATCTTTTGCATAATCATGTTGCAAATGGGACCTATAATTGAGCAAAAGAACGAAACAAAAGAATTAATCATAAGATTTATCATCTCTTTAATACTTACTGTCGCAATGAAACCATTCTTAGATATTTTAAATAATATATGCGATGAACTTATAGTACGTGTCATTGCAACGTTAAGCCATCACGATTTTAAAGAGAAAAAATTTAGTGTATTAGATGCAATGGCAAATATGGATAATATGGTACTTGGAATACTTTCAATCATTGTCATGATAGGGATTATTATAGAATTTGTGAAGACATTATTGGACATCATGGAGAGATACTTAATGATACAGCTATTGTTAGTTGCATCCCCTGTACCATCTGGATTATTTGTAAGCAGAGGTACTTCTGCTATTTATAGAAATTTCATAGTCATGTATATTTCACAATTATTTCTCTTACTCATGAATCGTTATTTTCTAAGTCTATTTGCTATTATGTGCATTAATGGTACAACAAAAACACTCGTAGGCTGTTTATTTCTCATGGCATTTCTGAAAAGTGCTCAAAAATTAGATGCTTATCTAAAAGCTATGGGGCTTTCTGTTGCACAAACAGGTGGTAGTCTACTTTATTCTGCACTTGCAGGAGCTATGTTTTTAGGTGGTCTTGTAAGAGGAGCTACTGGAGGTATGACATCATTTGGTAATGCTTTAGAAACCATAGGCGCAAATACTGGTAACTATGCAGCTGCAAACATGGGAACATCATTGAAAAGTATGGCAAAACTACAACCATCCTCACCGGCAAATTCATTAGCCGCTTTTACGAAAAATAATGGACTTAAAGGAAATACTAGTGATTTATTAAAAGCACACTCAACCAAGGCATTTTCAGAAGGCAACGCTAAAGCTATTAGTAATATGCCGATTCCATACCAGACAGATGCAATCAAAGGAGCTTTATTGCAAAATGGCGCAGATTCTTTTATGGCAGCAACTGGCATTTCAGCAAACAATATAACACAAGCTCAGATCTCTCCTATGGATGGAAGTATAACTGGTCAGTATAAATTTATGAATGAGAATGGACAAGAATCAGTAGTAGGATTTAAGGCAAGTACCAGTGTTACTCCTAACTCTATTGGAAACTTAGATTTTGGAGATGGAGTAAGCAGAAATATAGCCATAACGCCAACAAATGGTGCTGTATATAATGGACAAAGTTTTCATTGCAATTACGCCTCTCTAAATAATGAGCAACTATCTCCTGCCAGTGCTGTTACAGGGGTTGCTATCGACAACAACTTGTATGGCAATCTAGGTGTTACGAATGACACTGTAGAGGGAAATATACTAGTAAGCAGAGATTCTGCCGATAACGTAATGGCTGCAATTAACATGGAAACCGGAGCATCTTATCATATGGGAATTACTTCTACCATTGAAAATACAAGTGATTCTCCTTCTATATCTGAACAAGAAATTTTCAGTGATACAAGATTTTCAAGATATATGCCAACTGGTTCTATTGTGGAACCTGGTACTTATGGAGTAGATGCTAATACAGGTAATATATACGCTGAATGGAAAAATGGTTCAACCGTAGGAGCAATAAGAATAAGTAGACCTGAAATAACAGATATTGCAACAAATTCTAAAACGAATATCGTTAATCTAGGTCCTGATCGTGGATGTTACACAGTACGATCCTACAAGAAAAAACAATCAAATGAAACAGTGAAAGAATTTCATTCTTAACAAAAA
This sequence comes from Lachnospiraceae bacterium, assembly GCA_036310845.1. GTDB lineage: Bacteria > Bacillota > Clostridia > Lachnospirales > Lachnospiraceae > COE1. The sequence goes on along the minus strand of JAXJRB010000086.1, from coordinate 24,750 downwards.
TACTTTCATCTCACCGCTAATTAAAGAGATTGAATTAAAGTAGAAACAAATTATAAGAAAGAAGGTGATAAGACATGTATACAAATGAAGATCAGGAACAAGAACAATCTAAAAAATCTTCACAAATCCCAGATAATCTTAATAATATACTTAAACAAGCAAATAAGAACTCTAATCCCAATACATCATCACCTGAAACAACTACTGACAATAATTCAAACACTACTTCTAATACTCCTAAATCATCAAGCACTAATTCTGTGAATGCAGGTAGTAATGTTAATCCTTCTGGAATTACACCAGGAACATCTAGTGCAAGTAGTGTTTCTGGTGTCGCAAGTACTACCGGTGCTGGTGGTACTGCGAGTGCTGGAACTGTAACAGCCGGTACGGCCGGCACTGGAATAGCTACTGGTGCTGGAACTGCCACCGGTGCTACTGCTACCGGTGCAGCAGTAGGAAGTGTTGTTCCTGTTGCAGGAACTGCTATAGGAGCTGCCGCTGGTGGAGCAACTGGTGTTGCAACGAATAAAGCAGCAAAAAATTTATCAGATAAAGGTGCTGAAACAGTAGGTGTAGCAACTCCTACTGGTGGTAATCAAAAAAATACAGCTGGAACTGTAGATACAGGTGCTGCTAAAATAGTGTCTATAATAATAGCCATATTATTTGTTATTGTATATTTTTTGGCTATAAATACATTAACAATTACTAAAAATTTAGTAGCTCCAATATTTTTTATATGGGAACAAACTCAAAATCCAACAAAAGTTCCTGTAGAATATGCAGCAGATATAGGCATAGAAGAACCTACCTATGAGGATATTTGTAAAGTAATTAATAAAAAACTGCAAACATCTATTGAAAAAGCATATTACGAAACATGTTCACAAGAAGTTCAACAGATAGCAATAGAAAAAAATTATGACATGGAATTAACTATGGAATCCTATAATAGTAATACTTTTCCTTATGTATTAGAAGGAACCAATTGTAATATTAACTATGCTGAAATACTACTTGTTATGTCCATGCAACAAAAATATGATATTTCTTATGTAGAGTTTAACTATAATGAGTTTATTGCTAATTTAGATGACGAAAAATTTCTTCGTAGCTTATATACATTAGATGTAGAACGCGCTGAAAAGAATATTCCTAATGAAAATAATATAGGTTATAATACTGTTGTATACGGGAAAGTAACAGTCGGACGTTATTCATTAAAACATATATTTGAATGTTTTGACATAGACCCTTATGCCTATTCAAAAATGATTACTTCTGTCACTAATTACAAATCCCTTGATTATCAAGAATATCATGTTCGTAATTATTATCCTAATGAACATTGGGGATGTACAAAACGAAGTGAACTACTTGATTATAAAGTACATACAGGGCAATTAACTCCAGATTCCATGCTTATTTATCCTGAAGACATAAATAAACAACCTATTATTTCTAATAATTCTGTATTTATGGATGTAGAAATATTTAAACAAAGTGGCCAATCTTGGTCGCAGGAATCATATGGCGAAAGCGGAGATTCCATAGCTAAAATAGGATGTTGCCTTACCGCTATGTCAATGGTTTGTAATTATTTTTCAGATGAATATGTTACACCGCATGTATTAAATACATATATAAAAGCTACAAATGGTGGACTGTTAAATCGTCGAAGTGTTGCAAAACACTACGGTTTTCAGCAGCACAAGTCAGTATATCAGATAAATCTTGCTGAAATGATGAATGAATTAGAACAAGGGCATTTAATAATTATTCATATAAGATCTGGAGCTAAGGGTACTGGTAAATATGGACATTGGGTTGTTTTAAATGGGTATCATGTCTCTGATACTGAATCATATTTTAATGTATGTGAACCAGCCAGCAGACTTAAAAACACTATTAGCATGTCCGAAGCCGTTTTAATATTTGACCAATACCAAACATATGGCAAGTAAACTAATCCACTTCATTAAAAAGGAATAGAATTTAAAAAAGGAGAAATCTATGGGCAAAAAAATCTATATCATCATTTTCTTTGCGATATTACTTTGTATCATTTTACTATATTTGTATAGACCCAGTAATAAATTGATTGCATCAGAAGAAATAATAACAGGAAATATTACACTAGATATACTCTCTCCTACTACAGATGAATATATTCCAGACGCATACGACAATGTAAAAGAACCTAGATGTTATGTATCATTTACAAACCCTGAGTTGATATATGAAATATTTACTTTGGAAGCACTATCAAATATTTGTGAAGATACTAGCAATTTTTTAAATACGCATGGATATTCAGATGTACACTCTCTTACTATCTTGCCTGAAACCATTATTTATGAAAGAGCATATCCGCGATTTATATGCAAAATAGATGAAAATGAAAACACTTATCTTGAAATCAGATATGATATAGAAAGTCAACTTTTTGAATATCAAATTTTATAATTTGAATACTTGATAGCCCCGGCTGAAATTCAGTAGGGGCTATTTTAAAATTCTTTTCTATTCTTAAATAGGTTTCTACAAGTATTACATTTAAATTTATTTACTTTAACATTATATTGCATTTTATCAAAATTTACAAAAAAACACGACAAAAGTGTATCCTTATTTGTATTTTGTTCATCTAATAGTTTTAAATACCATTAAAACGCATGCAAATGGCTTGTGCTGCATTTTAATGGCAGACTCGTAAGGGAAATAACCTTGCTATTTCAAGTTTCCATACGAGGGCTTCTACGCATTTGTTGCATTTCTTATAATTAGTTCTAAACATAATCTAATCATATTTAAACCAACATGTATAATTAATAACAACTCTAATTTAATACAAACTGACATAAACAACACTAAACAAATAATAAATTAAATTTCATTATTATACAATTATATCTATACGCAAACCATTAAAACATAATTAAACTATAAACCCGTCTAATTAGAATGTGTGTATATGCAATTAACTCTATTTATAAATATACATAATAAAATTAAACAAAAAATAATATGTATATTCGCAAACATAAATAAATTAAATATCAACAAAGTCTAAACCTTATCTAAACAAAACTAATTACAATACCAATATATATAAACAAGTATAGACATATCAAATTACAAGTTAAACAGAAATAAACACATATTAATTAGAACCTCCTATTTACAATTAGAGCATAATGATATATAATAATAATATAAATGCATTATAAACAGAATAATACATACATATATTATAATCTAATTGAAGTAGTATAGAAATAAATAGAATTAAACAAGATGCAATTATAAAATACAATACCTAATTATACTGTAAATATAATGGTATTAACATGTTTAGAAATGTATTAATATAAACATCAATTAACATGCTATCATATTATATAAACAATTCTAAATATAAGTATTTATACACAAACTGTTCTAAACAATTTATAGGAGGGTGTAAACATATGACTGAACTAAAGGATACTAAAATTATAGCTTTTGCAACATTAAAAGGAGGTGTTGGAAAAACAACATTATCATTCAATATTGGTTGCATAATTGCTGCAGAAGGGAAAAATGTATTAATGATAGATGCAGATCCACAGAGCAATCTTACTAGCAATTTTAATTATGATATTTATAGCAAAGAAGCTCCAACTATAAGAACAATTTTAGAAGCACAAGATAATCAGCCTGATCCGGCAGACTTAATTATAAAATCGCCAATAGAAGCAATACCTACACTGGATTTAATTCCTAATACCATGTGGTCCTATTTAACGGAAGAAAATCTATCATCCCGTTCCTATCGTGAAAAGATACTTCTTGAATACTTCAATGAAAATGAAAATTTCTTTAGACAATATGATTATGTAATTTTCGACTGCAATCCTGGTATAGGACTCGTAAATCAAAACGTATTCACTTTGGCAGACCAGATACTTATGATTTCTGATCCTGATGTTAACAGTGCAAGAGGTAGTGATTTATTCGTAAGAATGTGGATGATGAAAAAAGATAAATCTTCACCATTAAAAATCACAGGACTTATTATGAATAATATTGAAAAAACAAATATATCCAATGATTTAAAGAAATATTTGTCCAATCATGAACTATTTGGGAAAATAACACTAGAACACTCGATTCCACATACCACATCTTTTAAGGATGCCACTTCAAACAACATTCCTTTATTTTTATTAAAAAAGAGTGGTAGTGGTATAGCTAGTGCCAAAGTAGCATTGAATAACCTGGTTAGTGAAATGTATGAAAGGAGTATCTTATAATGGCATTCGGAAATAATACAGCAAGACCAATATCAAAACCAAAAGCTCCAGATCTGGATGCATTTGAGTCTATTGCAAAAGAATATGACCTAAGTAATGAAGTAGATACAAAAGAAACGAGCGTGAAAACTGAAAAACCTGAATTAATTACAAAAAAGGGGGAAATAAAAGAACCTCAGAACACAATTAAAAAAGAAGTCACAGAAACAAAAAAAACTGAAAAACCAAAAACATCTCAAAAAAAAGAAAAACAGACACCTGCTTACTATAAAAATTTTTATAATCTTCGCGTAGATTTGCCTAAGCAGGTTGAACCTCTTCTTGAACTGGCGGCACAGGTTTATGGTTCCAAAAAAGACTACATTATTAAATTAATACATGATGATATGAAAAAGAATGTAGGGCAATACCGTCAGGCAGTTAAAGAAAAACCTACAGATGATTGGGACTTCTAAAATAAGGGCATAGCCCTTATTTTTTTCTTTATTATCATAAATATGAACAAATCGCGTTATATAATATTATGTAATATATATATGATAACAACAACAAAAAGTTTTGTTTATATTATATTATCAAATCAAAAATGCAGAAAAAATAACATTATCTTCGATTTTTCTACGAGCAAAATACATAACAGTACGAGAAAATTACTTGATGTGACGAGAAAAACACCTTATATGACGAGTAAAATACCAAAAAGATATATAATATAAAGGTAATATTCTCTCAGTAAAAGGTGAATTTCTCACATTTGGTAAATGTCTCACAATAAGAAAGGTAAAAATCTCGCAAAAACAGTCTTTTAATAAAAACAAAGGTAAAATTCTCGTAGATAAATGTCGTAACATGGTATATTTCTCGTAATAATTTCATTATATACTATTTTTAAAGGTGTATTTAATAGCCTAATATTCACGTATTATATTCATACAAACAAGAAAAATATAACATACACTGAATAAATACTTGATTTTAGCACGGATAATACGAAAATTAGTTTTTGTTATAGAAAATTATTGCGAGGAAAATACCATTAATTTATATTAATAGGTAAAAAACTCGCAATTGATAAAATAACAAGATTTTTACCTATTGGTATTGCGAGAAAAATACCGTTGCAAATGACGAGAAAAATACCTAAGATTATATTAAGAGATATTACTGGAAGGGGATACATAATGGGCGAGCTAATCACAACATATGCAAAATCAAATGATATGATAAGTGCAAAATACATGTCTAATTTGATAGAAAATCAAATTATGGCAATAGCATTGTCCAGAATAGAGGAGACAAGAAATGGTGAACTTGAAGCAAAATTGTATCCTCGTGATTTGTATAGCATGATAGACGATAAAAGTAATATCTACAAATCATTAAAAAAAGTATCTAAAACCATAACAGGTCATTCTATGGTAGTTGAAGATGGGAGAGGAAATTTTAAAGCTTTTTCCATAATTCCTAACGCTGATTATCAAGATGGTGTTTTCTCCATAAAATTCAACAAAGAATTAAAAAGTCATATATTGGCATTAGAAGAAAAATTTGCAACATTTGAAATAGAACTTATGAAAAATTTTAAAAACAATAGTTCATTTCGTTTATATGAGTTGCTGAAAAAAGATTTTTACAAGGCAGGAAAAAGCGGAGAATATGATGTGGAATATAATTTATCTGAATTAAAGTTTATTATTGGATGCGCAAATTCAGATAATGAAGCACATAGAAACAGACTGGCTACTATGGGTAAAAATATTGATTGGGACGAGCTGTACAGTAAGTTAGATAAAAAAGATAAAAAATATGTGAACTTTGCAGATTTTAAAAAATGGGTTTTGGATGTTGCTCAGTCAGAACTGAATGAAAAAGCAGATATGTCATTTACATACGAAGAAGGGATGAAAAAGAACAAAAAGGTAATATCCATAATATTTCATTTGTACAAAAACAATCCATCTAATCCGATAAAGTCAACAATAAGAAAAGACTGGAATGAAAAAAATGGAACTTCATACCAGCAAACCGAATTCCCTACATATCTGTATCCGGAACTTTATAAAGAATATGTCGGACATAATAATCTGACAGAAAAAGATATCACTATTTTAGTGAATAAAAGTAATGGAGATATCGACAAAGTAAAAGCTGCAATCGAATATGTAGATAATTATTCAGCACAGACATTTGTAAATAATTATATGGGCATGATAATAAGGTGCATTGAAGAAAACTGGACGAATATTCCTGTTGCGAGAGGTTCCGTGGAGAATGCAAAACATGTGATTAATGTGATGAAAGCAACTCAAAATCGTTTACCGCAAGATGAAGAAAAGATAGCCATGGCATCATGGAACCGACTGAAAAAAGACGAGGAAAAGTGGAATGACTTTACAAAAGAGTTTATTTATCAATTCGGTATCACACCGGAAGAGGCAGAAAAAGAGCATCCTTATTCAGAATTATTTTCCAAATGCTATGCACCTTATTTGCGTCATGAAAAAATGAAATTAGATATCATTGTTCATACAAAAGACATAACCGTTCTAAAACCAGAAGATGATAAAGAAGAGAAAATTGTTGTTGAACCAAATAAGAGGGTAGTAAAAGGAAATCCGAAAAAGAAATTATGGGAAAAGGCAAAATCAAAACCAGAATTTAACGAGTTTAATAACATGTTAAAAGAAGAGTTTGACTATGAGATGGAAGAACTGGAAGCTGCCTACTCATACGAAGAACTTTTAAAAGCGTTCAAAGCATATCAGGAAGGAGAAGAATTTGAATTGTAACTATGTGGAGCTTGTATTATACAGGCTCCTTTTTTTATTCAAAAAAATGAAAACAGTGCAAAAATACAATGCGATAATACGTGCAAAAATACACTAATTACTTTACAATTATTAATAAGTGGTATACTATACTTTTAAAGGAGGGTTGTTATGGAAGAAAACAAATACAGAAAAATACCATTTAACGCTTTTCAAAAAGGAAAAGTATTAGGAATTGACATAATCAGATGGATAGAGGCTTTTATATTTATAGCTATTATTGGATTTATTATATGGCTAACACCATTTGTAATTAAAATCAAAGTAATTTCCTTTATCGTTATAGGAACATCAATTTTTGCATTATCGTTACATGGTGTTAAAAACAGAAGCATCACAGAAATTTTCATTGATATTGTGGTAGATAAAAAAAATAAAAAAAAATATTCGTTAGGAAGTGTAAGTGATGAAAGAAAAAGAAATATATACAACGAATCAAAATTTGCAAACGAATCCAACTTTGAAAAAGCAATCAATGCAATTAGAACAACAATCAGTAAACTTGATGAAAAATATGGTGACTGATGAATGTCAGCCACTATCCGTACTATTTGGTTTAAAAGTAGCAGATGTAAATACGGCCGAAGAAAAGCCTAAATTTAAACCAAAAATCAAACCAAAAGAAAAATTTGAAACAGAACCTATAGAACATGAAATAAGGAAACAAACAGTTTCGATTAAAGAAAAACCGGAAGAAATGAATAATGAACCTCTATTAAGGGAAAATACTGTAAAAGTAGAAAATAAGAAAGAAACAACAAATAATGTTAAGGCAAAAACTGAGCAAAGTCAAAATGATATAAAGCCTTCAGATGTTCAAAGAAAATCTATAACTATACAGGAAGTAAAAAAGGAAGATGATAAAAAAGAATTGCCAGTTAGCAATTTCGAAAAAATGATAGGAGTTAGTTATAAAAAAGTAAAAAAAGTAGTAGGTAAACGTTATGAAAATAGCGAAAAAAAAAGTAATAATAAGGAAAAGAAATATAGAAAAGGATATACACAAGATAGAATACCAATAAAGAGCATACGCAATGGAGTTATCTTTACCACATCTGGGATGTATGTAAAAATACTTGAAATATTGCCAATAAACTTTTTAGATAAATCCATTATTGAAAAAAATGATATTGTGTATTCCTTTGCTAGTTTATTTCATGAGGGGCCATCAAAAGTACATCTAAAATGTATTACTGATAAAAGTAATCCGGAAAGACTAATCTCTTATATTAAAGAAAAATGTGAGAAGGAAAATTGGCAAAGAGGAATGTCGCAGAAAACAATTGCCTGCGCACAGGACATTATAAATAAAATTAACACCATAAGTGACAAGAGTTCACTGACTAAAAGATATTTTCTTATCTATAAATATGAAGGAAATAGTACAGATGTAAATGAAATATTATTTGAGATGGACGCAATTAGACAGAGCATTATTATGGCATTCGCAGATGCAGGTAATCTGGTTGTCGATTATGGATACGAAAAAGCGTCTTATGAAGCTGCGGAAATACTCTATTACTGTATGAATAGAAAAACATGCAGAAAAGAAAGCTTAAATCAAAGAATAGATAGAATTAGCACAGATGCAGCATTATATAATAATTCGGTAAAAGGGAAAGAAAAAGTAATTCAAGATGTAGATTTTATATCAACAAAAGGATTATACTTCACTTCGAACGATTACGTGTATGAAGATGGTATGTATAAAACATATTTTATGCTCAAAGAAAACGGACACCCTTCAGCAGCAGAACCAGGATGGCTTGACTTCTTTACATCTATAGGAGAAGGCACAGAGCTTGATATATATATTGAGAAGTTGCCAAGGGATATTACATATGAAGTATTAGATCAGACAACTAGATTACGCATCATCTCAGGACGAAACAAAGTGAACAATCCTACCAAACAAAAAAATATATATAATAAGGCTGCGAATAGTCAATATATAGTAAAAAAAATGGATGAAGGAGATGACGTGTATTATGTTAATATTTTATTAACTATCGCAGCGGAAACTATAAGAGAATTGCGGAAACTAAAAAATTTGGTAGAGAAACAATTAAAGAGAAAAAAGAGATATGTAGAAGATTCATATGCAAATACGACAGCATTCTACTTAATGACATTACCATTAATGGAAAACACTATGGAAATTCGTAAAATAATGAGGAGAAACAGAAGAAACTATACTACAACATCGTTAGAAAGTTTATATATGTTCACATCTATGGAATTAACTGATCCAACAGGTATTGTATTAGGAGAAAATGCAAGAAACAATAACAAATCCATTGTTGCGATTAATCCGTACAATACGAATTATTTTTCAAGTGCAAATATGGCGATATTGGGAATGACCGGTTCAGGTAAAACATATAGCACGCAAGTAATAGCAAGAGCTGCAAGATTGACAGGAACAAGAGTATTTATGATATTACCTACAAAAGCACACGAATATAAAAGAGGATGTGATGCAATAGATGGTTCATTTATTAAAATAGGTCCTGGTTCAGAGCATAGAATTAATATCTGCGCCATTGTACCAGAACAAAATATAGATAAAGAAATCATGACAGAAAATATAGATATGGAACAACCACTGTTGGCCAAGAAAATAGCATTTCTAATAACATGGATACAATTAAACATGTTAAAGGAACCCATGACTGGTGATGAATGTGATATTGCTGAAGTTGAATTATACAAGATGTATGCCGATTATGGAATCACATCAGATAATGATTCAATATATGAAGAAGATGGTAGCCTAAAAATAATGCCTATTATAAGCGACATATATGACCGTTTTATGGAAATATCAGAACTTTCAAGAATAAGCAAATCACTAAGAAAATATGTATATGGTTCGTGTTCAAATATGAATGGGCAAACCAATGTAGACTTAACCAATAAATATATATGCTTTGATGTAGATAAAAATACCATGCCAAAAGAATTGTTACCACCATTTCTTTATGCAACCGTAGATTGTATCTATAGTCTTGTAAAACAAAACAGATTGTATTTTGATATGATATTCATGGATGAGGTATGGAACTTAATTCAATATCCACCAGCAGCTGAACAGGTTAAAGATATGGTAAAAATCATAAGAGGATATGGCGGAGCAGTAGTTCCGATAACTCAGGATATAAATGACTATGTTGGTAATCCATATGGAAAAGCTATATTATCAGGAACTGCTATAAAATTAATCATGTATCTTGAGCCAACAGAATGTCGTCTTGTTGCAAAAGAATTAGGATTGACAGAAACAGACGTAAAGACAATAACATCTTTTACAAGGGGGCAAGCTATGTTAATAACAAGTAGATACAAAATGGTAATTAATATAATAGCTTCTCATAAGGAAGATATAGAATTTACAACAGATCCGAACAAACTAAGAGAAATAGCTACATTAGAACAAATGTCTTTATAACGGAAATCAACTACTCGGTAAGTGAGCTTCTTTTACATACGGAAACACTGCACCTGCAGACAGACAAAGACATATGCATTTAAAATAGCATGCAAACGATGTTATCATGGTTACTGAATCAGTAAACTGAATTATAGATTTTGATGATACGGTATATTTTATTCAGAAATGTATCAAATATCACATTTTACCACGCAAAAGTATTATTTAAAACTATAAAAGTAATGTTTAACAGATAAAAAGTAACAAATGAGATAATAGAAAGTAGTAATTGAGTATAAGAAAAGTGACAATTAAGATTATAAAAAGTAACAATTGGTAAAAAAGGAATGCAGAAAGATGAGGTTATTATGGGAAAACTAACAAACGAACAGCAAAAGATACTTAATATTATTTCCAAGTATGGATGTTTACACATAGAACAGGCATATCAATTACTAAATCCAACGCCGCCACATATTACATCTATACTGATAAATATGCTGGTAAAAAATGAATATATAAAATTGATGCAGGATAAATACTTAGTTGCAAAGAACTCATCAAAAGGGGTAAATCATGACACTATCGCATGTATATGGACCATGATAAAATTGGCGAAAAGCAATGAAGAAATATTTGAATCTATGAAAGCAGTAGCTCCTGCAACAATCTATTTTGTAAGAGATAACAAAGAATCTTTTGAAATCATACCATTAAATGAAACTAATCTTATTGCTATACGGAATATGCAGGATATGATACTTGAAAAAAATAAACAGTTTGAGGAAATAGCAGATAACTGGTATGTATTTGTAATTGATAATAAAGAAATAGTAGGGAAAATCAAAAAATGTGAATTACGGTTTCCTTTCATAGTAGCATTGCATGAAGGGAAGGATCAGGAAGGAATACCGTCAATTCGATTTATGAAGAGCATCCCAAAAAAATGTGAATAAAATGTTTAAAAAGGTGCAAAAACGCAAAATTTAAAAAAATAGCGAAATGCACCTTATTGAATCTTGAAAACTAACTGTTTAAAAGCGTTTAGGAAAATAAAGTGCCTTACCGTTAAGCACTATGGCTGAAAGCCGCATAGGAAGTAAAGGGAGTTAACAGCTGGAAAGAAAAAAGCAAGACTAAAAAAGAAAAGAGACGTAAAGAAAAAACGGAGAAGGACTGAGAAGAATGAAGAGGAAAATATGAATAATAAAGCAAATTATAAAAAAGGATATAAAAATGAAATAATACAGTTAATATATATATGCGGAATGATACCATATAGAGCACTGCGCTTGCTTGCAAATGAACCCCGCCTGTATCAAAGAGCTATTAAGGAGATGGAGAAAGAAGGAATATTGACAGTAGATAAGAAAGGCGGGGAAAAAAATCTGAGATTACAAGACAGACGAAATAATAAAATGAAATACGAACCATATATACCATTAGAATACATCAGATATTATGAAAATACATCAAGGGAAGTGCTGAAAAGACTAGGCGAAGAAGATTATATGGCAGCTAAAAGGGAAATGAGAAACAGTAGCACAAAAATAATGATGTATGCAAGTGGTGTAGAGATAACACCGGATAAAAGAAATTTGCAAAATGAAATGATAAAAGCAGAAGATGTATGTTACTATAATAGTCCAGAGCTAAAATCTATAATAGGCTATGAAAATGAGATAGAAATAGTAATAGAGAGAATGGGAGAAAGAAGCAGTAAGTTGAATAATACACGAATAAATGGCTTGCTGGTAAGTCCAGGAGGAAATTATGCTGTGTATAATATTGGAAAAGAGATGATAGAATGGAAAAGAAAAGGAGAAATGAAGATAGCTGCTTCAATATCAAATCTGATAAGAAAGAAGAGTGAAGAAGAGCACAGTATAACAAATCAGAAAGAAGCAATAGTAATAGCGCAGACTCCAAATCAATATGTAAGAATAATAAATAATACAAATGAAAAAAGAGCAGGAAAAATGAATCTTATAAATATAGATTATACATATGATAAAATGTATGCAATTCCAGAGGATAGAAACGGAGTATTGATGATGAAAATAATGACACAGAGAGGATGGCGAAAAAAAATACTGGATAGTATACTAAGTGAAGAAATCCAAAAAGCAAGTGAAAGAAGTAATATAGATTGTGATGGATACGATGAGAAAAAAGAAATACATCAATTAGTATTCTGTATACCAGATATGGCAAAGCTAAAAAATTACATAAGAAGAGCACAAATAGAGGATGATAAAAATAAATTTAGGATATATTGCTTCACACATCAACTACCGATTATAGCAACGTTAGCAGGAGAATATGTACAAGTGTCAAAAGTAGATATAGATAAGTATTACATGAGATATTTTGTAAAATAAAAAAGGCTTCTAGGAACCGAAAGGTGACTAGAAGCCTTTTTTACGAGTTAAAAAAACTCAGACTGAAAAAAACAAAAAAATAAGTTACAAGTAAAGTATACCTGTTAAAAGAAATAAGTTCAAGACAAAAATGGAAATGTGTAGTACAATTAAGAAAAAATATAAGTAGAAAGAATTGGAGGTGAAAATGATGGAATTAAAGGGAATGTTAATAGGAATCGGAATAGGAGTCACTGTGCTCCTTGCGTTACAAAATATAAATAATAAAGAAATAATAGAAAAATCTACTCTGCAAGTAGATAGTCAAAAAATGTCAAGTGCCGAAAACCGCAAAATGGATGAATTGATAGAAGTAATAGTAGATGATATGGACTATGCATATAGCAAGTTAAGTGATACAGAAAAGACAATATATTTAGAGATGTTATCAACCATCCAAAACTATAACGTTGAAAAAAAATTATCAACACAAGAACCTGAAAAATTAGATAAGGTATTTAATTGTGTAATGATAGATCATCCAGAAATATATTATATAGATGGGTATAAATATACAAAGTATACTGTAGAAGATGAAATACAAGCAATAGAATTTAAACCAAACTATATAATGGAAAGAGAAGAAATAGGGCGTTACAGTAAAAAAATAGATACGTATACAAAAAATTGTATAGCAGGGATGCCAGTTGGTGACGAATACATAAAAGCAAAATACATATATGATTACATAATTAAAAATACAGAATATGACAGTATGGCATCACATAACCAAAATATATGTTCAGTATTTGTAGGAAAACGCTCCGTATGTCAAGGATACGCAAAGGCAATACAGTATGTAATGAATAAAGCTGGGATATGGTGTACAGTAGTAACAGGTACAGCCAATAAGGAAGCGCATATGTGGAATATAGTAAAAATCAATGGTAGGTATTATCATTTAGATGCAACATGGGGAGATTCATCATATAAAAACAGTGGTAATACGAATTTACAAACGTCAGTGACAAATTATGACTATTTTCTAGTGCCAACATATAGCATATTGTATACACATAGAGTAAATAACATGGTGGCAATTCCGGAATGTAATAATACAGACGACAATTATTACGAAAGAGAGGGTTTTCTATTAACAGAATATGATGAAGAAAAGATAATGAGAGCATTTGATGTAGCCTACATTAACAATAGTCACTATGTATCAATAAAATGTAATAATCAGATTATATACAATGAGATAAAAAGGAAACTCGTGGAAGAACAGGAAATATTTATGTACTTGCAGGAAGGCAGAAGCGTAAGATATAATGAAAACAAAGAATTATTAATACTTGGATTTTACTATTGATAAACAGTCAGAGAAATCTGACTGTTTTTTATCCTATCGACAAAAGAAAAAAGTAACATAAGTACTTTACAAAATAAATATAAGTGGTATACTATACAAAGTCGGGAGGAGAAAAATGGAAAACAGAGTATACAAGTACAGGATATATCCCAATGCAAAACAAAGAGATATAATAAAAAAAACATTTGGAAGTTGCCGATTTATTTGGAATAAAATGTTAACAGATAAAATAGAACACTATAAAATAACTGGAAAGAATATAACAACAAGGCCAGCCATGTATAAAGAAATGTACCCTTTTTTAAAAGAAGTAGATTCATTAGCATTAACAAATGTACAAATAAATCTGCAGAACGCATATAATAACTATTTCAAGAATAAAAGAACAGGTTTTCCAAAATTTAAAACAAAAGAGAAAGACAATAAAAGGTACACCACAAATAATCAAAAAGGCACAATAAAAGTGTTTGATGAATACATACGATTACCTATATTAGGACTTGTAGCAGGAAAAATACATCGAAGAGCACCAAAAGAATGGACTTTAAAATCTGCGACAATAACAGAAGACAATGGAAAGTATTATTGTTCTGTTTTATATGAATATGAAAAAGAAGAAGAAAATAGTGAAATTGGATTAGATGAGTCAATTGGGATTGTGATTGATGTAAGAGAAAGTTGTTTTACTTCAGAAGGGGCTATATTTTCAATTAGTAAAAGTCATGAAAAAGAAGAAAGGCTCATAAAGCTAGAAGAGAAAATAAAAATGAAATCTTCAGGAAGTAATAATAGAAAACGATTAAAAAACGATTTAGATAATATGAAGAGAAAAATCTATAATCAAAATCAGGATTATATCCATAAAAAAACGACAGAATTAACAAGACAATATAAAGCCATATATATTATAAAGCCGAAAAATATACATGAACATAGAACAAGAGTTGAAAAAAATATTAACAAATTTATATCAATGCTAACCTATAAACAAACAGATGCAGGTGGAACGGTATATGTACTTGAAGATGAAAAAATATATAAGAATACTTATGATCTATTGAATAATAGTGAGGAAAATGGAAAGATTGCTGCAATATATTTAAAGGAGAAAGGATACCTAATGATGAAAGCAGAACAGGAATATATAAGAGCAATATCCTCTATACCAGAGTAAAGAGAAAATGCGGGCAGGAACTTCCCGTGTTGTTACAGACAAAATCATAAAATGATGGTTCACTGAAAATTTTACAAAACAGAGAGCATTTATCCAAGGAAGGATAGATGCTCTTTTTAGATATAAAGCAGAAAAAACGTTTCAAGAAATATGCAAAAATTGACAGTGTTAATATTAGTGGTATACTATACATATAACTTATGGATATTAACAATCATAATAAAAGATGAAAATGTGTTCAAATTGAACACATTTTTCTTAAGAAGTACAGAAAATCAATACAACAACATTTTTTATTTATAAACAACATATTTTATTATTTATTTGAAACAGTAAAAATACAGTAAATAAAGGTGTTGAAAGGATATGGATAGGGAAAAAAAAGGAGTAAGATGGGGAAAAATTAGGAGTAAGATAAGGAAAAATCAGGAGTAAGATAAGGAAAAAATAGGAGTTATTTAAAAATCAGAAAGGGAAAAAAATGGAGCAAGATAAGGAAAAAAAAGGAGTAAGATAGGGAAAAATTAGGAGTACTAAGGAAAATAGGGGAGTTTTAAAAATTAAAAATGAAAGGTTTAATAATAAAACAAAGCAATAAAGAGTGAAAAGATGCAAGAAAATAATAAAAAAACAGAATAATGCATAAGCAAGAATGAAAAAAGCAGAAAGAAATAAGCATAAAAACAGGTAATAAAAGTAATCAAAAGATTAACATAAGGAAAAAAATGGAGTCGAGAAGCAAGATAACTCCCTAAAATTCCTTACCTAAAGAAGAAAGGATGCCGGGTGAATGGGGAAAAAAGAAAATGAACAAGAAAAGTATGAAATAAAAGACTATGTAAAAAGCAATTTTCTGATTAGTGCAAAGTATAAAAGCACCTTGTTTGAGAATCAGATTATGGCAATATCTCTAAGTAAAATATTAGATGCAGAAGAAGATGAGCTAACAGGTATTATAAAAAGTCAGATTCGGGCATCTGAAATAAAAGTACTCCTAAACAAGAAATCAAGTGGTAGTTTTTACGACCAACTAAAAAGAGCAGCCAATAATATGACTGGAAAGAGTATTGGTATCGAAGATAAGGACAGAGAAGCATTTGATTATATAGCAGTAATAATCCGTGCTACCTATGAGAATGGCATATTTACCATAAAGTACAATCCGGATATAAAACAATATCTGAAAAACCTAAGAAAAAATTTTACTCCTTTCAATCTTAGGATAATGATAAAATTTACAAACGTATATGCCTTTAGATTGTATGAACTGCTTAAAAGTAAAGCATATATGCCCAAGGTCGGGCTGGTAAAGGATAAAACATTCAAAGAGGAATATACTTTATCTGAATTAAAACTAATTATGGGTGTTGTAAATCCTGAGAACGAAAAAGTAAAGCGTTTTCTCAATAACTGTAAAACACCCGATTTTGACAGGGCTGTAGAAATAGCACCTGAACAAATGTATTCAACGTGGATGGATTTTAGAAAGTATGTGTTAGAACCCGCAGTCAATGAAATAAATGAAATGTCGGATATTGAGGTTACATATAAAAGCATCACAGGTGGAAAGGGAGGAAAAACATATCTATTGCAATTTTATGTGACATATTTAGGGGAGGACATAAAAGAAAAAAGGACATTAACAGAAGACGAAAAAGATAATGTTCTAGATACGATTATGGATCTAATCAAAGAGCCACTAAAATTGAGAGATATAAAAGCAATAGCAGCAGCTTCAGGATATGACATCGAAAGAATAAGGGTAGCGTATAAGATAGTTAAATCACAATCAGGAGAGATAAGAAATCTTACCGGATACCTTATATCTGCTATTGAAAACAATTATCAAAGTGTAACAGTGGAAGCGAAAGAAACAAAAAAAGGATATGTAAAGAAAAATCAATTCAATCAGATGACATTAGTTGACTATAATTTTGAAGAAATAGAAAAGTATCTTATCAATAATTAGAAATGTGTTCAAGTTGAACACATTTAGGAGAGTGAAAATGGAATGAATAGAAAAGAAACGACCAAGTTTTTGAGTGAATTACTCATAACTAACCATTTACCAGGGCGTGGAAAATACTATGCAAGAGAAGTGTCCATAGACAACAGAGTTATTGTTCTACATGTTGCGGTCTAGACAATAGAAAACCAACTGAAAGCGAGGAATAATATGGAGAAAATTGATTTAAATTTAAGGAAAGAAGTGCTTGAAAATGCTATCGGTGTATACAGAAGCCATAAAGGAATAGAGCCATCGAAACCTCTTGATGAAGTAGCGGTTCATAAAGCTATAGAAAAACTTATAGAATATCAAGCAATTGGCACGGTAGAAGAATTTAGGGCTTTGAAAAATAAGCTAAAGTACGATGTTTGCACAGGATGTACAACGTGGAAAGGTGATTATGCAAATATCAGAGAACGAGTAACAACAGAGTTTGCAGAACAATTGAAAAACAAATTGGTTTTAAAGTACGGAAACGCAACAGTGACACAGCAATATGTGGCAATGCAAGTAACGGATTGGTGCAATGAAATCGCAGAAAAAATGAAAAAACAGAATAGAAAATAAAAATTTAAGAGCAGTATATGAAAAAATGTAAAAAAGGCGGTGCATGTCGCCTTTTTTTTTGAACTACTTGGTAATTGAATAACCGAGGATTCCCGCTTGGTATCCTAAAATTTAATTGAGGTTTTTATGATAAAACAGATAATATTGCGAAAAATACTAATAAGTGGTATAGTATACCGTGAAAGGAGTGGTAACTATCATTCATAATATTAAGCAAAAAATACGTGACAAATTAAATGATACAGTATTTGGAGAAGCTAAAAGTATTCTTAACAGGCTATATAAAAAAAATTCAGGATTGTTAGCATTTGAAATAGCGATAACATATCTGATAAGCATTTTAATAACAGGATTTTTGTGTTTATGTACTATGAACCTTAGTGGAGCAGGATATAAGATTAATTTAGTAAATATTATTCTGGCATGGCTGCAAAGAGGAATTTTCATATCACTTATTTGTGATATCTTTGTACAACTTATTGTCATTAAAATATTACGAATATTCGATACTGGTTATAAGCGTGATGAAGAACGAAATTATGACATAAGTACGGAAGGTACTTATGGTACAAATGACTTTATGTCTGAAGAAGAGATGAAGAAAACATTTGTAATGGAAAAAATAGAGAATAATAAAGCAACAATATTTGGACGTGATCCTCGTAACAGAAATACATTAGTTGGACAAAAACACCCACTCATGAAACTGAACAGAAATGTTTTGATGGTAGCTGGTCCTAGTGGAGGTAAATCAGCAACATTTGTTATACCGTTGATAATGCAGATAATGAGACGAGGGGAAAGTGCTATTATATCGGATCCGAAATCAGAATTATTCAAATATTTATCAGAGTTAGCAAAAATGTTGGGATACGAGGTACGAATCCTAAATTTGAACCCCATGTTTCTTGATAATTCAGACCCTTGTAACTTCATGGCATATGTAAGAGATGATGTTGACAAAGCGCAGGTAATGAGTTCTGCAATTATAAGCAATACAACAGGTGGCGATGCCATGTTTGATTTCTGGACAGAGGGAGCATCAAACCTTTTACAGGCTATCATTCTCCGAATAAGTGTAGGCAATGATTACATGGAAGAGGAAAAAAACTTACCAATGTTATTTACCTATCTCGTAGATAAAACGGCAGAAGAAATAGAGGCGGATTTTTCCACATTACCAAAAACACATCCAGCAACAGCACCTTTTCTCATATGGAAAGATGGCGATGCGAAACCAAAGATGCAGGTATTGCAGGGACTAAGAATCAAATTAAAATTATTTAACTCAAAAAAGCTTAGAAAGATACTATCAGAAACAAAGGGTGGCATTGATATACTGAATCCGGGAAGAAAGAAGTGTTTATACTTTGTAGGTTCTAATGACCAGGACTCTTCCATGGCTCCAATATTATCATTATTTTATACACTGCTGTATCAGGAACTTGTACGATATGCAGATATGAGACAAGACGGACAGTTACCAAAAGCTGTACATATGGTATTAGATGAGTATGCGAACATGGGTACCATACCTGATTTTGAAAAAAAACTCAGTACAGTACGTTCCCGAAATATTATTACCTATATCATTATTCAGGATATTAATCAGTTAAAAACAAAGCATCCGAATGATACATGGAAAACAGTAAAGAATGACTGTGACTATTATATTTTATTGAAAACAAACGATGAAGACACGATGCAATGGTGGTCAACTTTATCTGGAGAGCAAACGATAGCGGTAAAAAATAGTCGTTATTCTAGAAGTAAATCAGAGGTTGTAGGAATACACAATTTCGAAACTGTAACAGAAGGTTCAGGAACCAGACA
The DNA here is from genome assembly GCA_036310845.1 of Lachnospiraceae bacterium. Taxonomy (GTDB): domain Bacteria; phylum Bacillota; class Clostridia; order Lachnospirales; family Lachnospiraceae; genus COE1. The sequence continues at coordinate 4,880 of JAXJRB010000086.1, read as the reverse complement.
GGTAGTGACACTTGGAGAAGCTAGAAAGATAAAAGATGATGAGCTTATGCTGTATGTGTCACAACGCGACATGGTAAAACTTAAAACGTTCTATTGGAAAGACCATCCATATGGGCAATTTCTAGAAAAACATGCAGACAGTATGTATATACTTCCGGCGCAACATTATCCATTCTGGAAACTGATAGAAGATGGTATCGTAGATGAAAACTTTGATTATGACAATGAACCATCTTATATTATGGAACTGAAAGAGGATGAAAAAATTGAAGATGACAGTGACTATGATCCAGATTCAATATTGAAACTAAAAAAACAGGAATCGAAAGTGAATGTAATCACAAAGTTATTTACACACAAAGTAAAGAAAGGCTGGAATACAAAAAAATTATCACAATATATGAAAGATAGTATAAAAGAAGGAATTGCACAGTCAAACGATAAGGATAATAGTCAAAATGACAATAAGCAAAGCGTGCATCAAGTGCGGATGGTAAAACAACAGGAATCTAAACAAGACACAAAAGAAAAAGAGCGGTCACAACCTATACAGCAGCCTAAAAGGCAACAATCCAAAAAACAGATTGCAAGTGATAATAAAGAAAGCTCGGTTGCAAGACCAAATGTTGCGAAAGATAATCCTTCAGAAAAAAAGACTCTACGTTCTCCTTCACATGAGGAAGAAAAAATGGCATCTATGATTCAACAAGTAGAAAAAGAAGTGAAGAATATAAAAAAAATTAATGCAAATAAAGGAGTTCCATTATCATTCATAATGGATGACGTTATGGAAGAAGAAAAAAAATCAGAGCAAGTATTATCAAAAAAAAAGGAAGATGAAAAAAAAGACAGCATACAAGAGACTGTTCAAAGAGAAAATGAAGAAAATGCACAAGACACCTTTTCATTTTTTGAGGATATGGAAGATTTGGGCGATTGGTAAAAATAGGATAAAAGGAATAAAAATAGTTTACATTTAAAACACACAAAGGTATACTATACCATAAGAAGTAAAATGTTTTCTGTTAGGAGGTAAAAAATATGGCAAGAAATAAATTATCATTAGATATCAAAAAAATAAAAAATAAATCATGGTACAAACCGGTTTCCATTATATGCACAATATGCATGGTAGCTCTTCTAGTAATAGGAAGTGCATATTTTGCGAAAACATCAGTTAAAAAAACAACAACAGATTCGAAATATTCTTATTCAGATGTACATCTTAGCGGTGATGTAAACGAGGAATTAACAGAGCTTACATACTTAGGTAAAAATACATCCAATAATACCAGCACAGGAGCAAAAGTTGTCATTGATGAAGAAAAGATTGAAAAACAGACAGAACTTAATAAAGAAGTAAAGGAAACAACAGGCTATAAATGGAATGCAAATGCAAACCTTGGTACGGCAGCAGAATTAGAAAAGATACAGGGTGAAATTACTACAAATATAATGCACCAGGTTAATGAAAAGTTGGAAGATACAATAGTAGGAGCAACCGGAGCAGCAGGAGCGAAAGGTGAAAAAGGTGATAAAGGCGAAGATGGTAAAAATGGATTACAAGGAAAAACCGGAGCAACTGGAGCGAAAGGTGAAAAAGGTGATACCGGAGCCACCGGGGCGAAAGGTGAAAAAGGAGCGCAGGGTATCCAAGGTGAAAAAGGAGCAACTGGAGCACAGGGGGCTGCAGGAAAAGATGGAACATCTTCCTATATAGCATATGCCGATGATGCAAATGGTACGAATTTTTCAAGGACTCCCCTTCCTACAAGCAAATACTTCGGAACATGTAGTACAGCAAATGAGTCTGATGCAAATAATGCAACAAAATATAAGTGGCAGGAATATAGACCATATATTATAACATACTCCGAAGAAAATGGTGTTCCTACAGTAACAATACAGTAATCAAAAGAAAGTAGGTAAATATGAGATTAGAAAGAACAGAATATGATGATTATGATGTACCTTCTGAAAAATATCAAAAGTATCATATACCAATATGTGTAGGAATTGTTACAGTTATAATAATTACAGGTATCATATGTCTATATAAGTGGAGCAATGCAAAAACGACTGAAGCTGTTGTAGAAAGATATCTCCAGACATATGGATCAGGTATGGATCAAGCAGAACTCACAGAAATAACAAGGAATATTACTACGAAATTAGATGCCAGTCTTGAGAGTATGAATACGAAGGAATTATCACAGGAGAATATGCAACAGCTGTTAGATGAAGTTATGTATGAACTCTCTACTACAACATATTCCATTCCAGAAAGCGAAATAAATAAAATTGCAGCACAAGTAGTATCAAAAGTAATCGAGATGAATGCAGTTAATAATGAGGCTAAGATGGCTGAGTATGCAACTATGATTGAATCATTATCAAACAGAATGGAAACGGTAGAAGCTATCAGTAACAATATGGTAACAACCAATGAAATAGAAAATATAATCCAAAAAAATACCATGACAAAAGAAGAAATCACAACTATGATGCAGGATCAATATTCCATGGATGTTGTTATGCAAAAACTTTCTCAGAATCTAAATATTTCAACGGATGATTTATATTCATTGATTGCAAAAAACAGAAGTTATACCGATGAAGTATATTCTAAGCTATCAGATACGTTAGGAATGAATAAAGAAGATATTAAGAATCTTTTTAAGGAACAGAGCGATTTAAAAGCAACAATAACTCTATTGGCAGGTAACTCGAAGGTATCAGAGGATGAGATTCGAAAGGTAATAGCGGAAGCAACTGCATTGACGGATGAAGAAATTAAAAGACTGGAAGAAGAACTTAATAAAAAAGATGGTGAACTACAAGCAATTGTTAACACTGCAAAAGAAGAACTGACTGCTTCCCAGATAGAATTAGAAGAACATCTAACACAGGAAATTCAGGATAATTATGCTACGATTGAAAAAGCAAATGCAATAAAGAAGGCAATGGAAGAGGCAAATGTTTCCATACAAACAGCCTTAAATGTGGAACAAAATTTACGTGAGGAAGCGGTAAATAAGGCGATTCAAAAGATTGAAGAGGCGATTCAACAAGCAGATAATGCTGATGAACAGCAAAAAGAGGAGCTGGAAAAGGCAAAAAGTATGTTGCAGGAAGCATTAACAGAATCAGCAGAGGAACAGTCCGATGCACTGAAAGCAGCCGAAGCAAGTATAAATGCCAGCATAGTAGCAAAGGCAGAAGAAATTAATACATTAAATAATACAGTAACAAGCATAAGTAGCAGTGTTGCAAATAATGCACAGGATATAGAATTGTTAGAAGATGAAGTGGATATGAAAGCTGAAATTACATATTCTGTGCAGGATGGAGTTCCTGTCTTAACGATAGAAAATGTTATTAAGGATTAACAGGAGGAGACGGAGTCATGAAACATAAGTATAAAACCATACGTACAAATATCATAATGATTATATTTACATTAATTATAGCAGTGACATATACCATAAGCGTAAATGCAACAACAGGTCTTACGGGAAAAAAAAGTGTTGGAAAAATTGTTTTTGCAGGCGATACATCAGATCAGGATGTAATTTTTGATTCATCTGATTTTAATAAATTGGCAGATGTATGTAGATAGGAGAAAAATCATGAAAAAAAGTAATATTATAACCGCATTATCATGTGCAGTGGTTCTTTCAGTATTTACAGTAGCAAATGGGATGGCAGCAACGGGAACCAGTGGAGTAAATTATAGTTCGCAAGGTGTAATAAAATTTGAAGGAAAAGATGGAGCGCAGGACGTCATTTTTGATGCACGCGATTTCGAAACGATTGATAAGATGGTGACTACAGGTAAAACTAGTATTGCATCAGCTATTAAAGATCATACAGGAAAGACACCGGCTAATCTCGAATTTGCAACATTGGCAGAAGGAATAAAAAATATACCAGAAGATATGAGCGCAAACGGGGATTTTGGGGATGCTACAAAAACTGGTGTATTAAAAGGTATGACATTTACCAGTTCAGAAGGAATAAAAATAGAAGGTGGTATGGAGTCCTATGTAGGAACGACACAGACAGCTTCAAGTATACAAAATGATACAGCGAAAAAGAACGTTTTAGTAACTGTTCCGGCTAGTGGTTATTTTGATACGAGTAGCAAAATTTCTCTTTCTGTAGATACATTAAATCAAAATCTGGGAGATACATTATCTCCAGGTACCGCTACAGAAGATAAAATTCTCAAAGATTATACCGCGTGGGTTAATGGTAAAAAAAAGACCGGTACGATGAAGGATAAAAGTGGAACAACAACAGCAGCAACAACAGTAACTGAAAACGGGGATAATGCGTTGATAACTATTCCTGAGAGTGGTTACTATACTACAGGAAGCACTTTATCAGTTCCGGTAGAAACTTTGAAAAATGAGGTTAGTTCATTAAACAGCAGTTTAAGTGCTAACTGTCATGTAAAAATTACACAAAAAATACGTTTAAAAGATATGTCGGGACATGTCAATATAGCTAACACAAATACTATTGAATTTGATGTAATAAATGGAAATGTGGAAAATCTACAACAGAAAACAGGAATGATTAATACTGCAGGTAGTGCTTGTGATTTATATGTTGAAAGTGCCACTATAACAATAACTGATTTGTCGTAATTTATAAATATTAAAGTCATTATTTAAGAAAGGTTATGTGTACAATTATAAATAGCCTTTTATAATCTATTAAATTACTATTTATCTAATATGTTTTGTTGTCGATAACTGCTATATAGAGCCTAGAAATAGGCTCTTTTTATTGCATACAGAGCCATTTGCGTTTAAATCATTATACATCTAATTCGTTTTATTAAAACAAAACAAATAATATTAAAAGAAGTCTGC
>JAXJRB010000085.1:0-1744 GCA_036310845.1 Lachnospiraceae bacterium | reverse complement strand
GCAGACTAAAGGAATAATACCGGTATCTTCCAAAGAAAGGGAGATACCGTTTTCTGTTACATGGAAGTTTATCCATGCCATGCCCTCTAACATACTTTGGCCATTTTTCTGAGTGGAGACATAATTACCAAGAGAATAATAGCAGATGGCGGTATTTCCATTATCTGCCTCAATTAGGCGGACAGGTTGTACAACATGTGGATGTGTTCCGATGATAACATCGGCACCAGCCTCTGTCATTTGTCTAGCAAAGTCTTCCTGGTAGCTGGAAGGTGTGGTGGTGTATTCGGTTCCCCAGTGAGGACAAACGATTACCATATCAGCAAGCTGTTCCGCTTCTTTAATATCTTCGATTACCTGAGGGTTTAGGGTAGTAAAATCAATTTGTCTGCTTGCGGAATCTATACTGCAAAGTACATTCATACGGCTTGCTAAATTTTCCGGAGCACTACCGTAGTTTGGACCATAGGTATAATTCAAAATAGCAAAGGTCTTGTCCTTTATTGTAAGTAAAGGAATTTCCGGTTTTTCAGTGGGTTCATGGATACCGGCAAGTAGGATTTCAGGATAGCTTCGCCAAAAAGAGACACAGTTATCAAGTCCGGAAATACCTTGATCCGCAGAGTGATTGGAGGCATGAAGAACGACATTAAAACCGGCATCAACAATAGCATCTCCAATTTCTGTAGGAGAGTTAAAATTTGGATAACCTTGAAAACCAAGTTCATTGCCAGCTAGCGGAGTTTCCTGATTAATAATTTTTATATCAGCCGTGTTTAGAAATTCAGAGATTCCTTCAAAAAGAAAATCATAATTTAGACTTCCGTCAGCTTGCTTTCCTGTATGAACAACGCCCATATGTATGAGATTGTCTCCTAATGCCATAAGAGTAATATCGTACTCCTCAAAAGCAGGCTCAGAAGGAAATACTTCTGAAGTAGGAGCATCCTCTAAAGATTCAGCGGCATATGGTTCAGGAGAAGAATTTGGATCAAATATTTCTACTGCTATTGGTGCAGTTCCTTGATTGGAAGCGGTAGAATTTAAAGTTTCTGCGCTTACGGTAGCAGAGTTGGTACAGCCTGTAAGTGTGATAAGAGTTAGAGATAAAAATAAAAGCATATGTTTCTTTCGCATTTTACACATTTGAGTTCTCCTAGTATAAGTGTATTTATGGTAACAAAATATTTTCATTCTTATGTAGAGATACCGACGAATAATATAGCACGCCTGGTATTTAGTGAAAATATAGAGTTATGTTAACTATGATTCTATTATAGATAGTGTTGAAGTATTTCGCAACAGTAATGAAAAATATACATTGCGATTAGAAATAAGGAAGAATAAAATCCCATCAAAGTCAATATATTAAAGCAAAGACGTTGGTGGGGGTTTTATGCGTATATTAGAAAATTTGATATATGAAATCAAAGAGAGAAAATGGACAGGAAAAATCATAACGATGGCAGCAGCGTTGCTTGTACTGGGAGGCACGATTGGAATCAAACAGGCAGTTCCAACCAGTTCTACGGTAGGAGATAGAGAGTTACCGATTTACTGCGTGGAAACTGATGAGAAAAAGATTTCGCTAACATTTGATGCGGCCTGGGCGGATATACGATGGATGGAACTATAAAAGATGGTTAAAAATACAGTAAAATAGGGCGTTTGAGTGCCTTCGGTATCAATTCGGATGTGTTGTAATGAATAGTTTATAAACAAAAAATGAATGGAAATGATTAGT
>JAXJRB010000084.1:0-13429 GCA_036310845.1 Lachnospiraceae bacterium | reverse complement strand
TTTTTACTGTAAGCTAAAGCAATTTTAACCACTCGCATAGCAAGTGGTTTTATTGTTCTCCAAAGTTCCGTTTCTCTGTTGAGAAACTACACAATGTAGAACAGGGCCTTGCCCTAACAATAAAAGCACCCACATTTCTGTGGATGCTCTCACGCCAAATGCATGGCTACTAGCTCTAATCGCTAGCTTTACCGTACTATTATTATACACAATAGAAAAAAAAATGCAATATGTCCAACAAATTTTTTATAACTTCACCCATATAGACAGTTTTTTACGCCCCATTTTAGATATCGCCTTGACAGCAATTTTCTTACGTCCTTTTGCAAATAGCTGGAAATAAAACAACACTATCTCTCTTTTTATATCGGATATTTTTCCAAAAATCTTAAATATTTTCAAAACATCTATATAAAACAAATTTCCCTTTGCCAACCCTACCATTGTTCTAATATCATTAAAATTATTTAAACTGTGCTTTCCTCTTAGTTTAAATCGAGTAATCAGTTCAAGATGTGCACATTGATTTCTCATTTCTTTTATTACAAATAACGCCTGTTCAAAAGCCGCCGCATCTCCTAACTCCAATCCAAAATCTTTAAGCACCTTTTCCTTCACAATGTCATCCAAAAAAACAAAAGTGTAGTATAAACTTCCTAGAGGCAAAGCCTTTATTGTTACCCAAAATGGTGGTTCTGTATACTCACTTATATATTCTTTCTCGCGTTTCATATCATCAAGAAATGAACGTGTTTTCACATTTCCATTCGGCCAATACTGAGTTGTTCTAAACAAATCAAATTTATTGAATCTATTGGTTAAGTTTGTATCTGAGACTGGTGGTGCTTGGTAATATGCCGGATTCAAATAATTTAATGTATCCTCCGGTTTTTGGCAATATGTTTCTGCAAAATTATATGCTATTGACGTTCTTAATCTAGACTCTATATCAAATATTTTTGCCAATGTATATTTTTTCAATTTCATATCAAAAAAATATAAATCTCTAAAATCCTCAAAATAAACATCCTCATATTCCTTATTAGGTACATTCTTTTTTAAAAGCATAGATTCAAAACCGTTAACAAGGTCAAAATAGTTATACCGGCTAAGTAACTTAGCTGCTTTTTTTCTATTTTTAAACTTTAATCCTCGAGAATCCAAAATATTGATTTGCTCTTCTATTGTTTTAAAATCTTTAGTGGACGGCATTATTTCACCTCGATTACAATAATATATTAAAAATCTCTTAATAACAAACCATTAAAAGAAAATATACTTTTTTCTACAAAATAATCATATCACTCAACTTCATCTTTTTCAATCAAACATAACATAATAAAAACAGCTACCGTTCATTTCCCCAGTAACTGTTTTCTCTTTCTTAATCTTTCATATAGAAATATTCAATTTTTCCTTTCATACCGCGGATTGTACTAATCTCTTCCACCAAATTTCCTGCTTTATTATATTTGTACTCTGTCCTATTGTCTCCTGATCCAAATGCAGGATTGTAGAAAGTACCACTTTTTATTATCCTTCCTGCTTCATCATAACTGTATTCCAAAGTCTTTTTAGTCGTCTTACTTTCATAATACTTTTTTATCAAATTCCCTGCCTTATCGTAGCTATTCTCTTCCATATTTACACTATTTCCTTCGGAATCAAGTGTTACTGTTTTCAGCAATCTTCCTTTGTTATCATAAGTCTTCGTTACTGTACCTTCACTATTATAGGAAATTTCTTCTATCATATTTCTTTTTTTATCATAATTACACTCATGCGACTGTGTAATCTTTCCTCCGCTATCATAAGTAGCTTTTTTTTACAAGTTTCCAGCCTCATCGTAATTACTTTCATATATGGATGTCACTTTTCCTTCACCATCATATCGTACCGTTTTCCATAATTGCTCTTGATTGTCATATATATACTTCGTCTCTCGAGCCGCAGTCCATTCTGTTTTCTGATACTTCTCCCTCACAAGCAGATTCGTTTCCTTTTCTCTTTTCATCAATCTATTAATTGACACAATTTTTAATTCTTTACTTCCATTCTGTTCCACTTCTGCTATCCAGACTTCCCCACTTCCCAGACAAATACCATCACTATCACAATACATCGCCTGGCAGCTTTCCTGTCCTAAAGCACTCATAAACATTTCACTATAATTCTGCTCTAACTGTATATGTTCTATCTCGGAAGGAGTTCTATACACGATACCATTTATCTCTATTGGATAAGAGATCATCTCTGCTATCTTATCCCACTTATGATTTAGAAAAAGCTCTTTTACTTGTCTGGCATATTCTTCTACCTCTTCTTGAGACTTTTGCGTTACTCCGGCATAACAATTCTCCGCTTCCACATCTATTTCCAATTCAGATTCTTCGGTAGCAACAGTGGTTGGTTCTTCCGTTTGCACTTCCTGTTCTGTATCCTCATTTGCAACAAGGAGCTGTTCTTCTATTTGTGCTTCTTCCGAAATGGCAACCTCTGTTTTTTCTTCTTTCTGTGTATATGCAAATAGTCCCAAAAGACATACCAGTTCTATTACTATGAATATCTGTACAACCTTTTTCATCACAAAATCTCCCTTCTCTACTTATTGAAAATAGTGCGTGCCAGCGTACGCACTTTGGCAAGAATTTCTTACAAAATTCTTGTATAACTACCACTACATAACAGCAATTTCCTATCACATGAAAAAGCAACCGCATTTGGTTGCTTTTTGCACATTTACATATAATTGGAGTCCCAATAATTCCATTCTTCCTCACTTAATTTTAGCAATTTTGATTGTCCTTTGATAAACTCCGGAGAAAAGCTATATGTGACAATCCAATATCCCAGATACCCTCCGGTCATCTCAAACGTTACAAAATTAGTGATTTCAAAATTTTCTGCCGCCTTATATTTATATTCGGTAGTTCCGGCTTCTGTAAGACATGAGCTAATCGCAATTCCTCCCAAATCACACAATTCTTTAATTTTTTCCTTTTCTGTATGGCTTAATGTGATTTTCATGGTAATTGATTTTCTTGCCTTTGCCGGCGTTATATGCCAGGGATCATCCCAAGCCGCAAAAGGAATCCAATATGCATGCGGACGCATAATAAATTCACTTATGGTTCTATTGAATGTATTGAGCTCGTTCGGAGCAATTCCATCACAAATAATATGAACATAATCATAGCCGGCAGGGTCTAAAGCCAAACGCCCCTCTGCTTCTCCATGATTCACATAATGAGAGTATAAAGTAGCCGTGTCTGTTCCCAGCACTGCTACTACATCCGGATTCGCAATGCTATAATATACAGGGTCAAACCAGTTTCCGTCCGGCATGGGTTGTGCATTTACCGGTGTGGTATAAACCTGTTCTGTAATCCATGTGATTCCATCTGCCTCTGTTGCTAATACATTCTCTTTGCAGAGCATGATAAACAATCCAAACGTAAACATTATAAAATATTTTTTGATTGCTTTCATAAGTAAACCATCTCCTATAGAATCTATATCCTTATCCTCTATACCATCTCTCACAATCTATCTTTGCCGGATTAACATATTCAAATTCCATTTCTTGTGTATATGCTCCCATAAAGTTAACTGTTCGATTTATTTTTTTAATAGCTCCATTACTACGATATCTTTCCACATCTTTTTCAGGAATTGCATAAGTATTACCATCTGTTCCCTTAATACTATGTAATGGATTTCCAACACTCCTAAAATATTTAGTTATTACACTATCTACCTTTGAACCATTAGGAAGCTTTGAGGAATAAACATCCCAAATCCAATTTACATAGTAATCTGATACTGTACACATGCCATGGTCTTTAATAATATTTATCTTTTCCTCTAGTGTGAAATAATCTGTCGAAACAAGCCATGTAAAAGCTGCAAAAACCATATCCTTATTATTCTTCATGACATATGATATATATGCTAACTTTTCTTCATCTGTGAATAAATCGAAACCATCGTGTATGAATTCTTCAAAACTATAAAAGGAGTCATCATATCCCGATACTCGATTAAGCTCATGTATAATTTCAGTTAAACGGTAATATCCATCCTCTGTCTCTTTATAGTATTCATATACTATTGGAAAACCTCCATCCGGATTATTAAATTTCCATTTATTGCTCGGATGTTCATAAGGCTCTTTTGTTGTTTCAAACGAATATCCCTCTATTGTGAACGTACTTCCATTACGCACTACCGTTTTATTCTTCTTACTGCCCATGATATTAGCATAGTAATACGCCTTTCTTCCTTCACCCATTCCAATTGTTATGTAATGGATATAGAGCGCTTTATAATCCCTACCATAAATCGCTTCCAGCTCCGGATACATATCTAAATATGCTCTGTAATCGAAATAATCTGCTCCACCTTCAAAATGCGCAATTCTTCCTTCACCTTTTCCAATATTAATATAGTGCTCATATAAGGCATCTTTATCGTAACCATAGACTTGTTTTAAATCCTGATTTTCTTCCGCATATCTGATATAATCAAATCTGCTTGGAAGCTCTTCTTCTGCATTTACTACTATTCCTTGAATACATAGGACCGCTAATAATACGATAATATAGTTTGTTATTTTTCTCATAAGACCAATCTCCTACTTTAATCCGGATTTGCACGCTTCTGTACTATACCAGTTATCAAAATATTTATTACATAATTCCGTGTTTTTATACATTCCTAATCTCACGCAATATCCATCTGCATCAAAATCGAAAATGCCTCGATATGCTGTTATATGCATTCCAGAAGCCGACATCCAACATAGACCAGAACCATAATACGGCTCCAAAGTTATTCCTAAGTTAGCCATACAAGTACACGCTTCTACATTTCCCATTACACGTTCCTTTGTCCAATAATGATATTGGAAATATCCATCATTTACATGAGCATACGCAGCATCTGTGATTATTGCTTTTAATTCTTGATAATAGTAGTAATTTGCCCATGTATTTTCCTCTGCATATTTGTAGAGATCCACAGATTTTACAAATGCTACTAATTCACCATAATTATTAAATTGCTCAATAACCACATCACTAAAATAACGGTCAATTTCATTTGCGTTAAAATAACGTCCTGTCTTATCTTTTACTTTTACTACAGACTCAGTATCATAATATATACTTCTATCATCCTTTGGCCAAGAATAATATTCATCTCTTAACTGTTCTCTCTTAGCTGTCAGAGTTACTGGATTTACTTTTGTCAATTCCACAGGAGCAGCAGCCAATCTTCCCTCTGCTCTTCCATTATTCACATAATGACTATAAAGCAACTCCTTGTCCGTTCCAAATGCTGCAACTACATCCGGGTTATTCTGCGCATAGTATTCCGCATCAAACATGCCTCCATCCGGCATAACCTCCGGTGCTGCAAATGCAGTCATACTGCTTGCTAATATTAGGGTGAATATAGCCAATGAAATACATAGTTTTTTACTCATATTCTTTCTTCTCCAATCTCTATAAAAAATACCATCTCTCACAATCTATTCTAGCAGGATTAATACACTCATATTCTCTCTCCTGCCATGCACCACCAAATAAGGAAACGTAATACATCTGCTTACTAATTGCTCCATTTGTTTTATATCTTTCCATATCCTTTTTAGGAATCATATATGTTTTATCATCACTTCCTTTCACAGACTGCAATTTATTTCCTATACTTTCAAAATGTTTATTAATTACATGACTTGCTTTTGTTCCATTCGGAAGCTTCGATGCATAAACTTCCCATACCCATTCATTATAATATTCTGACAAGGAGACAACTCCACACTGATCTATTATCTGCACCTTTTCCTCTAATGAAAAATAGTTTGTATTTTTTAGCCAGGCAAGTGCCGGATATAATAGCGTTTCATTATTTGTTAGTGCATACTGTATGTATGCTATTTTCTCAGCATCCGTAAATAAATGGAAACAATCACTAATAAACTCTTCTTCTGAATAGTGAGAATATGTTCCATAGCCGACTGCCTTGTTTATCTCAAAAATAACATTAATCCAACAGCCATCTTCATCATACTGCTCCACAACCATCGGAAAACCACCTAATGAATTTGAGAAATGATACCTTTCAATAGGCTCATTTGTCGTTACCACCGGCAGACCTTCCATATAAAAGATATTACCTTGTCTTTTCACTTTTTTATTAGACATACTTCCAGAAGAAACAAGATAAAAGTTACCTGTTCTTCCTTCATTTTTTCCAATTGTCATGTAATGAATATAAAGTGCTTCGTAATCATTACCATAGACCACTTCCAATTCAGGATACATATCTAAATATGCCATATAGTCAAAATATCGAGCACCGCCTTCAAAATACGCAATTCTTCCTTCACTTTTTCCGACATTCATATAATGCTCATACAACGCATCTTTATCGTAACCATAGACTTGTTTTAAATCCTGATTCTCTTCTGCATACCGAATATAATCAAAACTATAAGAACTTTCTTCTGCATTTACCACCATTCCTTGCATACACAAGACTACTAATAATGCAATAATATAGTTTGTTATTTTTCTCATACCAAACCTCTTTTCTCTTGTTAACCTATTGTCTTTTTCCAATTATCATAGTACATTTCCTTTTGTTCTTTGGAACGATAAACTCCTATTCCTACACAGCATCCATCTTTTGCTGCCGCAGCCTGTCTTATATTTGTTCCACCATAATAACCATTTTTTGAATGACTTCCACACCATGCATTTGAAGTTGTATTCTCGCCATAAAAAGGTTTTAATGTCTGATACATAATCTGGTAAACCACTCGCCCTTCTGCCATCGAAAAATAATATTCATTTGTTTGATAATGAAACTGCCAATAATCACTATCAACACTAGACAATGCACTTGCTAATGCTTTATTTTTTAAATCCTGATAATAATAACTGTTAGCAAATGATATCTTATCCGCATAATCATATAGTTCTATTGTTGCAACAAAATTTATTAACTCTTCCATATTGTTAAATTTTTCCAAGTCAGCATCATTAAAATAGTTCTTTACATCTCTTGTTTCAAAACTGTAATCTGCCTTATCGTAGACATAGCTTGGATAATCACCATAAAATATTTCCATATCTAATTGTTTTCTTTTTTCTGTCCCCGTTACCATTTTTTCTTTCGTTAATTCCACAGGAGCTACTGCCAATCTTCCCTCTGCTTTTCCACAATTCACATAGTGACTGTATAACAACTCCTTGTCCGTTCCGAATGCTGCAACTACATCCGGATTATTCTGTGCATAGTATTCCGCATCAAACATACCGCCATCCGGCATAACCTCCGGTGCCGCAAATACGGTAATGCTGCTTGCTAATGTTAGAGTAAATATTGCTAATAAGATACATAATTTCGCTCTCATTCTCTTCCTTCTCCTCTTATCTCGTATGAGTTACTCTGCTCATATCTGTACCAACATGTATGCCCCAAAACTCAACATACGAATTCGCCTTTATATTACTTCCAAAATAGCGTGCCTCTTCATCCTTCTGAATATGAAATCTCCAGCCGCCTTCCGCTGTTGGATATTTTAAGAAATGACAATATCTTCCATTATTTATATAGTAGTTCTTATCACTTCTGAAACTCGTTATGTTTTCTAATAAAACATAATGTTCATACTCTTGTATATATTCAGATCTATCAAAGTAGCCTGCTAAATTAATATTAGGTCTACTACCATCTACAATCTCCTGGTCAACAAGAAATTCAAGCGTAATGGTAGGCTTTGACGAATCACTCGAAAAAACAGTTGGCATATAGTGCCTGTCATGCTCATTAACAATCATATTAAGTCTCTGTCCGTCCTTTGCTACATATGTATAATAATAAACGGTATACACCGGAATACCATCATACAATGTTGGACAATCTTTTGATTCCACAAAGGTACAAGCATTTCTAATAGTGTCTAAATTTGCTAACATATATGCGTAAAATTCATCCAAATTTTCCTTCGATATACTAATTACCTTATTATAAACTTCTTCCATCAATGCAATATTAGCTTCTGCCTGCGCATCTTGTGTTGGTACATTCTGCGCTTCAGGTGCAACTGCCAGTCTACCCTCTGCTCTTCCATTATTCACATAGTGACTGTACAGCAGCTCCTTGTCTGTTCCAAATGCTGCTACTACATCCGGGTTATTCTGCGCATAATATTCCGCATCGAATACACCACCATCCGGCATAACCTCCGGTGCCGCAAACGCAGTTATACTGCTTGCTAATATTAATGTAAAAACTGTTAATAAAGCACATACTTTCTTTCTCATATTCTTCCTTCTCCTTTGTGTTTTTTGATAATATTACAATGCATTAATGCATTTCTCGATATAGTCATAGATTTCCGGATAATGTATATGGAACTTCGTTGAATTGGTCAGGTATTGTGCAAAGGAATCTGCAAAAAATTCATGTTCATTCGCATACGAATATCCTCTGTATATGCCATTCACATCATAGGTATCCCATTTATCATACTTTTCTGTTTTTTTAATATTTCTATTTTTCTTTGTTTCCTTGTATAATGCCTTAAATTCCGCAGTCTCACTTTTCCGCCCTAGAATATAATCAACAAAATGTCCGAATTCATGAGGAATCGTTTCTCCGTTTTGATATGAAGCTGTTGTATACCTTATCCTTTTATAGTCATACCATGTATCACCAGCCGAATTGCCTCCTGTAATCTGATTATCCATTTCATCATCAATAACCTTTAGATACCAGCCACGTCGTTCATATTCCTGTAAAACATTTTCCGGTACATAGGAAAGACCTTCAAAAAACGCCTCCATGTTATCGGTATCTTCGCTTTCATAGCGAACATCAAGGTTTACTGATTCTGCAAGCATTATCCCTTCTTTTGCTTTTTCCAAGAGCAAGAATTCTTCTGTCCACTCTATAGCTTCTTCAAAAGTTATATCTCTTGTATATTCCGAATCTATCATATTATACCTTACATATTCCTGCGAAGCATTTTGCCAGAACAAATCTACATCAAACCCTATCTTCTTCATCCAGGTATTTTCAAGATTGTCTTCCATATATTTCAGCTTTGTGTGCTTTTCTGTCACATTACCGGCTGCATCTTCCACACATACTGTGATACTAATATTCCCTTCTGCATCACATAGCTCCTCCGTAACTGTAATCTCTTCTGCTATCTCTTTGTAATACACTTTATAAGGCTTTGATAAATCCTTTATTTTTATTAATCCATATTCATATAAATTTGGTTTTAATAATGTACCTTCCAAGACAAATCCGGAAATATCTGCCACCTTAACCTCCGGCGGCGTGGTATCTCTTACTTCCACCTGCAAAGAATACGTTTGGTTGAATAATGATATAACACAAGAATAGTCTCCAAAGGTATGCCAAACCTTGTGTCCCAAATCTACTGAACACTGTGTCAATTCCCATGGATTTGCATCAAAATATTCCGCAGGAACAAAGTCCATTCTGTCTCCCGCTTCCACACATATCTTGTCTTTTTTCTGCGTGATTACACCATCTGAAAGTTGAAGATTATCAATAAACGTCCTTGCTCTCTCATCGTCATACTGTTCTAACGCTTCCGTATATACAAAATGTGTCATCATATCGGCTGACGTATCTACAAAAACACTTGCATAGCCTTTTCTGGTATTCGATTCCACATCTAACAGTACATGATAACCTTCGTCCTGCTCTGATATTTCGCACAATCCATCTCGAACCACTAGTACATCTGTATCAATACATCTATTCCATACTATTTCTGCCGGTGAATCAAACTCATTATTTTCATAGGTCTGTGACATAGCAAATAATCTTGCCATATCTGACGAATCCGCAAGCTCAATATAATTGTCATTATTTAATTCTGCTATTTCATGAATCTCTCTTCCAAGCTCTATGCTTCCTATCCATTCAAATTCGATTGGAACTCCTACGTTTCCTTGAAACTTTGTAACATGATACGCATTTGCAATATCTTCCACATACGGAAAACAATAGTCTGTTCCTGCATATTCTTCTGGAAAATGGACAACACTATATTCCCCATATTCTCTTGCTACTACTTTTTGATTTTGTGGAAGCTCTGCATCACAGCTTTTTGCTGTTCTTGCATATGACAGACTTGTATTTAGTACTTCTTCAAAAAATATTGTCTTTACGGTATTCGTTATCTCATATAGGTCATACTCATCTGTCACAGCACATCCCGTCAAAGCTGCCGTAACAACGGCTAATAATACTATTAATTTTTTATTAGCGTTCATCCTGTGTACTCCGTTTCCCTATATTAAATTCCTCTTCTAAGCTTTCTTCCAATTCTTATATCATATCTATCACTGCATATTTTAGCTCTAACACATGGTACATTATGTTTGTTACAATCTTCAACAATGCGCTTAGTTAATGTTTTATTACAATTTGCACCCAAAATAATTCTATTTATTCTTAAACCGATTGCATCCAATTTTATCGATTCTCCTTTTTCTTTTGGATATTGATTCCGCTCTTCCCAGTCATCAATATTAAGCACACGATATTCATTTTCATATTCCCATGCTTTAGGCTTATTCAAAAAGTATTTACAAATTTTTTTCTTTTCCTCTATATCCTTTGTATGAAGCAATGCCAAGCTTATTCCTTCTGGTATTTTATCTAAATATTGAACTTTAAATAATTTACTTGCATCTTCTACTACAAATTCTATACAATAGCCTTTATGATTTTTGGCATAATGCGACCACATAAGCAAATTATTATAAGAATTTGTTAGTGATAAAATCTCTACCATACTCCTATTAAATAGTTTGCTTATTTCCAAATAGCTTTTACCCTCTTTGCTTCCATAATCATAATATGCTCCTACTACTTCATAAGGATCATTTAAACATTCATACTTAGAAAACCAAATTTCTCTTTTTTGCAATAATTTTTCTACCTTATTTTCATACTCCTCTGCAAATTTTTTCGTTTTCATTTTTCTGGAATCTACATCCGTAAATTCTCCTAAAGCTGTATACTTATACAACAAATCTCCTTTTTTTAATCCACAACCTTCATCATTAACCAGAATATTTAACTTGCTTTCGTCCATTTTGTATTTTCCTCTCTTTTACCTACTAGCAACATATATGTTATTACCTAGTATAAGTAAATCTATGCCTTAATCCAGCTACTACTCCATACCACTCAACATATTCATTCGCTTTTACTAGAACCCAATTCTTATTAAAAACAGCATCTTCTTTAAAACGCCTTAAGCCCCAATTAAATTCACAATATCTATCACCATTAATGTAATAATTTTCTCCTATATTAAAATCATTTATTTTTATATAATGTTCGTATTTATGCTGATTAGTTATCAAGCTAATATCCGGTCGCGTACTATCGACAATCTGAGGATCAATTATAAATTCAATTATAGTTCTAGGTGTTGTATCTGTTGCCCAATGTGTATCACCTACATTAATTATCACATTAAGTCTTTGGCCATCCTTTGCCACATATGTATAATAGTAAACGGTATACATCGGAATTCCATCACACAAAGATGGACAGTCCTTTGCTTCTACAAAAGTGCACGCCTTTTTTATATTCTCTATATTTGCCAAAGCATATGAATAAAACTCAATTGGATTGGTTGTTGAAACATTGATTACTTTACTATAAACCTCCTCCATAAATTCATTAGCTTCTACTGCCTGCGCATCTTGTGTTGTTACATTCTGCGCTTCAGGTGCAACTGCCAATCTTCCCTCTGCTCTTCCATTATTTACATAGTGACTGTAAAGCAACTCCTTGTCCGTTCCAAATGCTGCTACTACATCCGGGTTATTCTGTGCATAATACTCCACATCAAATACACCACCATCCGGCATGACTTCCGGGGCTGCAAATGCAGTTATACTGCTTGCTAATGTTAGTGTAAATACTGCAAAACATACTAAAATACGTTTTTTCATATCTTTCTTCTCCTTCATCTTATGTAATTTGCTTCATTTATTCATTTTTTCATCAATTATGTGTTTCCAGCTTTTTTGCGTACACAAATATTATATATCCTCTCTGCAAACTTTTCAATGCTCTAAGCATTGTTAATTTAACCTAAAGGCATATTACAAATCATATACTTGACTAAATAAGAGCAGAATTGTAGAAAGGCATGGTTATAGATATGATTCATGGATTAGGCGATAGATTACACGAACAGAGAACGAAACTTAGAATATCCCAAAAAGAGGCTGCCGCTGCCATTAATGTTTCTCCGTCTATTATTTCAAATTATGAAGCTGGTGAACGCACCCCTAGCGTTGAGAATCTTATGGCATTAGCAAACCTATATCACTGTACTACCGATTATTTACTTGGATTAGACAAGACACCGGTTCATACTCTTGATACTTCCATGCTGAACAACACGCAGCTTCAGTTTTTGCAGCAATTTCTTTCTTCCTTACAGGAATAATCGTTTTCACTCCGGGGCATTTCCAACATGGCTTCTTTTAGTATGCGTTTTATCACTCTTACCGTATCAATATGTATACTATCCTCCTTATTCAGTTCCAAATCATTTTCAAGCATAGTCAACAGACTGATTGCTTCTTTCATGTTTTGATTTTTCATTTTGTCACCTCACGTATTTATTTTTACATACAAAAAAGACCAACCACCTATTCAGATAATTGGTCTTACTTTATACATTTATTGCTTATACAAAATCCGATAAATTAGTCGATTGTGTATGGCATAAGAGCTACGTGACGTGCTCTCTTGATAGCTACTGTAAGAGCTCTCTGATGCTTAGCACAGTTTCCTGTGATTCTTCTAGGAAGAATCTTTCCTCTTTCAGAAACGTATCTCTTTAACTTAGCTGTATCTTTGTAATCAATTACATTGTCCTTGCCACAGAAAACACAAACTTTTTTTCTTCTACGGATTCCGCCTCTTCTCATCTTTGGAGAATCAGCTTTTTCAGTCTTATTAAAAGCCATGGTATTAGCCTCCTATCTTCATAATACGGATTTATTATAATCCTTAGTTAAACGGTAATTCTTCATCAATTCCATCAGGAATATTCATGAAACCATCTCCCGCTGCCATTGGAGCAGCCGAGAAGTTGTTTGCAGGCGCGCTGTAATTATCGGATGAACCGCCATTACTATTCTTGCTCTCTGCAAATTCCTGTTCTTCAACTACAACATCAGTGGTATAAACTTTTACACCATCCTTATTGGTATAACTACCTGTTTGGATACGGCCCGTCACAGCAATCTTTGTACCCTTACGGAAATATCTCTCCGCAAACTCGCCTGCCTTGCCAAAAGCAACACAGGAAATAAAATCTGCTGTATTATCATCACCGTTACGG
>JAXJRB010000083.1:0-12854 GCA_036310845.1 Lachnospiraceae bacterium | reverse complement strand
GAAATATATATGACATTATTGTCATTTCTTCTATTGTCATATTCCTACCTATGCCTTTCCTACTTCTATCCTGCTTTTATCATTTGTCCGAATAACTGGAAGCCAGCAATTCATCAGCTCCATCTAAAAGTTCCATAATAGCAGTGATTTCCTGTCTGACGTTTTCCGTTGCTTGCTTCTGCATCTGTAGCATATCTGCCTCTATTTCCATATATACTCGCAATATCTCTTGTTTCGTAATTCCGTCCTCTCGTAAATATTTTGCATATTCCATAGAACGGGTTACCAACTCCCGATACATACGAAGCGTAATCAGCTCTCTATCCGGATTCTCATCATTCCATGCTTTCCAGGTCACAAGCTTTCTCCAGTATTCTCCATACATTCCTACATCAGCGCCCGCTATCTGCGCCGCTACAATTTTCTTATAAAAGCTCCCTATCTCGATATACAGCTTGCTTCTTTGCAACTCTCTATCCTTCTGCGGCAATTTTTCATAGATTTTTGCCGCTTCCTCAAACCAGACCACTGCATGTGCCTGTCTGCTCTCCTCCTGCTCATAATAGAACCAGTATGCATTTCCTATATCATAACAAAAATCACCATAGGATGCGGGATTTTTTTCTAAAAAAGCACGTAAATATTTTTCTGTACTAATATTCATTTCCAACAGATAATTCTCTTCCTCATCGGAAAACATACCATCTTCAATGATATGCTCGCAATATCTCTCATACGCCTCTTCTCTGGTGCTGTCTGTAGCAATTGCCTGCATATAACCATCCAGTGCTTCTTGTTTCACCGTTGTCCTTCCTGCCGTTTCCATAATCTCGGCATAAATATCCCTTTGCCTATGTAACGAAGACATCCACAATCCCATAGCAATCAAAAGACATAGCATGGAGGCTCCCACCATTCCTATAAACACCTTCCATCTTCTCCGATATGCTTCCACTGCGGAAATATCCATATCACGATAGTGCTCTAATGCATAACGTAGTTCACTTACAGACTGGTATCTATCCTGTGGATTTCTACTGGTACATTTTTCAATAATTTGCTCTAACCCTGTTGACAGTTTTGAATTCCATTTTGTAATCGGATACATTTCATACGGTGGCTCTGATGGATTATGTCCCGTAACCAAATGATACATGGTTGCTCCCAAACAGTAAATATCTGTCCTTGCATCTGTCTGCCCCATCGTTCCAAACTGCTCAGGTGCCGCATATCCTTGTGTTCCCAGGCAAGTCGTATCTCCTGTATTCTGTTCCTTATATTCTCTTGCCGTCCCAAAATCAATTAAAACGACACTATTGTCAGATTTTAACATTACATTTGCCGGTTTCATATCCCGATAAATAATCGCTGGTTCTCTAGTATGTAAGTATTCCAACACTTCGCAAAGCTGAATCGCCCATTCTACCACCGTTTCCTGCTTCTGCGCTCCCTGCTCTAGCAAAATCTTTTCCAAGGTATTACCTTCTATATAGTCCATGACAATGAGTAGATTTTCTTTTTCATCAATCACATCAACAATACTTGGTAGTCTTGGATGTTTTAATTTTTTTAATAGCTCCATCTCCATTAGGAGACTCTGACGAATCACTTGAAAATCCTTTCTACAGGACTTTCTCACTTCCTTGATTGCCCATGGTTTATTTGCCTTTTCATTGATAGCAAGATACACCGTACTCATGCCACCATGACCGATTTCATTTAATATTTTATATTTTCCATCAATAACCGAACCTAATTTTAACATGTTTCTTCTTCCAGTGTTTGTATGAGAATCGCGGAGATATTATCCCTCTCTCCACGCTCCTTTACCTTCTCTATTAGCATATTCAATGCCTTATTCATACCGACCTTAATCTCACTTTCCGGTTGCTGCTTCCGTATAGGCTCCCACACCATCTCTTCCACTACTGCCAGGATCTCGTCCCTTGACACCTCATGGCGAAACCCGTCTGAACAAAGCAAATAGCATGCTCCCGGAACCAGATTTCCTGCTATAAATTCCGGCTCTACCTCTTCCTTTACACCAATACATTGTAAGAGTACATTTCTTCTGCTGTCGGTTTTTGCCTGTTCTCTTGTCATTCGCCCGGAAGCAACCTCACGTTCCACAAAAGTCTGATCCTTTGTCAATTGAAAAACTTCACTTGTTAGTTCATAAGCCCTACAATCTCCTACATGTATAATATAGTATGCATCTGCATAGAAAAGCATTGCCGTAAGAGTCGTTCCCATATTTTGACTTCCCTGCTTGCGGATTCTATCATTACAGTCTGTTACAAGTCTCTCCCATTCCGCTTTTAACATTTCTACTGTTATTCTTCTTAACTGATATGGAAGTTTTTCCATAAACCACGCTTCAAATGCTCTGACTACAATGGCACTTGCAAGCTCTCCTTTCGTCAAGCCTCCCATACCATCACACAAAACAGCCAGCGTTACTTTACCAAGCTCAGTATCAACTACTTTTACTGTTAAGCTATCTTGATTCACCTGTTTTACCAGACCTATATCTGTCTGCGCTGCTGCCATATAATGTATCTTCATTCTAATAACCTTGCCTTTCTGTAAGATATAAAGTCTGCCATTTATATGGCTTCATAATAAAAAGTAAATTCTTCATCTGCTAATACAAAGCTTTGACCAGATTTTATTTTTACATACTTCTTCGCCGGAAGCCTTTTCCCCTCTAAAAAAGTATGATTGAGCGAATCTTGATCAACCACATAAAAATGGTCTTTTTTACGTACAATATCTGCATGTGTTCTACTGACTGCATCATTTTCTACATAATAATCTACATAGCTCTTTTCCTTGCCTATTTTAAAAACGTCTCGATTAATCAGTATCTTTTCCTTTGTACTTTTGCGTATCAGATAGGGTAACCGCATCGGTGCATGGAGCAAACAGGTTTCTGCAAAAGTGTCCTCCATAACCGGCTTACACTCTGGTTCAAACAGTTCCGTTTCTCCATAAGAATTATCTTCATAATATGAAATAGGCGGTATCATCTGCTGAACCTCTGGCTCAGCCCATTCCCTTTGTGTTCCATACTTGCTTTGTCCCCCTTGTGCATTCTGCACAAGTCCAAGCATATCCTCCAAAATGACTGTCATACCAAGCTCAGACAATGTTTTTCCCATTTCTTTGTCCATTCTCTCATAAAGCTGTTCTATTCTTTGTAAAAGCATGTCCGATATTTCTTCGTCCTTCCCTTCTATGTATTCTTCCAGGCTAAGCAGGCTGTCTATCAGATTACGGTAAAATACCAGCTTTTTCTTTTCTATGCTGTTTACACTTTTCATTCTTTTAACCTTACCTTTCTTCCATTCCCTATCTCCTACCTTTTCTATCATTATGAATATACAAGATAACTATTGGGTGCTTCATAGTTATATGTAAACATATGCATAAAAAAAGGTATATTTCCCATTTTCTGTCAGAAACACATCATACGCTTCTTTTTTGCAGAATTCTATGGTACTTTATACCTAAAATTTTAAAAAGTTTTTAAACTGATTCTTAATAGAAAATATGGCCGCCTATTTGCGTTCCTGTTAGCCCTGGAATCGGCGTTCTAAAATAGAGACAATGTCCTACGTTCGTCATGCCCTTCATCGCTTCATCTGCTGCCTTATAACAGCTTGCCGTCGCCTTATTATTGGCAAGTGCCAAAGCAAGTCTGCCATTTCCTACTGGCGAAAACTGCTTATTCTGATAGATTACACCTACCATTGTATCAGGATAACGTGAGCTTAACATACGGTTGATAACCACCGAACCAACGGCCACCTGTCCAACATACGGCTCTCCTCCGGCCTCACAATAGATTAAATTAGCCAGCAGATAGCGGTCTCCCTCAGCAAAGGTAACCTCAGAGATATCTCTCCACGCCGACTGTGCAGCGAGTCTTGATAATGCAAGCTCTTCCTCATACTGTTTTTGCAGTGCTACAATATCTTCTTCCTGTTCTGAGAGCATGTTATCCAAAGCATCAATCGTAGCCTCAGCATCCTTAATCTGATTTCCATAAGAAGCTACACTATTGGCTGTTTGTTTCACAAGCTGTGAAACCTTTTCTTGTTCCGCTTTTGCTTCTGCCTTCAAGGTATTCAAATCCTCTAACTCTACATTAAGCTGTGCTTCCACCTCTTCGACATAGGCTCTTGTCTCCTGAAACTGTATTAGCATCTCCCTATCATAACGTGTTATCTCTTCGATATACTCACCTTTATTCAGCAAATCACCAAATCCCGTTGCCGATAACAGCATATCCAGATAGGTTTGATTTCCTCGTTCATACATAAAACGAATCCTTTGCTTCATAGACTCGTACTGATTCTCTTCTGCTGTAATGGCCTCTGCTAACACTTCCTGCGTTTGTGTAATCTCCTGCTCCTTAACATCAATCTGACGCTCCAAATCAGCCAGATTGTTACTCACTACCTCTAAATCGTCATTTAATGCTCCTAACTTACCAAGCAACGAATTCTGTGTAATTTGTAACGATTCCTTCTGCTTCTCTGTATTACCCTTTGCAGCCTCTGTTTTTTCCTTCTCTTCTTTTGCCTTTTGCAGCTTCTCCAGTGTTGTTTCTGCCCGTGCCGGAATATTCGGCTGTGCTACTGTTACCATAACTGCTGCCAGCAAGATCAATAGTGCTCTTCGATGCTTTCGCGTCGATTTCATAAGTCCCCTCCACTATCGTATTTTGCTATTTTGTTCCAAATATTCTATCTCCTGCATCTCCAAGACCCGGAACGATATACCCATGATCATTAAGCTTCTCATCCAAAGCTCCTACATAAATATCTACGTCCGGATGCTCCTTCTGCATTCTTGCTACTCCCTCCGGTGCCGCAATAATACACATAAAATGGATGTTCTTACAACCTTTATCCTTCAGCATTTTAATCGCAGCTACCGACGAACCGCCTGTTGCAAGCATTGGATCTACAACAAATACCTCTCTTTGTGCACAATCTGCCGGAAGCTTACAGTAATATTCCACAGGCTCTAAAGTTTCCGGGTCACGATATAAACCAATATGTCCTACCTTTGCTGCCGGAATCAGCTGTAACATACCATCCACCATTCCAAGGCCCGCACGAAGAATTGGCACTATGGCAAGTTTCTTGCCTGCAAGCTCTTCTACCGTTGTTTTGCAGATTGGAGTCTCTATCTCTACCTCTGCCATTTTCAAGTCTCTGGTAGCCTCATAGCAGATAAGATTTGCAATTTCTCCGATGGTCTGTCTGAAATCCTTCGTTCCGGTATCTTTTCTTCTAATATAACCAATCTTATGACGAATCAATGGATGATCCATTACCACAACCTTTGCCATAGCAATCCCTCTCTTTCGTTTTGATAAAAATGCGCTACTTCTTATTCCTCGATTAAATCAATTCTTCTCTGATGACGTTCCTCGCCTGAGAACTCTGTTCCAATAAAAGTCTCTACAATATCATAGGCAAGATTCTCACCTATCATTCCTGCACCCATTGCCAACATATTAGCATCGTTATGAAGTCTTGTCATCTTTGCAGATAAGGTATCGCTACAAAGTGCACAACGTACACCCTTTACCTTATTTGCAGAAATAGAAATACCAATACCTGTTGTACAGATTACGATACCCTTCTCACATTCACCGCTTGCTACAGCCTCTGCTGCCGCTCTACCGAAAATGGGATAATCAACGGAATCCTTGCTATAGCATCCGCAATCCTTTACTTCTATATTTTTTTCCTTTAAGAAGGCCACAACCTTCTCCTTTAATTCATATCCGCCGTGGTCACATCCAATTGAAATCATTTTTCTTCCTCCAAATAAATTAATTTACTTTTATTATTTTATGACCAGCTGCCTTTAACAGCCGGTTCATAATAGCTTGTCTCATACCTGTACCTGCAAAGGATTCTGCATACATATATGCCACATCCTCATCATCAAACTCACGCAGGAAGGTATACAATTGTCTTGCAATCGCCGTTTCATCATCTCGACTACCTGCAATCTTAACACTATCCGCTTCATATCTGCCTGTCATCTCAGTAGTTCCAATGATTCCTGTCTTTTCACCCTGTTGTCTATGAAGACTTGTCTGTTCATTAATATATGAAACAACTGCTTCCGGACTTCCTTCTACAAGTACCAGCTCACCCTTTGGCGCATAATGTCTATATCTCATTCCCGGAGCCTTTGGCGCTTCCTTGGAATCCGAGTCCAAAAGTGTCGGGTCTGTCTCTACTTGTCCTAAAACAGCATCCAGCATTTCCTTGGTGATATATCCTGGGCGTAAAATCATCGGCTTATCACCTGTCAAATCTACAATCGTTGACTCCAAACCAATATCTACACCATCACCATCTATAATCATATCAATTCTGCCATCCATATCCTGAACAACATACTTTGCCTTGGTTGGACTTGGCTTTCCTGATAAATTGGCACTTGGAGCCGCTACATAACCACCAGCTTCCCGAATGAATTCTAACGCAACCGGGTGACTTGGCATTCGAACCGCTACCGTATTCAGTCCACCTGTAGTCTGATATGGCACTTCCTCTGACTTTGGCAAAATCATCGTTAATGGTCCCGGCCAAAAGACATCCGCCAACTGATATGCACTTTGAGGGATTTCTTTTACAATCTTCTCCAAATCCTTTATATCTGCTATATGAATAATCAGTGGATTGTCCGATGGACGTCCCTTTGCAGCATAAATCTTCTTTGATGATTCTGGATTAAGCGCATCTCCGCCAAGACCATATACCGTCTCTGTCGGAAACGCCACCAGACCTCCTTGTCTGATTATCTCACCGGCCTCCCTAAGGGCCTCTCTGCTTTCGTTTTTTCCATCGTGCAATTCCTGCGCATCCACACGAATCAATTTTGTTTTCATGGATTGTTCTAACTCCGTTTCTATATGCTAAAAGCCACACTTAAGCTTATTGTAGCACAAACATCCGTAATTAGAAAGTGTAATGTTACTGCTCACTTTGATTCAGATATCTGAGAACACCCATGTGAATTGCCCATGCCATTTTTTCCTGATAATCGGAACTGACAAGCAGTTCTGCCTCTGCACGATTTGACAAAAAACCACACTCCACAATAACAATCGGTGCAGAAGTTTTTTTCAATAGATAATAAGTATCATTTGCCTTTGCTGTTCTTTCTTTTTGTGGCTTTAGGCTCAAAATCATCGTTTGTTGCATAATTTCTGCTAATCGTTTTCCTTCCGTACTCGTCTCATAATAAAAGACCTGCATACCGCTGACCGATTCCTCCGGATAACTGTTCTGGTGAATACTAATAACCAGCTCCGGTTTTATCTCTTCCATAATCGCCAGACGATTCTTCATATCACGAACCTTTTTATTCGAATCACTCTCCTCATAAAGCCCCATATCCGTTTCCCTTGTCATCACTACCCTGATATCCTGCTGCTCTAAATATTTTTTTAGTTTTAAGGCAATAGACAGATTAATGTCTTTTTCCAATGCATCATTGATTCCAACCTTTCCTGGGTCAATGCCGCCATGACCTGCATCAATGACAACCGTCATCACCTTCTCCTGCTCATTTTGTTGATTCCATACCTTTACCAACTCTGCTGATTCCTTCGCTACTAGTAACATAGCAAAAATCAACACAAACGACATAATCGCCCCCATTACCTTACTTTGTTTTTCTGTCATTTCTATGCTCCGCACAAACCTTGTTGTTATCATATATATGAGTAGGACAAATAAAAAAATACCCCGTATCACCTAGATACGGGGCACTCCCTTAATTCAATGTTCCATTTGTATACTGTTCCATTACTTCCCAAACAGCAGTGTCTTCTAAGCCAAGCTTCCATGCAGCCACACCTGCAATCTGCTGTGCATTCATAACCTGTAGCTTAACTTTAATTGAAGCAACATCTTCAAGCCAGCACTGAACCGTCTTTCCATTGCTCTGATATTCTACATAGTTCTGGCAGTATTCCTCACGCCATACAGGCTCTACACCAGAATTTGCTACCCATGTATTCTGATTTGCCATAGTAAGAGTTGAAGAGGTGGGACCTGCTTCTCCACTTTCCCATACCCTTGTATAGAATGGAACGGCATTAATAATCTTCTCTGCTGGAACGCTTTCCATGGTCTTGATAATACCATTTTCTACATAGTTGATGGAAGCATTCGGACCAGCTTCACCGCAGCCAGAATAATATTCATCGTAACCCATAATGACAACATAATCAGCCACAAGTCCTTGTTCTTTTCTATTATAATGTGCGGTATACTCTGTCGGTACATAATTATCGACCGAAAGAACAACTCCACGCTTTCTTGTCTCTATGGAAAGCTCACGCAAGAACTGCACAAAATGTGTGCCGGCATCGTTTTTTACCTTTTCAAAGTCAATATTGATACCATCAATATCATACGTATCTACCTGCTGCATCAAGCCCTGAATCAGACGTTGTCTGTTTTCACTTGATGAAAAAATCTCATAAAAGCTGATATCCACACCATAGAGATCTTTACTATCTACATCCGTAATCAGTGCCCATACATCTACACCCATATTATGCGCCTGGTTTACATAAGATGAATTAGCAATACTGGTAAAATTACCTGCATTATCACTTAAACGGAACCATGTTGGACAGATTACATTCACAGCTTTTGTGTTTTTCAGTACATCAGCAACATTTCCTACTGCACTTCCTTCAAAAACCTGATGGAATACCATATTAATTCTGCCTTCCTTACGAACACTGTTATAAGTAATCTCCAACGCATCCGTAACCGGTAACATTTCTACACTTGTCTTTTTGCTAAGATACTTATTCTGAACATAACCAATAACGGCATCCGTAGACTTAACCTTTGTCCAGTTTTCCATCTCCTCAAGAATAATAACTTTATCCCCTGCCATGACATCTGTCAGAATCTCACTCTTGACTCCTCCACGCTGTCGGATACTAGTATTCTTCTTAATCTCTGCCTCTGTAACCGTATTCCACTGTGTATACACTTGCATACGAAGCGGCGCATCATACAGATTATAGCTGAAATTCACATAGCGCTTCACATAATCTGCCGCAATATATAGTGTCTCTCCCTCATATACTGCCGCCTTATAATCTATCGGAGTTCCGGTATCTGAAACATATATGGCATCACTACCTTCACCAATTTCGATACGAATCACTTCACTCGCTGTCGTAAAAAGAAGAATTTTCTCTTCAACATTGACATAAAAACGGTCTGTAAAATACTTTTCTACTGTTGCAATATCAAAATAGCATACACCGTCTATCAGCTTTGCCTTTTCTTCTACGATTTCATCCTGCAAAACAATTGCTATCTCATTATCCACAGATATATTATAATAACTGTTTAAATCAGCTCTCTCCTTTGAATACGAATATCTCTCTAAAATCTTGCCTCCAAATGCTATGCCAGCAACTAAAAAAATGAGAACAATTGCCAGAAGCACCGGTATCATTTTCTTCTTCATACGGTATCCTCCTAATCGTTCTCATTATAGCAAACTATTGATTTATCGTCATTACCAAAATGATGTTATTTTGAAATTTCTTGCTCTGTAATGGTTTCTGCTTCCACCTTATTAAATGCTGCATATAATATTTTATACTTTATGTTATTTCTTTTTTGCCATACATAGAGGGGCTTCTAATCAGACAAAATATAATTGATTTAACTATTCAGTTCCTTCATAGTTACGTTCAAAAATCCATACAAAATTTGCTTCGCAAATAGGATTTTTGATTATACATACTACCTTTTCTCACGGAATCCGCAGTAAATGCGTATTCCTACTGAACAGTTATAATTTGGTTTACCATAACAGATATAATAATAAGGAAGAAATTGGAATTTTAAAAATCAAACAGCTCACACCATGGCTTTTACTGAATCAAAAGACCAAAAGATTTTCGTGATATATAATTTTTAAAAAAAGATGTCTGAGAACATGTATCATTTATTTTCAAAATATTGTATAATGGATATATAAACATGAAAAGTTTGGAAAAATATTCTCCAAGCAAAGCACATAAGCTAATAAGACTATTTGTTTTACCGATATAAATATTGATAACGATAAAACGATAAAGATTTGAAATTGAATTTCAGAATTTTATTACCTTAAGTTTTAATTCCTCGAACCCTCCTGTCTGTACAGATTTGTTCCCGGAACATCTTATAAGTGAATTATTAACATATAACACATAATCGTGCAACTTGAAATGTAATAATTTGCTTTTAGTTTATGAATTTTTTAAAAACAACGGGGTAGTCCTATTGACTTCCCTTATTTGACAGTATATGATAACTTAACATAGACATTTTTATCTATGCATTATACTGTAATATCAATAGAGTGAGGATGTGATATTATGAAAATCGAAAAAGTAAATGACCATCAGATTCGTTGTACCCTTACCAAAGCTGATTTAGCAGACCGTGAATTAAAAATCAGTGAACTTGCATATGGAACTGAAAAAGCAAAAAGTCTGTTCAAGGATATGATGCAGCAGGCATCTTATGAATTTGGATTTGACGCTGAAGATATACCACTTATGATTGAAGCGATTCCTTTAAATTCAGAGTGTATCGTTTTAGTAATCACTAAAGTGGAAGACCCGGAAGAACTTGATACCAGATTTTCCAAGTTTGCTCCTTCTATTCATGATGAGGATGAAGATAATGAAGGAAATACGTTAGACAGTATGCTTCAGAGCATATCCGAAGGTGCTGACGATGTTTTAGACTTATTTAAAAAGATTCATGATACAAAGGCTACGGATACCATTGCTGAAGCAGCGGATTCCCTTACCAAACAGACACGTAATAAAGACAATGCCAAAAAGCCAGTTAAAGTTTCTGTTGAATTAACAAGAATCTATTCCTTTGGTTCTCTTGCTCAGGTAATTCGCCTTGCACATGTGCTTTCTGCACATTATAATGGCAAAAACTCTCTGTACAAGAACGAGAAGACTTCTTCTTATGTACTTGTAATAACACAGTCTGAGCATACACCTCAGGAATTTAATAAGATTTGTAATATGCTTTCTGAATACGGTAATTCTGAGAAATTTGTTACAGCAAGCGAAGCATATATGGAAGAACATTTTGAACCAGTTATCAAGGATAAAGCTGTTCAATCACTTGCCATGGTATAAAGTGGAATAACGAATAAAAAGCCATACATTTGTATGGCTTTTGTCATTTTTTTAATGCTGTAGTTTTTTACAAACTACAGCATTTTTTAAGATAAATCTATTTTCCTATTAGTTTAATGCATCAATCTTAGCCATAAGCACTTCAATATCCATACCATGTACCATTGCTGCTTCTTCTAAAGACTCACCCTGTGCAGATGGACATCCAAGACAATGCATACCCATTTCTAATAAAACAGGTGCCACTTCCGGCTTAACTCTTAAGATTTCTCCAATTGTCATTTCTTTGGTTACTGCTGCCATTACCTATTCCTCCTTAATTTGTATCAATATTTTTACTACTCCATTATCTTTCGTAAAAAGCATCTAAATTATAAATACTAAGTACTAATAATACAATTCCTCAATATAATACTTCATTCTTTTAAGGGGTGCAAGCCTTTCCTTATTTTTTGCGCTCATAGCAACCAATTTCATGTGCTATATTGACATAATTTATCCCCGTTTTTTCTGTACAAGAAAAAGTACAAATTAAGGTGTTGACGTGTATACAAAATTAAGTCTATAATACACTTACAGAATGTTAATACTTTAGATAAGTACAGAAGAGCGAAACATTCTAACTAGAGTAACTAGCGGTGTATGCCGCATAATAAATTATTTTATATTTTAGGAGGCTTTGCAAAATGAGACCAGAGTGGAAAGATTTTGTAGGTGGCAAATGGGAAAGCGAAGTTAACGTACGTGACTTCATTCAGAAGAACTATACTCCATATGAAGGAGATGAATCCTTCTTAGCAGGTCCTACACAGGATACTACTGATTTATGGAACATGGTTCTTGAACTTCAGAAGAAGGAAAGAGAAGCAGGCGGTGTTCTTGATATGGACACAAAGGTTGTTTCTACAATCGTTTCTCACGGACCAGGATATTTAGACAAGAGCAAGGAGAAGATCGTAGGATTCCAGACAGATAAGCCTTTCAAGCGTTCTTTACAGCCATACGGCGGTATCAGAATGGCAGAGAAAGCTTGTGCTGATAACGGATATGAAGTAGATCCAGAAATCAGCGAGTTCTTCTCTACACATAGAAAGACACATAACGCTGGATGTTTCGATGCTTATAACGCTGAGATGAGAGCTTGTCGTTCTTCTCACATCATCACAGGTCTTCCAGATGCTTACGGACGTGGACGTATCATCGGTGACTACAGAAGAGTTGCATTATACGGTATCGACAGACTTATCGAAGATAAGTTAGATCAGAAAGATTCTACAGGACGTGTTATGACAGATGACATTATCCGTCTTCGTGAAGAAATCTCTGAGCAGATCGTTGCTTTAAAGCAGATGAAGGAAATGGCAGCTTCTTACGGTTGTGATATTTCTAAGCCAGCTTCTAACGTTCAGGAAGCTATTCAGGCAACATATTTCGGATATCTTTGTGCAGTTAAGGAACAGAACGGTGCTGCTATGTCTTTAGGACGTACATCTACTTTCCTTGATTGTTATGCACAGAGAGACTTAGCTAACGGAACATTTACAGAAGAGCAGATTCAGGAATTCGTAGACCACTTCATCATGAAGTTACGTCTTATCAAGTTTGCTCGTACACCAGAATACAACCAGAT
>JAXJRB010000082.1:0-3356 GCA_036310845.1 Lachnospiraceae bacterium | reverse complement strand
TCCAACAATGCTTTGGACTTTTTATTTTCGATTATAGAAAACGACTGATTCGTTGCTTTTACATCCATATAAATCCTCCATGAAAAATCTTTCATCTATAGATTTTTCATCTTATTCTGATTAATCTACTGTAATAAGTCCTACTGCCTTAATTACTTCCTTACCTTCTTCAGATGCAAGGTAATTAAATAATGCCTGAACAGTTGCATTTTGTTCTGCAATTTCACCCTTTGTAGCCATTACAAATGGTCTGCTTAAGAAATAATTTCCTGCCTTAATATTTTCTGCTGTTGCTTCTACACCTTCTAATGCAAATGTTTTAACTGTATCATCAACAACATCTAATGAAACATATCCGATTGCTCCTGGTGTTGAAGCAACTTTCGCCATTACTGCACCTGTTGAATCTAATTCATTAGCATAAGTACACTGATCTTCGATTTCAAGAAGCTCTTCAAATGCTCCTCTTGTACCTGATCCTGCTTCACGTCCTACTACTACAATTGCTGTATCTTCTCCACCAAGCTCGCTCCAATTTGTTGTTTGTCCTGTATAAATACCAATCAACTGCTCCTTGGTTAAGTCTGCTACTGCATTGCTAGCGTCTGTAACAACTGCAATTCCATCAATTGCTACGATATTTTCTACTGCACCACTTTCTTTTTCACTATCCTTTAAAGCTCTGGAAGCGTTTCCAATATTTACTGTTCCTGCAAGAACTGCTTCAATACCTGCTGAAGAACCAGTGAACTCAGGTGTTACTGTAACATTTGGATATTTTGCCATAAAACTTTCTGCTACTGCATTCGCAAGCTTTTCCATGGATGTACTTCCTGCCATTGTAATCTTTCCTGATATATCTTCTGTTGCTGCTGTATCTTCTACTACTGCTGCATCTGCTGCTACCTGATCAGACTGAATATTCTGTGTTGTCTGTGTTTCTTCCTTTGCACTTCCACATGCTGTAAGCCCTACTACCATTGCTGCTGTCATAGCTACTGCCATACTTCTTGTTAATGTTGTTTTCTTCATAACTTCTCCTCCTCGAATTGTACCTCCCTATGGGTCAATTCATTATGATCCAATTTCGAATGTCTCTTCCTCATTCGTTGATATAAGAATACCGCCGTTATGTAAAATGCAAAATCTTATTTATGTAAAATCCATGTAAAAATAATGCGTGCCCGCGCACGCACTTTGGCAAGAATTTCTTACGAAATTCTTGTTTAATGCACACTACGCTACAGCAATTTCCTATAAAAGAACAAAAAAACGGACATATCCTTACCGAACATGTCCGTTTTTACTATATCATTATAATTCACAATTATTTACAGTTCTTGGGAATGGGATAACGTCACGAATGTTGCCCATACCTGTTAAATACATAACACAACGTTCGAATCCAAGTCCAAATCCTGCGTGTCTTGCACTACCATATTTTCTTAAATCAAGATAGAAGTCGTAATCCTCTGGATTCAAATTACACTCTGTCATTCTCTTTTCTAAGATGTCAAGCTTATCCTCTCTCTGACTTCCTCCAATAATCTCACCAATTCCCGGTACGAGACAGTCCATAGCTGCAACAGTCTTGCCATCCTCGTTCAGCTTCATATAGAATGCCTTAATCTCCTTTGGATAATCTGTAACGAATACAGGACGTCCAAAGAGCTTCTCTGTTAAATATCTCTCATGCTCTGTCTGTAAATCACAGCCCCATGATACCTTATATTCAAACTCATCATTGTGCTTCTCAAGCTCAGCGATTGCATTTGTATAAGTAATATGACCAAATTCTGAATTAGCAACATGCTGTAATCTCTCGATTAAGCCCTTATCTACAAACTGATTGAAGAATGCCATTTCTTCTGGTGCATTCTCTAACACGTAGTTAATAACATACTTTAACATGCTCTCTGCAAGCATCATATCATCCTTCAAGTCTGCAAATGCGATTTCAGGCTCTATCATCCAGAACTCAGCTGCATGTCTTGTTGTGTTAGAATTCTCAGCTCTAAAGGTTGGGCCAAAGGTATAGATATTCTTGAATGCCATTGCATAAGTCTCACCATTTAACTGTCCACTTACTGTAAGGTTAGTTGGCTTATTGAAGAAATCTTTACTGAAATCTACCTTACCATCATCTGTCATCGGAATGTTAGTCAAATCCATTGTCGTAACCTGGAACATCTCACCAGCACCCTCACAGTCACTTCCTGTAATCAATGGAGTGTGTACATAAACGAAATCTCTCTCCTGGAAGAACTTATGAATCGCATAAGCACAGAGAGAACGTACACGGAATACAGCTTGGAATGTATTAGTACGAGGACGAAGATGCGAAATCGTTCTCAAATACTCAAAAGTATGACGTTTCTTCTGTAAAGGATAATCTGGTGTTGAATCTCCCTCAATATAAACCTCTGATGCCTGTATCTCAAATGGCTGTTTCGCTTCTGGTGTTAAAGTTACAATACCTGTAACAATTACTGCTGCACCACCATTTAATTTATTAATATCTGCAAAATTATCTAATCTATCACTATACACAACCTGCAGTGGCTCGAAAAATGTACCATCGTTTACCACCAAGAAACCAAATGTTTTAGAATCTCTCTTACTTCTAAGCCATCCGCCAATCGTCACTTCTTTATCCGCATAATCTTTATAATTGCGGTATAATTCTTTAATATTAATCATAGCCTAAAGCCTCCTACTAAAAAAAGTCCATTTCATTGCTTACCATTATACCCATTTTGGGCTATGTACGCAACGAGTTTGGACTTTTTTTATGGCTAATTTTAACAATTTTGTGTTCGATTGAAATGAAACTACGCTTCTGCCATTCTGGTTTGTGCAATTTGAATAATATCTGCAATCTCCATTCCAGTTTTCTGCATCACCATACGAAGCTCGTTTAACTCTTCATTTTTCTGCTGTTCCAGCAATTCATTTAATTCTTCACGCTCTTTTTTGATACGAATCGATAATGATTCAATTAATTCTTCCTTCAACGTGATTTTCTCCTGCAATGACTTTTTTGCACCTCTTGCCATCGTACTATCTCCTTATCTTTTCATTATTATTCATTGGAATGAAACCAATTGCTAATATAGTATATGGACAAGAATGGGGAATTATTCCAATGTTTTATTTTTTCTCTTCCTAATTCTGTGCATTTGTCATTTAGTAATTTTACGACCACTCATATGGTGTATTCTGGTATACGTAATAATTTAACCAATTGGTATACAAGGCGTTTGCATGAGACCTCCACTGCATACGCGGACGTTTTGACGGATCATTGTTAGGATAATAGTGAACCGGTATATCCGGATTTATACCCTTTGCAATAT
>JAXJRB010000081.1:0-53064 GCA_036310845.1 Lachnospiraceae bacterium | reverse complement strand
CTACCACTCCATCACCAAAAAAGAAAGAGTTTGTGTTCTCTGCACTCTCCTGATCTTTGAAATAACGTACAATCTTACCGTTATAAAAAAAGCGATCTTTCTCTTTGTCGCGCGAATCGCATATCACGAAGTGATAATTTCCTTATGCGATTCTGCGCATATTATTTTTGTTCAATAGGACAGTTCAAAGAACTTTCACACTTTAGTGTGACATGGTCTTTCCTAGAAAGCAAAAAAGAGTAATGTTTCACGTGAAACATTACTCTTTTTTGCTTTTAACTCCGTTATGTAATTAATTTACGTTAACAAGTCCATTTCTTATTGCAAATACAGCGGCTTGTGTTCTATCTATACATTCTATTTTTTTAAAAATATTAGACATGTGATTTTTAACCGTTCTTTCACTAATATCAAGTTTCTTACCTATTTCTTTATTAAACATTCCAATAGATACAAGTTTTAAAACTTGTATCTCTCTATTTGATAATTTTTCTAATTTTTCTTTATCAAGATCTCTTGCAATTAACTTAGCATTTAATAACGGAATCAAACTTGGTTGAATAAACTTTTCTCCATTATATATACTAGTAATTGCTCTCTTCAATTCACTTGAATCAGAATCCTTTAACAAGTAACCATCAATTCCTATATCAACTGCTTTTAGCAAGTACTCAATTTCATTATGTACTGTTA
Source organism: Lachnospiraceae bacterium (assembly GCA_036310845.1). Lineage (GTDB taxonomy): Bacteria > Bacillota > Clostridia > Lachnospirales > Lachnospiraceae > COE1. The sequence goes on along the minus strand of JAXJRB010000081.1, from coordinate 52,371 downwards.
ACATTAAAACCTTATACTTTTTTCTCTTTTTCTTCAATGCCTGCAATGTTTCAATCCCATTCATAAACGGCATATTAATATCTAATAAAATAATATCAGGTTTTGTTGTCTTTAATTTATTTAAACAATCCTGTCCATTATCTGCTTCCTCAATAACTGAAACTTCACCATCAAATTCAAGTATACGCTTCAATCCCTCGCGTATCATCTTATGATCATCAACAATCATGACATTAATCATATTAATAACCATGCCCTTTCCATAACCTGCGAACTTTGGGCCACAGGCACATATTCGCGTGTAAAAAATTCATTTTTCACAATACTACCCTTCTCTTTCAAATAAGCAAAAGCTTTTCTCACTCTTTTACCTATTATTACATTACTCTACAGGAATAACGATATTAATATTAGTACCTCTCTCATTTGTAATAATAGATAATTTTCCAGATAATAAATCTACCTTTTCCTTTATCATAGATAACCCAAAATGATTTGTTTCATCATATTCTCCAATACCGATTCCATCATCTACAATGTCAAGAATTAAAGACTTACCATTCCTTTTCATAGTAACTGTGATGGACTCTGCCTTTGCATGTTTGTATGTATTTCGACATGCTTCACATATGATTCGATAAATTGTTATTCTTATAATGGATTCCAGCTTATCTATATTACAAACATTAAAATTGACGTTGATGTCACTTTTTTCTTTGAAATCCTTTTTCAATTTATCTAATGCAGCATTCCAGCCTATATCATCCAGAGCCATTGGACGTAAATCATATATTGTACCACGCATATCCTGAATTATTTTTTTTATAAGCTTTTTTGCACTCACTAACTCAAGTCTGGTTTGATTTAAATCGCTATTCATATACATTGTTGCCAACTCAAGTTGCTGTGATAAATGGACTAAATCCTGTACTGTTGTATCATGCAACTCATCTGCAATTCTTTTTCTTTCTGACTCCTGCATGACAAGTACTTCTATTTTTTCATTCATGCCAAAGGCTCCTTGGATGGTAATCCGGCCTTACGAGGATACTTTTTAGGTGTTTGCTTTGTCTTTTTTATAATAAAAAGATTTCTATAAATATCAGAAAATGGTAACATAAACTCATTTTGAGAAGCAATCTCTCCACCTAAAAGAGAAATCGCCTTTTCTGCAAGCTGTTTTTCTTCTGCTATTTTTTCAGACTTATAGGAAATAAAACTTCCACCAACCTTTACATAAGGAAGACAATATTCCGATAAGGTTGCAAGATTAGCTACTGCTCTCGAAACACATACATCGAAAGTCTCTCTTAATGATAAAGGCGATGCCTTAGACATGGCATAATCTTCTGCTCTACCATGAATTGCTTCAATATCTTTGAGCCCTAACTGATTAATGACTTCATTTAAAAACTTTACTCTTTTTCCAAGAGAATCCAATAATGTTATCTTCAACTCTGGAAATGCAATCTTTAAAGGAATTCCTGGAAACCCTGCTCCTGTTCCAATATCAATTAACGTCAGATTCTGATGACAATTCATTACCTTAATCAATGACAAACTATCAAGAAAATGCTTTATACATACTTCTTTAAATTCTGTAATTGCAGTCAGATTCATAAAGGAATTCCATTCAACCAATAACTCATAGTACTTTAAAAAAGCATCCATTTGCGTTTGTTCTAACGTAATTCCGAGTTCTCGTAAGCCCTGCTCAAATTCTGTTAAATCATATTTATTTTCCATGAAAAATAACCTTTCCATAAACTTTTGTCGATACAAATTTCTATGATGCAAAATGTCTAACGATTTGTACCCTATTACATAATACTATTTATGACACTAGTGTCGTTTAATTATTTTTGTGATAGCGTAAATGCTCCAGATAAACTAATAAAACAGAAATATCTGCTGGAGAAACACCACTAATTCGAGATGCCTGTCCCACATTAATAGGCTGGAATTTTTTAAGCTTTTGTCTTGCTTCAAGACGAAGACTACTTACGTCATCATAATCAATATCTGCAGGAATAAGCTTTTTCTCCATTTTCTTATACTGTTCTACTTGCTTAAGTTGTCTCTTGATGTAACCATCGTATTTAATATTAATATTAATCTGCTCTATCACATCTGCACTTAATGCTTGTCTCTCTGTATCAATTTCTTCTATTAATTCATAGGAAAGCTCCGGTCTGCAGATTAACTCCGCAAGAGATGCTGCCGTCTTTAACGTAGAACTTCCTTTACTTTCAAGAAATTGTTGAATTCTCTGGTTAGCACCAACCTTAGTATTTTCCAATCGTTCAATTTCTTTTGCGATTAATTCTTCTTTTTTACATACATAATCATACTGCTCTTTTGTGACAAGTCCTGCTTCATAACCAATTTTACGAAGACGTAAATCCGCATTGTCCTGTCTTAAAAGCAAACGATATTCTGCTCTGGAAGTCATCATTCGATATGGTTCGAAATTCTCTTTTGTTACCAAATCATCAATCAAAACTCCAATATATGCCTGAGAACGATCAAGTACTACCTGCTCTTTTCCCTGTATATATAATCCGGCATTCATTCCGGCAATCATTCCCTGCGCTGCTGCTTCTTCATAACCACTGCTTCCATTAAACTGTCCTGCACTAAAAAGACCACAAATTGCTTTAAACTGCAAAGTTGGATAAAGCTGACCAGGATTGATGCAATCATATTCAATGGCATAAGCATTTCTTACCATCTTACAATTCTCCATTCCTGGAACAGTACGATACATCGCAAGCTGTACATCCTCTGGCAGAGAAGAACTCATACCTCCAACATACATTTCATTTGTATGTAATCCTTCTGGTTCAAGAAATACCTGATGTCTTTCCTTCTCAGCAAATTTTACTACTTTGTCCTCAATAGACGGACAATATCTAGGACCTGTTCCTTCTATAACTCCTGCATAGATAGGTGATCGGTCTAAGTTTCCACGAATAATTTCATGTGTTTTTTCATTTGTATAGGTGAGCCAGCAGGAAACCTGATCAATCTGTACATCCTCCGGATTGGTTGAAAATGAAAATGGAACAACTTTTTCATCACCAAACTGCTCTTCCATTTTACTAAAATCAATGGAACGTTTGTCCATTCTAGCAGGCGTTCCAGTCTTAAAACGTCGCATTTCCACTCCAAGCTTAATCAATGAATCTGTCAAATAGTTTGCTGCCTGTAAACCATTTGGTCCTGTATAGGTAATGGCTTCACCGCAAAGACATCTTGCTTTTAAGTAAGTACCTGTACACAAAATAACCGCTTTTGCTTCATAAATTGCACCTGTATAGGTCTTTACTCCCGTTATTTTCTTAGTTGCAAGTCCATCTGAGTTTTCTAATTCTTCAGCCAAAAGCTCCGTAACTTCCGCCTGTTTAATTGTTAAATGTTCTTGATTTTCGAGAACCTTTCTCATTTCTCTAGTATATTCTGCTTTGTCTGCCTGTGCACGAAGAGAATGTACTGCGGGTCCTTTTGAAACATTCAACATTTTAGATTGAATAAAAGTCTTATCTATATTTTTACCCATTTCTCCACCAAGTGCATCCAACTCCCTTACAAGATGCCCCTTTGAAGATCCTCCGATATTAGGATTACAAGGCATCAATGCAATGCTATCTACACTAACTGTGAAAATAATGGTTTCCAATCCCATTCTAGCACAAGCAAGTGCCGCTTCACATCCTGCATGACCTGCACCAACAACACATACGTCTACTTTTTCTCTAATTTCAGACATTTATATACATCCTTTCGTTTGCTACCAATTTGTATATGTTTGACATTTTTAAGCTGTCTTTTGCCCTTAACATATACAAGGAATTTATTTACCCATACAGAACTTCGAAAAAATCTCATTTACAAGGTCATCTTCGACCTCTTCTCCAATAATCCTTCCAAGTGAAGCATACGCACTCATTAAATCAATGGAATAAAAATCCTCTGGCATATCATCTGCAAGACTTCTCTTTACCATCTGCATGCTGTCATAAGCCTCCATTAAGGCCTCTTTATGACGCTTGCTTGTAATATAGATTTCATCATTTACTGCAATCTTTCCTTCAAAAAACATGTCTTTAATACAATGCTCAAATTCATCCATTCCTGTATTTTCTTTTGTAGAAGTTCTAATAATATGAAGACTTTGTTTCTCAAAAACATGATCCGAACCTTCATAGCTCTTACGAAAGATTTTTTTCATATCTTCTTCACTTACATAATTATCAAGATCTGTTTTATTTAATAATACAATTACCTTTTTATCACGTAACAAACTAATAATCTCTTCATCATTTGCATCTAAAGGACAGGATGAATCTACTACATAAATAACTAAATCTGCATCATTTGCATATTTTCTTGCTTTTTCTACACCTATTTTTTCTACCTCATCCTGTGTATCGCGGATTCCTGCAGTATCTATGATATTAAGTCCTATTCCGTGAAGCTTAATAGACTCTTCTAAAACATCTCTTGTTGTTCCAGCAATACTAGTTACAATAGCTTTATCCTCACCAACTAACAGATTTAAAAGAGAAGATTTTCCAGCATTTGGTTTCCCTACAATAACCGTATTAATACCATCTTTCAATAACTTTCCATTATCTGCACTATCAATCAATTTCTTCAATTCATACGACAAAAAACGTGTCTTTTCTTCCAGCTTTTCATGGTAACCATCAAGACTAATATGCTCTGGATCATCCAGCGCAGATTCAATAAATGCAATTTCATATAAAATATCATCACGTAGCATGCGAACTTTATCGGAAACAGCACCTTTTAGTTGCTTTAAGGAAGCTTTCATGGCAAACTCATTTTTGGCATGAATCATGTCCATAACTGCTTCTGCCTTTGACAAGTCAATTCGTCCATTTAAAAAAGCGCGCTTTGTGAATTCTCCTGGTTCTGCCAACCGGCATCCATGCTTCAAAGCTGCTTCTAACACTCTATGCATAACAAGAATACCACCATGACAATCAATTTCCACAGTGTCTTCTTTAGTATAGGTATTGGGCGCTTTCATAACCGCAACCATAACCTCATCTATCATTTCTTCTTCATCAAAAAGAAAACCATAATGAATCGTATGGCTTTCTACATTGGATAATTTCTTTTTCCCATTTTTTGAACGATATAGGAGATCTGCAATTTCAATAGCTTCTTCTCCACTTATTCTGACAATACCAATTCCTGAATCACTCACTGCTGTTGCAATGGCTGCGATTGTATCTTTTCTCATAAAGCACGTCTCCAATTAGTCCTTAATTACTAGCTTCTAACCTTTTTACTATAATCTATTTTTATTATATTTTCAATAAAATACATAAAATTATCACATTTATACATTCCTTATAAACTGTACTTTTTTATGCATTTTTTTACCATAAACATGAACTAGCATTTCATGATATTCCTCAAAAGAAACCTCACATTTAAATGTCATAATCTCCATTTCAACATCAAATAAATTAATAAGATAATTCATAGGAGCTAATCCATTTCTTTCATAAAAACCTTTTCTTCTTTTCTTAATCTCATAATCTTCAACTTGTTCCGATATCGTGCTTTCTATTTCTAGAAAAACTCTCTTTTGGGCATACTTGCTTGTAAAAAGTCTTAACACATCCGAACCAATTCCTATTTCACGATATGCTTCATCAATAGCAAAATAATCAATTAGCACCATATCCTTATGTAATATGGTAATGATTAGCCCTCTAAAACGTTTTTTCTCATCCTCAATCGTAAAAATCTCCACCAAACCTATGGCACGTTTTTCTAAAATCAAATGAAAAGGCTTCTTCTCATTTGCTGGAAACGCAGCTTCATATAATTGTCTAATCTGTTCTATTTGTTTCTCTTCAAAAGCTTCTTTGATTACTAGCATCCAAAAAACTCCTCTATAATGGACACTAATCCATCATTATTATTATCAAATGGTGTTACGATATCTGCAATTTCTTTTACCTTAGGTGCTCCATTTAACATAGCAACACCAACTCCTGCTACTTCTAGCATGGAAATATCATTTTCCATATCTCCTGCCGCCATAGTATTCTCTATATTAACACCTAGGTATTCACTTAACCATTTCAAAGCAGTTCCTTTACCAGAGGAAATTGGAATCATTTCAAGTAATTTGTCATTGGAAAACATAAGCTGAACCTGTCCTTTTGCCCAGTCACTTAACCCTTCTTTAATAGCATCCAACTTTTCTTTTTCTACCGAGATGGCAATACACTTCAAAGGTGGTTTATCCAAACTTTCTATAATATTATCTGTAATAATAGAGGGCATATGGATGGTCTTTTGATAAAAATTCAACTCTTCTGTTTGCCTTTTTGATACAATGGCATTATCTGTATAGGTATGACTATGCACACCTTGCTGTTCACAATACTTTAATACATACTCCGTCTGTTCATATGTTAATCTATTTTCTTTTAAAATCTGTTTCTTATCCGCATCAAATATGACGCCACCATTACTTGCAATAAGATATAAATTTTTATCTGATACAGGTAATCCTTCTCTTGCTTCCATCACACTCATCATAGGTCTTCCTGATATAAACACAAGATAATGTCCTGCTTCTGTTATTTTACCAAGTATTTCTCTTGTTTTTGGTGTAATCTCTTTTTTGTCATTTAATAATGTGCCATCTAAATCCGTAAAAAAAATCTTTTTTTCCATTCGATCAGCCATACCTTTCCACTGCCACAAACTCTACCAGTTTCTTACCTCTAATGTTAATTAATAACTATTCAGTACAGATCAAAGCACTTGCTGCTAAGACCGTAAAACATGATTCAGAAGTGAGCAAAACCCATCAGCAAAGCTGATTTGCAATGGATTTGCGAAACGTAATTATGAAGATACTGAATAATTACGTTTATTATAACATTGTTACTATGTTTTAAAAAGTGAAAGCTCAGCAACTTACATAAGTACCACTATGTTACCGCACTTTCGTAGGACATGGTCTTTCCTAGAAAGCAAAGTAAAAATAGTGCGTGCCAGCGCACGCACTTTAGCAAGAATTTCTTACGAAATTCTTGTCTAACTACCACTACGTAACAGCAATTTCCTATTACAAAAAAAAGATGCCTCCACCTTTTATACAAAGTGGAGACATCAAAAATTATCTCTTTAATGTAACTACAACACGTCTGAATGGTTCTTCACCTTCACTATGTGTTGTAACAAATCTATCATTTTGCAATGCAGCATGAATGATTCTTCTCTCGTATGGATTCATTGGCTCTAAAGATACCGGACGCTTTGTTCTCTTTACTTTATAAGAAATATTCTTAGCAAGGTTTTCTAACGTTTCCTTACGTCTCTGTCTATAATTCTCAGTATCAACCTTAACTCTTATATATTCTGCAGTTCCTTTATTTACAACAAGTGAAATAAGATACTGTAAAGAATCTAAAGTCTGTCCTCTCTTACCAATTAATACCCCCATCTCAGGTCCACTTAATTCTACTTCAAGTGTTTGATCTGCCTGTCTGAATTTTGCATCAATGGTAACAGTCATATTCATAGCTTTAAATACATCCTGTAAAAACTTCTTTGTCTGCTCTTCTACTAATGTACCAGAAACTTCAACAACTTCTTCCACTTTCTTTTCATTTACTGGTGCTGCCTCTATATCGGATGCAGCAACTTCATTATCACTCTTTACTCTGGCTTTAATTAAAGCCTGCTTTGCACCAATACCTAAAAATCCTGCGGAACCTTCATTTTCTACTACATAATCAAGCTTATCGCTTGTTACAGTAAATTTCTGACATGCATCTGTAATTGCATCTGCAACTGTTTTTGCAGAAAATTCCATATACTCCATAATACGAGCCCCCTATTTGTTATTCTTTTCATTATATTGTTTTACCATGTTAGCCTTTGCTGCAAGACTTCCTGGCTTTGCATTCTTATTATAAAATTCTGTTGATGCTTTTATTGCTGCAGCTTTTTCTTCCTCTGTTCTTTCCACTTTATTTGAAGTGTTATTTCTATAAGAAGTTTTAGCTGAAATATTCTTTGTATTTGTCTTTGCTGCTGCATTAAGCTTTGCAGGATCGATACCCTGTTTTTTGAGCTTTTCATTATATTTTTCAATATTCTTCTTAATCTCAGCATCAATATCCATTTTATCAATGTGCTTATTGATAAGAACCTGCTGAATACTTCTTACAACGGCACCGATTACCCAGTACATACCCATACCTGCTGGTAATGTCAAGCACAACCATGCAGACATAATCGGCATAATAGTATTCATCATCTTCATAGACTGTTGCATACTATCCGCAAATTCACCTTGACTCTTCTTATTGCTATTATCATTATTGGTAGCCTGTGGCATTAACTTATAGTTTAACCACTGAGTTGCAGCTGCTAATACCGGAATAGCTACAGCTCCAAGCAATAACAGATAATTTCCTGTTGCAAAAGAAGATTTTATGGTATCCATAGGAGTATTACCAATATTTAACCCAAGGAAATTATTATAAGTATCAATTAAACCTGTTGTTGTCCCATTGCTTAGGATGAGGTTTCCTTCATAAGTAAGCTCTGCAAGTCCAAACTTATCAGCAAGAGTAGCCATATCTGCTGAAGATGCTTTATTTAATACATCAATAACAGCATTTCTAGTATTTCCTACTATGTCAAAGTTCTTCTTATACATCATGGCTGCTTGCATATTCTTAATATAATCAACACCATCTGCTGCACTCATAATCTGATCTGCAAGAACACCAAATGCATTACCAAGCTTTGTTACATAAGCAGGCATCTGGTAAATAACACGGTATAATGCAATTAAGATTGGCATCTGAATCAATAACTGTAAACAGCTACCGGATGGAGATACACCATACTTTGCATAAACCTGTTTTGTTTCCGCATTCATAGCAAGCATAGATTCATTATCCTGTTTTCCTTTATACTTTGCCTGAATAGCCTGAATTTCAGGATTCATTCTAGCTGAAAGCTTCGAAAACTTCTGCTGCTTAATTGTAAGTGGCATTAATAATAAATAAACAACTATTGTAAATAAAATAATAGATAAACCGATATTTGGAATTCCGATTAAATCAAGGAACTCAAAAATAATATTCATCATTAAGCCAAGAAGCCTAACTACATATTTAAATATCGGAGTTGAGTTCTGTGTCAGTAACATTAAATCCATCTGTCTCCTCCTAAACATCCAATACCCTTATGGAACCGGATCATAACCTCCCTTTGAAAAAGGATTACATCGAAGAATTCTCCACAATACAAGCAAACCGCCTTTCAATGCACCATATTTTTGAACTGCTTCCAACCCATACTGAGAACAGGAAGGATAATATGGACACTTTGTTGATTTCAGCGGCGATAAATACTTTCTATATAATTGTATAAACCAAATTAAAATATGTTTTAACATGATATTACCTTATGGAGCTTCGATACATGCAGTAACGCACTTTCCATTTTATGATAGTCAATCTCTTTCGCGTTGACTCTTACGACGACTACTATATCTAAACCACTATTAAATATATCTTCATGTAGTCTGTAACTTTCTCTTACCAATCTGGTAAGTCTGTGTCTTACAACACTGTTTCCTACTTTTTTACTTACAGAAATTCCAAGTCTGTTTGTATTTGTTCCATTTTCTAATACATACATCACCAAATATTTGTTTGCATACGACTTACCACTGCTGTATACATTCTTAAAATCTCTGTTACTCTTTAATGATTCCGAAAATTTCATACTCTTCTATCTTCTTTTATCAAAGAGAAAAAAGGCCACAAAACTGCGGCCTATGCTGATAATCTCTTTCTTCCTTTTGCTCTTCTAGCAGCTAATACTTTTCTTCCACCTGGAGTACTCATTCTAGCTCTGAATCCGTGAACCTTAGATCTCTGTCTTTTCTTAGGCTGAAATGTCATTTTCATGTGAGAAACACCTCCTTCTCATATATCTAATCAAATACATTGTGACTTTTACGATGTAATTGGTATCTGTCTAAAAAGGCAGACCGACACCTTGTACTAGAAAATATCAGATTGATTATATAAAATACATCCCGCAAAGTCAAGAAAAATCATGCTTTTTTTATAAATTCTCATTTCCATTTACATAATACAAAGTGAAAGAAATACCATTTTAAACGTAATTATTGATTCCAAATATACTACGCTCTGAATATGAACATTTTGTGGAATTCCTGTGGATAAAATAATTTCATTTTTAAATTTATGTTATCTTTCTCCTTTTGAGTTACACACAATTTCCACGATAAATGTGGAAAAATCCACAAGAAAAACAAGATATCCACAAATTGTGAATATCTTGTGGATATCTTGTAGAGGCATTGTAGAAAAATCGTTATGTAAATCTTGGAAAACTTATAATTAGCCTGTGGAAGCTGTCTATAATTATTCACATAGTTTTCCACAATGCGGTGGAAAACCCACATTTTTTCACCTCCAATTCACGATTTCCACAATATGTAGATTAAGTTATCCACAGTTTTTACGTGATATTTGAGGATTGTGTGTATTTTTCTCAAAAATTATTCACATTCGGTGTAAATAATTGCTTTTAGCGTTTGATTTTTTTACACATTTGGTTTACTATAAGAATATCTATCAGTATGTCTATTTATAATACTGAACACTGCAACTAAAATGAATACAGGGGTAAAACATGAACGAGATAAAAGACAAATGGGACGAAATAAAAGAAATCGTACGCAGAGAGTACGATTTAACAGAAATATCCTATAACACCTGGATAGCACCATTAAAACTTCATACGGTAGAAAACAATATCGTAACGATTCTGATTCCTTCAGAACAAGCCCACGCCTTAAACTATATTTCTAATAAGTATAAGAGCTATTTTCAGGTTACCATTTCTGAGCTCATGAACCACACTTATGATATTTCTTTCCTATTAGAAAAGGATACCGACACTGATGCTAATTCTGAAATGTCACCTGTTTCTAAGGGAATTTCTAATATCAACTACGAAAATGCTAATTTAAACAGCAAATATAAATTCAATACCTTTGTCGTTGGAAGTAATAACAAATTTGCCCACTCTGCCGCTCTCGCTGTTGCAGAATCTCCAGGCGAAGCTTATAATCCGCTCTATTTATATGGAGGAGCTGGACTTGGTAAGACCCATTTGATGCATTCCATCGGCCATTTTGTATTAGAACAAAATCCAAACACTAAGGTTTTATACGTAACGTCTGAACAGTTCACAAACGAAGTAATCGAATCAATTCGTAGTGGTAATGCTGCGGCCATGACCAAGCTTCGTGAAAAATACAGAACCGTTGATGTTCTTCTCATTGACGACGTTCAGTTTATTATTGGTAAGGAATCGACTCAGGAAGAATTCTTCCATACATTTAATGTGCTTCATTCTGCCGGTAAGCAGATAATTCTGTCATCTGATAAGCCACCAAAGGAAATGGAAACTTTAGAAGAACGTTTTCGTTCACGTTTTGAATGGGGCTTAATTGCAGATATTCAGCCACCAGATTATGAGACTAGAATGGCGATTCTACGTAAAAACGCAGAAACTTACGATAAAGAAATTGATGATGAAATTATTAAATATATTGCAACCAATATCAAATCCAATATTCGAGAACTAGAAGGTGCTTTGAATAAAGTTATGGCAAATGCACGTTTAAATAAGAAAGAACTGACACTTGCACTTGCAGAAGATGCACTAAAAGACGTTATTTATCCGGATCAGGTAAGAGAGGTTACTCCTCAGTTAATTATTGATATTGTTTGTGAGCATTTTAATGTTTCAAAAGATGACATCACATCTAAGAAACGTAATTCTGAATATGTAATGCCTCGACAAATCATCATGTATCTTTGCAAGGAAATGACTGAATTATCCTTACAAAATATAGGAACTATATTAAGCAAGAAGGATCACACCACCGTTATTCATGGTATTAAACAAATTAATAGCAAAATGGCGACGGATGATGATCTCAGAAATAAGATTGAAATTATTAAGAAAAAAATATCTCCTTCATAATTTATTCTTCTTATGAAAAGTATTTTTTATTGTGGGTAAGCATGTTTAATTTATGTGGATAACTTTAAATTTCCTGTGAAAAGAAAGTTTTCCACATAAAGATATTTTTTTCGACTAAAAAATACATTGTGAATCAATATGAATAACTTTTGATTTTATCAGAATGATTTCCACATAAATCTCAAGGTTTGTTTTCTTGTATTTAGAAGCATTCTTAAGGTTATTCACATTTCCACAGCCCTTAATACTAATATTACTAATATATATTTATTTATATATACATTTCAGCAGACTTTATTTTTCAATTTTTCAGTGAAGGGAGTTATACACATGAAAATCATATGTTCAAAATCAAACCTTCTGAATGGTGTTAACACTGTTTCCAAGGCGGTACCAAGTAAAACAACCATGTCTATATTAGAATGTATTTTAATTGATGCTTCTAAAGGACAGATTACATTAACTGCTAACGATATGGAGCTTGGTATTGAAACGGTTATTGATGGTGAGATTATAGAAAAAGGAATTATTGCATTAGACGCTAAGATTTTCTTAGAAATGGTAAGAAAGCTACCAGATAATGATGTAACAATTGAAACAGATCCTAGTTATAAAGCAATTATTACTTGTGAAAAAGCAAAGTATAATATTATAGGTAAGTCTGGAGAGGATTTCTCTGCATTACCACAGATTGAAAAATCTGATTCTATACTTCTTACCCAGTTTACATTAAAAGAAGTAATTAGACAGACCAGTTTTTCCATTGCAGATAATTTTACCAATAAAATTCTTACCGGTGAATTATTTGAAATTAACGAAAATGTTTTAAAGGTTGTTTCTTCTGATGGACTTCGTATTTCTTTAAGAAAGATTGAATTAAAGAATGATTACGGAAACAAGAAGGTGATTGTACCTGGTAAGACTTTAAATGAAATCAGTAAGATTCTTCCTGGTGATGCAGATAAGGATGTAAATATTTTCTTTACTGATAAGCACATTTTATTTGAATTTGATAATACTACCGTAGTATCTCGTTTAATCGAAGGAGAGTATTTAAAGATTGATAATATTCTTTCTGCAGATTATGAGACAAAGGTTAAGGTTAATAAGCGCGAATTCCAGAGCTGTATTGACCGTTCTACACTTCTTGTAAAGGAAGGCGATAAGAAGCCGATTATTCTTGATATCAAGGATGACGTGATGGAGCTTAAGATGAATTCCATCGTCGGTAGTCTTGATGAAGAGATGGATATTATAAAGAGCGGTAAGGATTTAATGATTGGCTTTGATCCTAAGTTCTTAATCGATGCATTAAAGGTTATCGAAGATGAAGAAGTAGAGATTAAACTTTTAAATCCAAAGGCTCCTTGCTTTATCAAGGATGAGCAGGAAAATTATATCTATCTGATCTTGCCGGTTACTTTTAGTACTGTAGGATAATCATTATGACCATTAATGAATACCAGAAACTGGCTATGACCACATTGAACCCGAAGCTTGATAAAAAGGATGTGCTAATCAATGGGGTTATGGGACTATGCGGTGAATCCGGTGAAGCAATTGATATCGTAAAAAAGCATCTGGCGCAAGGTCATGAGCTTGACAGGGAACACTTAATCAAGGAATTAGGAGATGTTGCATGGTATCTTGCGGAAACAGCAACGGCTCTTGATGTGACCTTGGAAGAGGTGTTAAGTAAAAATATTGAAAAGTTAAAGAAACGTTATCCGGAAGGATTTAAAGTGCAAAAATCAATTGGGCGCGTAAAAGAATAAATGTATGCTTAATTAAAAAAGTGTAGGTCAAAAAAGACTTACACTTTTTGTGTTAGTACTATAAAAAAGAAAGGTAAAAAATAATGGGATATAAAGTAACAGATATATTTGGCTATGGTAATCGAAATACTATTAATCTGCGAGAAATAGAAGATAATGTACTTAGTAAATTAAGTGGTGAAGTAGAAAAAGGAGATTATGAAATTAATTTTGAAATACCTATAAACGTACCAAATTATATGAAAGAAGCAAGTTATTTGTTGACAAGAGATAACAAAAAAGTAGCATATGTAATGAAAAACAAAAATATTACTGCTATTGTTGGTTATATAAAAAATGTATAAGTGTTATATTAGTAAGGACATGTGGCTTTTAATCACATGTCTTTTCTTTTATTTAAAGATATAATAGATGTAACCTGACAAGTTGTTAAGATACATAAAAACTTTTATATAAATTGACATAACTAATAAAAAAATGGTAATATAAATATATTTAAAATAATAGGGAAAGTACGCCCATTTAATAAAATTCATGTAAATGTAAAGGATTTAAGATGGAAGAAGTATTTATTAAAGACGAATTTATTAAATTAGGTCAGGCATTAAAGCTTGCAAATCTGGTAGCCTCTGGCGTAGATGCAAAGTTCGTAGTTCAGGACGGACTTGTAAAAGTAAATGGTGAAGTATGTACCATGAGAGGTAAGAAGTTAGTCGATGGAGACGAGGTAAGCTTTGAAGGGAATACCTTTGTTGTAAGATCTAGATAGGAAGAGTGAAAGTAACATCATGATTATTAAGTCACTGGAACTTGAGAATTTCAGGAACTATGATTCGTTATCGATGTCTTTTGATTCAGGTACGAACATTTTATACGGAGATAATGCACAGGGAAAAACCAATATTCTTGAAGCAATTTATTTGTCTGCAACAACCAAGTCCCATAAAGGAAGTAAGGACAAGGATGTTGTCAATTTTAAGGCAAATGAAGCACATATCAGAACCTATGTCGTAAAAGACGGTTTAGAAAACCGGGTTGATATGCATTTGAGAAAGAGTAAATCCAAAGGAATTGCCATCAATGGTCAGAAGATTAAGAAGGCAGCGGAATTACTTGGTCTTTTAAATATTGTTTTTTTCTCACCGGAAGATTTATCCATTATCAAAAATGGTCCGGCAGAGCGTAGAAGATTCGTAGATATGGAGCTATGTCAGCTTGACAGCTTTTATCTTTATAATTTGAATAATTATAATAAAATTGTGAATCAGAGGAATAAGTTATTAAAAGACTTATATTTTCAGCCTGGATTAAGGGAAACCTTATCTATCTGGGATTCACAGTTGGTTTCTTATGGAAGTAAGATCATTGAGAGACGTATTGCATTTGTTAAGCAGCTAAATGAAATTATTTTTGATATTCATAAGAAATTGTCAGGTGGCAGAGAAGAGCTTGAGATTGTTTATGAACCGGATGTTTTGATGGAGGATTATGAGAGAAGTCTTGCACTTTCTCAAGATCGTGATATTAAGCATAAAATGACAAATGTTGGTCCGCACAGAGATGATTTTTCTTTTATGGTTAGAAAAGTAGATCCGGAAAATGAGACAGAAAGATTCGAAGCAGTTGATATACGAAAATTTGGTTCTCAGGGACAGCAGAGAACGGCGGCGCTTTCTCTAAAGTTATCGGAGATTGAATTAGTGAAAAAGCTTACGAAAGACACTCCATTATTGCTTTTGGATGATGTTCTCTCTGAGCTTGATAGTAATAGACAGAATTATTTACTCAACAGTATTGGTGGTATTCAGACAATCATCACCTGTACCGGGTTGGAGGAATTTGTGAATAACCGTTTTGAGATTAATCGTATTTTTAAGGTTTCAAATGCAACGGTAACACAGGAAAACTAGGAGGTTAGTGTAATGAGTGCTGAATACGGAGCAGATCAAATACAGATTTTGGAAGGTCTTGAGGCGGTAAGAAAAAGACCGGGTATGTATATTGGAAGTACATCCTCAAGAGGACTGCATCATCTGGTATATGAAATCGTAGACAATGCAGTAGATGAGGCTCTTGGTGGCTATTGTGATACGATTGATGTAACAATTAATCCGGATAATTCCATTACGGTTATTGATAACGGTCGTGGTATTCCGGTTGGAATTAATCAAAAGGCTGGAATTCCTGCTGTTGAGGTTGTATTTACCATTCTTCATGCAGGTGGAAAGTTTGGAGGTGGAGGATACAAGGTATCCGGTGGTCTTCATGGTGTAGGTGCATCTGTTGTAAACGCCCTTTCTAACTGGCTTGAAGTTGAGATTTGTAGTGGTGGAAAAGTACATAAGCAGCGTTATGAAAGAGGACATGTATGCTATCCATTAAAGGTGGTTGGAGAATGTCCAATTGAAAAGACAGGAACAAAGGTTACATTCTTACCGGATGATACCATTTTTGAAGAAACGGTATATGATTATAATGTCTTAAAGCAGCGTCTTCGTGAAATGGCATTTTTAACGAAGAATTTAAAAATTGTTCTTCGTGATTTAAGACCAGAAGATGGTGCTATTGAGAAAACCTTCCACTATGAAGGTGGTATCAGAGAATTCGTATCTTATCTGAATAAGAGTAAGACTGCATTATATGAAGATGTTTTATATTTTGAAGGAAAAAAAGATAATGTTTATGTAGAAGTTGCTATGCAGCACAATGATTCTTATACAGAAAGTGCATACAGCTTTGTTAATAATATCAATACACCGGAGGGTGGTACACATCTTGCAGGTTTCCGTAATGCAATTACAAAAACTTTTAATGATTATGCAAGAAACTTTAAGCTTTTAAAAGAAAATGAGCCAAATTTAAGTGGTGATGATATTAGAGAAGGTCTGACAGCCATTGTTTCTATCAAGATTGAAGATCCTCAGTTTGAGGGACAGACAAAGCAAAAGCTTGGAAATTCAGAAGCAAGAGGTGCTGTAGACAGTATTGTAAGTGAACAGCTTACTTATTACTTAGAGCAAAATCCAACAGTAGCAAAGACGATTTGTGAAAAATCTATTCTTGCACAAAGAGCAAGAGAAGCAGCTAGAAAAGCAAGAGATTTAACAAGAAGAAAAACTGCCTTAGAAGGAATGGCACTTCCTGGAAAGCTTGCTGATTGTTCTGATAAAGATCCTAAGAACTGTGAAATTTTCATCGTAGAGGGAGATAGTGCGGGTGGTAGTGCAAAGACCGCAAGAAGCCGTGCAACACAGGCAATTCTTCCACTTCGCGGTAAGATTTTGAATGTAGAAAAGGCAAGACTTGATAAAATTTATAGTAATGCGGAAATCAAAGCAATGATTACTGCATTTGGTACTGGAATTCATGATGATTTTGATATTTCCAAGCTTCGTTATAACAAAATTATTATCATGACCGATGCCGACGTTGATGGTGCACATATTGCAACATTGATGCTTACCTTCCTGTATCGTTTTATGCCGGAATTAATAAAGCAGGGACATGTATATCTGGCACAGCCACCTTTATACAAGCTTGAAAAGAATAAAAAAGTATGGTATGCATACTCAGATGAAGAGCTTGCTAAGATTCTCGAAGAAGTTGGACGTGACCAGAACAATAAGATTCAGCGTTATAAAGGACTTGGAGAGATGGATGCAGATCAGCTCTGGGATACCACTATGGACCCTGAAAAGCGTGTACTTCTTCGTGTATCAATGAACGAAGAAGCAGAATCGGAGATAGATTTAACCTTTACTACTCTTATGGGTGATAAGGTAGAGCCAAGACGTGAATTTATCGAAGCGAATGCAAAGTTTGTTAAAAACTTGGATATCTAACGAGAATTGCATTTGGATTGAAAAAGAGACGTTACAAGCTTGCTTGTATAAGGCTATTTTTCAATTCAAATATAAGACGCTTAGCCTCATCGAGATGAAGTGAAACGAAATCGAGATGTCAAAATGAAAAATAGAATTTTTCATTTTGCAAATTTGTGCAAAGGCACAAATTCGCTAAAGATATAAGAGAAAAAAGAAAGGCATGGAAAAGTTTAATGGATGATAGAATATTCGACAAAATACAAGATGTCGATTTACAGAAAACCATGGAAAGTTCCTATATCGACTATGCTATGAGTGTTATTGCTTCTCGTGCATTGCCGGATGTAAGAGATGGTTTAAAACCCGTACAAAGAAGAGTTTTATACTCCATGATAGAGTTGAACAACGGTCCGGATAAGCCACACAGAAAGAGTGCCCGTATCGTCGGTGATACCATGGGTAAGTATCACCCTCATGGTGATAGTTCAATCTATGGTGCATTAGTAAATATGGCGCAGGAATGGAGCTTCCGTTATCCATTGATTGATGGACATGGAAACTTTGGTTCTGTTGATGGTGACGGCGCAGCTGCTATGCGATACACAGAAGCAAGATTAAGCAAGATTTCAATGGAGCTTCTTGCGGATATTAATAAAAATACCGTTGATTTTGCACCAAACTTCGATGAAACAGAAAAGGAACCAACTGTATTACCAAGCCGCTATCCAAATCTTTTGGTAAATGGTACAACCGGTATTGCAGTAGGTATGGCTACGAATATTCCACCTCATAATCTTAAGGAAGTAGTAAGTGCTGTTGTTAAGATTATTGATAACAAGGTATTAGAGGATCGAGAGACAGATGTAGAAGAATTATTGCCAATTGTAAAGGGACCTGATTTCCCAACAGGTGGTATTATTCTTGGTACCAGAGGTGCTGAAGAAGCGTATCGTACCGGTCGTGGTAAGATTAAGGTTCGTGGTGTAACCAATATTGAAACGATGCCAAACGGTAAGAGTAGAATTATCGTTACCGAGCTTCCATATATGGTAAATAAGGCAAGATTAATCGAAAAGATTGCTGATCTTGTAAAAGAAAAGAGAATTGATGGAATCACAGATCTTCGTGATGAGACCAATAGAGAAGGTATGCGTATCGTTATCGAACTTCGTAAGGATGCAAATGCCAATGTTATTTTAAATCAACTTTATAAGCATACACAGATTCAGGATACCTTTGGTGTGATTATGCTTGCTTTGGTAAATGGTGAGCCTAAGGTTATGAATCTGAAGGATATTCTTGGTAATTACCTGTTACATCAGGAAGAAGTTGTTACCAGAAGAACACAGTATGATTTAAATAAGGCTGAAGAAAGAGATCATATTTTACAAGGCTTATTAATTGCGCTTGATAATATTGATGAGGTTATTAGTATTATCAGAAGCAGTGCGAATACTGCAGAAGCAAAAGAGCGCTTAATCGAAAGATTTGGTCTGACAGAAGTACAGGCACAGGCGATTGTAGATATGCGTCTACGAGCTCTTACCGGATTGGAAAGAGAAAAGCTTGAGCAGGAGCATGCAGAGCTCTTAAAGAAAATTGAAGAATATAAGGCTATTCTTGGTGATAAAAAAATCTTACTTGGAGTAATACGAACAGAAATCCTTCAGATTATTGAAAAATTTGGTGATGATAGAAGAACGCAGTTTGGCTATGATGAGGATGATATTGAAGATGAGGACTTAATTCCTCGTGGAAATACTGTTATTGCTATGACAAGTCTTGGTTATATCAAGAGAATGACCGTTGATAATTTCAAGACACAGAATCGTGGTGGTCGTGGAATTAAGGGAATGTCAACAATTGAAGATGATTACATAGAAGATTTATTGATGACCAATACTCATAATTATCTCATGTTCTTTACCAATATGGGACGAGTATATCGTTTGAAGGCATACGAAATTCCAGAAGCAAGCAGAACAGCAAGAGGTACTGCTATTGTAAATCTCTTACAGCTTAATCCTGGTGAAAAGATTTCTGCTATGATTCCAATTACAAGTTATGAAGAAGGCAAGAATCTCTTTATGATTACAAAGAATGGTATTGCTAAGAAGACTCCTATTATGGAATTCATGAATGTCAGAAAGACAGGACTTGCAGCTATCCATTTACGTGAAGATGATGAATTAATTGAAGTTAAGACGACTTCTAAGAATAGTGAAATCTTCTTAATTACCAAGTACGGTATGTGCATTCGCTTTAAAGAAACGGATGTCCGTGCAATGGGTAGAACTGCAATGGGTGTTATTGGTATGAACTTAGATGATGGCGATGAGATTGTCGGCATGCAGATTGATACACAGGGAGATTCGCTCTTAATCGTATCGGAAAAGGGTATGGGTAAGAGAACTGAGCTTGATGAGTTTACGGTACAGAAACGTGGCGGTAAGGGTGTTAAGTGCTACAAGATTACCGAAAAGACAGGAAATGTTGTAGGTGTTAAGGCTGTTACGGATGAAAATGAGATTATGATGATTACGACAGAAGGTGTTATTATCCAAATTGGCATGGGCGGAATTTCCATGATTGGACGTAATACTTCCGGTGTAAAGATGATTAATCTTGATGATGGTGTTACAGTAGCTAAGATTGCGAAAGTACGTGAAAAGATTTCTGATGGAACACAGGAATATGATGATGTAGACGAAGCAGCAGAAAATGTAGTTTCGGAAGAAGTCATGGAAGATGTGATTGAACCAACAGAGGAATAAAGTAAATAAAAGAGATTGTTATCTTAGATTGTTCTAGATAGCAATCTCTTTTTTTGGTAATTAAGAAATTGCTGTTACGTAGTGGTAGTTGAGTGTTTGCTTATGAGCAAACACTTTTTTTCACAGCTACTTAAAAAAGTTAAATATTTCGCACATTACATGTTGACATGCAGTAAAATGAGTGATATATTTATAACATGTTAAAAATAATTCACATGTGAGAGAGCAATAAAATTATATTTTTTAGCTATGACAGAAAGGTGATAACAATGAAAAAGAAAGTAAGTTTAAGAGAAATTGTAGGAACAAAAATTATTTATGCAGTATTAGTAGCAATTTATTATTGGATGTGGGCAAGAAGAGACTGGCATGATTTTTATGTTACAATTCAAAATGCAGTGGGTGTTTTTACTCTTATATATTTAGTTCTGATGGCAGGGCGTATTCGTAAGTATAAACAGGAAAGTTTTGATGAATTAGCAGAACAGAATTTAAAGGAAACAGATTCTATATGCCTTAAAATTTCAATAGTTTCGTTAGTAGCAATTGCTTTTATGGGAGCTTTAACGATATTAGATGCTATTGCAATGGGATATGCAATTGTAGTCTGGCTTGTTGTAATGATGATTTTACGTTTTATTATTTTTTCAATAAAGGATATTAAAGGATAGGAGCATAAAAGAGATAGAAATAATTGAGGGAAGAAAGGTTCGGTTACCAGTATGGCATTAAAGACAAAAGTAAGGGAATATCGGGAAAAGGCAGGATATAAACAAAGTGAACTAGCAGAAATGGTAGGAGCAAGAAGAGAAACCATTGTACATTTGGAGAATGGAAAATATAATCCGTCTTTAAAGCTTGCTATGGATATAGCAAAGGTTTTTAAAGTAACGGTAGAAGAGTTATTTGAATTTACAGAAGATGAATAGTGTATAGAAAAGACGAATTCCAAAAATAAAGGAATTCGTCTTTTTGTTTTAGTTCTTATGAAATAGTTCTTTTTTCAAATTCTGAATTAATTCAAGCTTTCCGGTTAAGAAAAGTATATTCATAAAAAGAATTGCTATGGTTAAACCAAGTGAAAAGTCCATCAGATGATTAAAAGGTCTATCAGCAATAAAACCGTTAAATCCATTTGTTACATCTAAAACAACACAGAATAATAATAGTAATAAGGCTCCGGAACAATTACCAGCCATTTTCTTCTTTAAGTTTATAGTGTTTTGTTCTGCGTATTCTGCTACTTTGTTTAATGTTTCTTTTGTTTCGTTATTCATCTCGTTTTTCCTTTCTCCATCAATAATTTCTCGAATATCAATATCATAGAAGTCTGCAAGTTCTACTAATATAGATAAGTCGGGTAAATTTGTTCCTGTTTCCCAGCGTGATACAGAGCGACTGGAAATATTGAAATGCTCTGCTAACTGTTCCTGAGTAAGATTTTTTTCTTTTCTTAATTCTTTCAAAAGTAGACCTATTTTTTTCTGGTTCATTTGTGTCCCTCCTTGATATCATCATAGAGTAATTGTTATCTGCGAAACACGACATAAAACGAGAAAAGCCGTATTTATGCGGATTAGACATAGGTGTCTAGTTGATTTTAGGGTTAATTATAGTGTTTGTTTCAAGCTTTTAGCTTTTTCTAAAAATGAAATGGAGAAAGGTAAATGTTGCTCTATTTTCTCTAAATAAGCTTTAGAAAAATATTTTGCATTTTTAGCAATAGCAGCCAGTAGCATAAGTTCACAATTTTGTAATGTGAAAGTATGAAGCTGTGTATTTCTTGGTGAAAAGTTGAGAATACACGTATGCGTAAAATGAAACAGACGATTCACAGTATGTTCCAATTGTTCTTTATTTTTAGTATAAGACATTAATGTCTGGGAATGATTTTTTTTATCTTCGCCAATATCTTGCAAATCATCTGCTAGCTGTAAGATTAATCCGAAGCACAAATAGAATATCATTTCTGCTTCAGTAACAGAAGAGAAATCAAAGTCTATGCTAAATAAGTAATCAATAAAAACAGAAAGCCCGCCTTTGTAAACAGAAATGTGGAGAATTTCGTCCGTGCTAAGTTTTTTGGCTCCTAGTTTATGAATTTGTTTTATGCTTTTTTCCTGTGCTTCTAACATAAGAAGGAGAAGAAAAGAGGCATTTTCTTTTCGAATGAAATCTTCGGAATAATTGTTTTGAACAAGCAAAAGCAGCTGTTTTGTCTTTTCTTCATAAAAATTTGTAGGAATCATATTTTCACCCATAAGAGTTTTACGGATTAATTGATTATAGGAGTTCTTATCGGTTGCTTTACGATGGAGCTTATCAATATAATTATCAGTATAAGGATAGAGAAGACTATATCCAAGAATCGTATCACGGCAGTTTTGTTTTTCGCCTTGAAGATTTACAATCATACAATAAATCAAATAGTTTCGCATAGCCTGCCAGATATTTTCCGGTGAAAGTGTTTCATCAAAAGCCTTTGTTTTCTCTAAGAAAAGCTCTAAATTCTGCTCAAAATCAGAGAAAAGCTCCTTAGAAATATGCTCTTTTATATGAATAATATGTTCTATATCAATTACATCATGTAATTTACTTTTGATATGATTTTCTATTTCTTTAGATGGCTGTTCATGATAGGCAATCATGCTATTACGAAAATCAGGAATCAAAGAAGATAAAAGAGATTCATTGTCTGTTTTTTCTTCGTTTGTATAAATTGGTAAAAAGTCAGGAAAATCTTCGGATAGGGAATTCCATTTAGGAATAATATGTTCGTAGCAAATAGAACATAGATGTTCTTTTGTAATCATGTCGTACCTCCGTGGTGTTATAATAATGCATGTAATAAGAAATTTCTGTGTACAGATCAATTGAAAAATTAACCGTTACATTTTTCATAAAGATAAGAATTTCCGATTTTTCCTACTCTTTTTACAGTGCCGGTTTCTAATAATACATTTAACCCTGTTGTAGCATAACCTTGTGGAATATGCGCGCATTTAGCAAAGTCTTTTGTTGTAAAACGTTCTGGTAAAGAATCAGGTAAGAGCTTTGCATAATCATCCATCGTATCTATTCGTAGTTCGTCAAAAATATCAATTGGTGTTCCATCCATGCGGGAGGAACCTCTTTTTTTGTCGTGACTCCAACCGTTTAAATATCGAATTTCTTCGACATCAATCAAAGAAATAATAAAATGCAGTTTTGGATTGGCCAGAAACATTTTTATGCGATATAGTTCAGGAATAATTTGATAAAAGGTCCCTTTTTTGGGGGATTTTCTTTTGTTAGATATTTCACCGGTTTCCGGATCAAGCCATGATAACCATTTGGTATGGGCAACTGGATAGATAATGGTGACATCATGTTCTTGTAAGAAAAAATCGAGCTTATTCCTCATCGTATTAAAGTTTCTGGTTTGTACTTCAAAAAGTTCTCCATCTATGCATATATCTGCAACATAGGTTCCAATTTTTACCTCATGATAAGAGGGATTTGGGGCATAATAATATTTTAGTACAGAATGTATTGTTTTTTCACGTAAGGTACCAATACCATTTTGTCCCTGAAGGCTGCCAATCATTTTATTGCATGCTTCGGAAAAAAGTTCATGGTCAATGGTTGTACAAAGTGTTTTATTTATATTTTTTTTCTTCATAGCTAAATGTTCCTAAATTTTTATATAGCATATAATAACATAAATGAGATGTTTTTTTTAGATATTAGAATTTTTTAAATAATTTATATTTATTTCATTGATTTCTTCCTTATTTTGCATAAAAATATATTATATATGGCAAAAAAATGATGTAACAAGTAAAAATCCATTGCTGAAAGCGAGTTTAAATGAATTTTGGATTGTAATTATAAAGGTATTGAATCATTAAGAAAATGTATATTATTAAATAGTGAGGTGAGGAAATGAACATTATCAGAAGTAAATATTATGGCATTATTAGAGGTGTGACGGTTGGAATTGCTTTTTTACTTCAGATTGTTACCATGGTTTTTTTATCATTATTTCTCATGAAGGGATTTTTTGTAGTTTATTTATTGCTTGATATCATAAGTGTAATTACGGTGTTTGCATTGGTAAATAATGAAGAAGCATATAAGTTTAGCTGGATACTGATTATTATGGTGCTTCCGGTTGCAGGATTATTTTTATATTTTATGTGGGGAAGAAAAAGAACCAATTCTAAAGATTATCGTATTATTCGTGAAATGGAAAAAGAAAATTCGAAATATTTGGTTCAAAACGAAGAGGTTGAAGAGGATATAAGCAGACAACACCCAAATAAAGTACAAATAAGTCGTTACCTTCGAAAAAAAGGTTTTCCTATCTATAACAATACACAGGTTACTTATTATCCTGTTGGTGAAGAAATGATAGAAGTTATGCTAGAAGATTTAAGACAAGCAAAAGAATTTATCTTTATGGAGTATTATATTGTCAATGATGGGAAAGTATGGAGGGATATATTAGAGATCCTTACACAAAAAGTACAGGAGGGCGTAGATGTACGACTGTTATTTGATGATTTTGGGACATTAATTTTAAATACACATGATTTTAGAGAGGATTTAAAATTAAGAGGTATTAAGCTTTCTATATTTAATCCAATACATCGGAATGTGGCAAGACTTTCTTTTAATTATCGTAATCATCAAAAGATTATGATTATAGATGGAAATATAGGTTATACGGGTGGAATTAATCTTGCAGATGAATATGCAAATTATATTGTAAGATTTGGCCATTGGAAGGACACAGGAATTCGTTTATATGGTGAAGGCGTTTGGAGTTTCACCTGTATGTTTTTTGAGATGTGGAGAATGTGTAACCCAAAAGAAAACTTGTGTTATAATGATTATAGACCTAAAATGCAAGTAAAAGAAGATGGTTATGTTCAGCCTTTTAGTGGTGGCCCACATAGAAATCCTG
This sequence comes from Lachnospiraceae bacterium, assembly GCA_036310845.1. Classification (GTDB taxonomy): domain Bacteria; phylum Bacillota; class Clostridia; order Lachnospirales; family Lachnospiraceae; genus COE1. The sequence goes on along the minus strand of JAXJRB010000081.1, from coordinate 26,945 downwards.
ATAATCCAACAGAAGGCGCTTATACTAGAATAATTAATAAAGCAAGAGACTATATTTATATTACTACGCCTTATTTGGTGTTGGATCAAACAATGCGTAATGATCTTATCAGTGCGGCGGGAAGCGGTGTAGATGTTCGCATTATTGTTCCGGGAATACCCGATAAATGGTATGTATACATGGTAAATGTATATAATTATGGTAAGCTTATGCAGGCAGGAGTTCGAATATTTGAATATACACCGGGATTTATACATGCAAAGAATGTCATTGCAGATAACGAATGCGCTATATGCGGAACAATAAATACAGATTATAGAAGTTTTTATTTGCATTATGAATGTGGTGTATTTTTAAGTGAGATTAGTGCTATTGCTGACATGAAGGAAGATTTTATTAAGACGCAGAAGCAGTGTAAGGAAATGAATCTGACTGAATGGTCCAAACGTCCAATATCACACAAAATAGTACAGTTTGGTTTGAAAATATTATCACCACTTTTATAAAAGGTGCAAAGCAAGGAGAGAGATTATGAGAGAAAAGCTTGCAAGATTCATGCAAGGAAGATATGGAATTGATGAACTGGGAAGATTTTTGATGGGAACTACGTTTTTCATTTTGATTATGGAGATGCTTACAGGATGGCATGTACTGACGCTTGTATTTTGGGCAATCTTTATCTTGGTTTATTATCGAATGTTTAGCCGTGATTATGGAAAAAGATATCAGGAAAATCAGAAGTTTTTGACCGCAAGATATATGTTTAATACAAAGTGGCATCAGATTTTTTATAAAAAAAGTAATACTTATAACAACAGTGGAGTCAAATGTCAATTTCAGAAATTGAAAAGAGAAATACAGCAGAGAATACAATATCATATTTATAAATGTCCAAATTGTAGCCAAAAAATTCGCATTCCACGTGGAAAAGGAAAAATCATGGTTAGATGTCCAAAATGTAACATGGAATTTATGAAGAAAAGTTGATTGTTTGGTACCTTCATAGAAAAAATTAAAAAGGTTCAGTCCATTGCGGGCTGAACCTTTGCTATTATGTAATAGGAAATTGCTGTAACGTAGTGGTAGTTAAAGAAAAATTTCGACAGAAATTCTTGCTAGTGTTTGCGACTGAGGCATTATCCGATTACTTTTTTTACAGCTTCTAAAACACGTTCTGCCTGGAAAGGCTTAACAATAAAATCTTTTGCACCTGATTGAATTGCTTCAATAACCATTGCTTGCTGTCCCATAGCAGAGCACATAATAATGTTAGCATTTGGATCGTTTGTTTTAATACTTTTTAATGCTTGAATTCCATCCATTTCCGGCATGGTAATATCCATTAATACAAGATCAGGTTTTGTTTCAGAATACTTATCAACAGCAATTTTACCGTTTTCTGCTTCTGCAGCAATGTTATAACCGTTTTTAGTTAAGATGTCCTTAATCATCATTCTCATAAAAGCCGCATCATCGACAATTAAAATATTTTTAGCCATATTTTACTTCCTCCTCTGGAATAATTTGTAAATAGAATGTGCCAAATCAAATGGGTACAATTGCATAATTGTACTATCAATTAACGTTCCGATTCTTATTCTGAAATTAATCTTTACAAATAGGTCATCAGGTATATCGTCAGGAAAACGATATTCTTTAATAATGACGGATTCGACTTCTGGTGGTGAGATATCGATTTTGTGGTCAAACATTTTGCTCATGGCAGTAGCTGAATTAGCTGTCATCTGATTCATTGCTTCTGAGACAGCACTTAAATGTAAATCTGTAATATTACCGGATGCATATGGTCCTGCACCATTATTTCCCATCATTAAATCTGTAATAATTTTTGCATCTTCGTCTTTTAAAACGAGTACATTACTACCATATAGTCCCTGAATATATTGAACACGAATAATAACACAAGATTTTTCGTAATCATTTAGAATTTCATCTCTGTGTACAAGGGAAACAATAGGAGTAGTAATGGTTACCGGCTGTCCTAACATTAAGTTAAGGGCAGTAGCAGAAGATCCAATGGAAATGTTAGAAATTTCGCCAATTACATCCGCTTCTTCTTTTGAAAAATAATCCATAGTGGGGAACTCCTTTTTTCGTGCATAATAGTTTTTACACAATTACTTATAGATATTTTACAATTAAAATCAGTTTTTGTCTATAAAAGAGTAGTAAAATGAGATAAAATTATTATTTGTATTACATAACATATACAAATAATAACAATAACAGTTAATAATGATTCTGATTAAAGTAATTGTAACTATTCAGTAGGTCGAAGCATTTACTGCTGAGACCGTAAGAAAATGATACAATAAGCAAAAATCCCATCGCTGAAAGCGAATCTAAATGGATTTTTGCTTTGTAATTATGAACATACTGAATAATTACAAGTAATTAAAATATAGGAATAATATACAGAAAAAAGACAATGGAAACGTTTCTTATTTGCTAATGCAGAGAAAAGCGAAAACTTATTTGCAATATTGTTATAAATATAGTATAACATAAAATGAAAAGTATAGCAGAAGTATGAAAATTTTACAGTAAGAGATATATATGATTTGAATATAATGCAAAGACTTTTTCGTAACATAGCTTTTGTAAGTATCGTATTATCGGAAGGGTTAATGTTACATATTGTGCATAGTAAAGAAAAGGTACTGAGAAAAGGAAGCAGTAGTAAAGGTGGAGAGTATAATGAGAGAGAACGAATTAGAAAAAGTATTAAAAGAGCAGGGACAGGAGCATATTTGGCAAGCGTACCAGAAACTGGATGAAGCAGGTAAAGAAAAGCTTGCAGCACAGGTAGATAGAGTTGACTGGTCTATGGTTGCCATGGCGGGTCAAAAAGATTTTTCACAGAAAAGAGGAAAGCTTGAGCCATTGTCCGCATTAGAGATTTCTGAGATTGAAAAGAATAAAGAGGTTTATGAAGCGAGGGGATTAGAAGCGATTAAAGCAGGTAAAGTTGGTGCTGTTCTATTAGCAGGTGGACAGGGAACAAGACTGGGTTCGGATGGTCCTAAGGGTAAGTATAATATTGGTCTTACAAAGGACGTATATATCTTTGAACGATTAATCCGTAATTTGCAGGATGTAACAGATAAGGCAGGATGCTTTGTGCCACTATACATTATGACAAGTGATAAGAATAACGATGAGACAATTGAGTTTTTTGAAGAAAAGAATTTTTTTGGATATCCAAAGGAATATGTAAAGTTTTTCAAACAGGAAATGGCTCCTTCTACAGACTATGATGGAAAGCTGTTAATGGAAGAAAAGGATTCCTTATCTCTTTCTCCAAACGGAAACGGCGGCTGGTTCTATTCTATGACAGTTACCGGAATTATTGATGATGTGCATGCAAGAGGTATTGAATGGATTAATATTTTTGCAGTAGATAATGTTTTACAGAGAATTGCAGACCCGGTATTTATAGGTGCTACCTTAGAGTCAGGTCGCGTTAGTGGTTCCAAGGTAGTTCGTAAGGCTGAGCCAAACGAGAAGGTTGGTGTACTTTGTTTAGAGGATGGTAAGCCATCTATCGTGGAATATTATGAAATGACAGAAGAAATTATTAATTCCAGAGAAGCAAATGGCGAATTGTCTTATAATTTTGGTGTTATTCTTAACTATTTATTCCGTGTAGATAAGCTTGAAGAAATTCAGAATACGAAGATGCCGGTTCATGTAGTAGAAAAGAAGATACCTTATATCGATGCAGAAGGAAATTATTATAAGCCGGAAGAACCAAATGGTTATAAGTTCGAGCTTTTGGTTCTTGATATGATTCATTTATTAGATAACTGTTTATCTTTTGAGGTAGTAAGAAACCGTGAATTTGCACCAATTAAGAATAAGACAGGTGTTGATTCTGTAGAAAGTGCTCGTGCATTATTACAGGAAAATGGTGTAGAATTATAAAATAATATGTAACTGTTCAGAGCCAAGCAGATAGACGCAGGAATATGCGATGAATGCTTGCATTCAAGAGTATATTCCTGCGTCTATCTATTTGGCGGATACGCTACATCGAGGAAATACGAAGTATTTTCGAGATTGGCTCTGAATAGTTACAATAATATGATAGTTACTTGATTGTAGGAACCAAGTGTTTGAGAAAATATCAGGCAGTCATTCTAAGGAGAAGAATGACTGCTTGTTGTATATGGATTTAAGTTGCATCAAAAGGAACCAGTATAGTAGCAAGTTTTAGGAAATGACTGGATTGATAGAAAAAAGAAAGGATAGGTAGATAAATGATTAAAAACATTATTTTTGATATAGGAAATGTATTGGTCGATTTCCGTTGGAGAGAGCTGATGGATGAATTAGAACTTACAAAAGAAGATAAGGATCGTTTTGAGGTGTATGTATTTGGGGGTAAATGGTGGCACCATTTAGATCATGGTACGATGGAAGAGGAAGAGGTTGTAAAGCATTTACGAGAGGATAATAAAGAATACACGAAGGCCTTTGACTTAGTTTGGGAGAATAGAGACCAGTTAGTGAGACCTTATGAGCATTCTGTTGCATGGATCAAAGGATTAAAGGAACAAGGATATAGGGTGTATTTATTATCTAATTACCCGGAAAAGCTGTTTACCATGCATGCACAAAATGGTTCTTTTCCATTTTTGAATTTGGTAGATGGCAAAGTAGTATCTGCTTTTGAAAAGAAGATTAAGCCGGATGCAGACATTTATGAATGTTTGCTGGAGCGTTATGGAATAAAAGCAGAGGAATGTGTTTTCTTAGATGACAGAGAAGAAAATGTACAGGGTGCAATGCATGTGGGAATGCAAGCAATTTGTGTAAAGAACTATGAACAGGCAAATGAAGAGTTACAAGCAATGCTTAACCTGCAGTCTCATCAAACGATAGATGTAGCTCAGATTATGGCTTTGGTTCATACGACAGATAAAATTATTTTTGATGAAGCAGCAATTTCGAATATTAAGGTAAAGGGTGCTGCGGATTATGTGACCAAGGTAGATTTAGAAGTGCAGAATTATTTACAAAAGGAATTAAAACGTTTATATCCGGATATTGGTTTTATCGGAGAGGAACAGGAACATTTTGTAGCAGATAGAAATAAATCCTATTGGATTTTAGATCCAATTGATGGAACTACAAATCTGATTCATCACTATAAGATGAGTGCGGTGTCACTTGGCTTATACGAGAATGGAAAAATCACCTTTGGTATCGTTTATAATCCATTTACAAAGGAAACTTTTTCTGCAGTGGAAGGAAAGGGGGCTTATCTAAATGGACAGCGTATTCAGGTAAGTGCGTGTGATTCCTTAAAGGATGCATTAGTTTCATATGGTTCGTCTCCGTATGAAAAAGAAAATGCGCATGAGTTGTTTATGTTGTTTGAAAAGCTTTTCTTACATTGTGCAGATTTTCGTAGAAACGGCTCTGCAGAGCTTGATTTATGTTATGTGGCATGTGGAAGACATGAGGTATATTTAGAACAAAACTTAAAGCCATGGGATTATGCAGCAGGCTCTTTGATTCTGACAGAAGCAGGTGGAAGCTTTGGTGCATGGAAAGAAGGCGAAAAGCCAACCTTCCTTGAGAATAGTGATGTTTTAGCAACCAATGGTATCTTAGAGCAGGATATTAGGGAATTGCAAAAAACACTATTACCGGAAAACCACAGTAATAAACCAATTAGCTAGTCATTTTAGATTGGAAGAATAATTGAAAAAAACATGTGGTATTGTTATAATGAAGAGATATATTATAAAATGTATATGGGAGCGACAGCATGAAAAGGATAGGAATTGTAACAGACAGTCATAGTGGCATAACACAAGAGGAAGCAAAGCGTTTAGGGATAAAAGTGCTTCCTATGCCTTTTTACATTGAGGAAGAATGCTATTATGAGAATGTTACGTTATCAAGAGAGGACTTTTTTGAAAAGCTGAAAAGTGGTGTAAATGTTACCACTTCACAGCCTTCACCAGCAGAGGTCATGAAGATATGGGATGAGGCGTTAGAAGAATTTGAACAGATTCTGTATATTCCCATCAGTAGTGGATTAAGTGGTTCTTGTCAAACAGCTACTATGCTTGCAAATGAAGAACCATACGAGGGAAAAGTATTTGTGGTAGATAATGGACGTGTTTCTACGTTAATGCACCGATCTGTTCTAGATGCTTTAGAGATGATAGAGGAAGGTTATTCGGCAGCAGAAATTAAGCAGATGCTGGAAGATGCAAGAGCCAATATGGTTATTTACATTGGTGTAGAGACATTAGAGAATTTAAAGCGTGGTGGAAGAATTAAGCCTAGTGTTGCAGCAATTGGTACGTTACTCAATATTAAGCCTATTCTAAAATTTGATGTTGGAACATTAGATAGCTTTAAGAAGTGTAGAGGCTTTGCAAAAGCAAGACAGGGAATGATTGAAGCAATCAAGCATGACTTGGAAGAAACCTTTAAAGAATATGCCGATAAGAAGGAAGTATATCTTGTAGCGGCCTCCAGTGCACCTGATGAAGTAACAAAGGATTGGATTGTACAGATTAAGGAAGCTTTCCCGGATATGGAAGTGCTCTGTGATGATTTATCTCTTGGTGTATCTTGTCATATTGGTTATGGCGGATTAGGAATTGGATTGTCTTGCAGACCTAGAAGAATTAGAGAATAATTAGAAAAGGAACCGAGTAGCTGGTTCCTTTTTTATTCAATAGGAAAGACATTGTTGCTTTAAAGTGGAAAAGTGTGAAGACCTATTGAATAAAAACACTCCATGTAGGATGCGCACGCAAAAGAATGGTAATATGTCGCAAAAATGCGACGCTTTTGCGGCGCGAGAATGTGCCATGCACATTTTGTGTTCATTATTGGTTTTCTTGATTTACAATTAAGGCTTGTAAGGCCTGATAAAATTCTGGACAATCTCTATTTAATCGAATGGGGGTACCAGATTTATTCAAGAAACAATGCTGCGAAGTTCCTGAAAATACAAGGTGATTGTTGGCTGTTTTGCTCATTTCATAAGCAAGGGTCATGCGAACAGGACCGCATTCTTTCACAAAAACATGAATAATAATATCGTCGGCAAATGTTGTGCTTTCTTTGTATTTACAATCAATAGCAAGAACCGGTGAAAAAGTACCCTCTTTTTCCATACGGTCATAGGACCAGCCGATTTTTTCCATATAATCTATTCTAGCCTCTTCCATCCAACGAACATAGTTGGAGTGATGAGTAATTCCCATTTTATCTGTTTCATAATATTGTACTTTGTGAATGTATGGTGTCATGTTTTGCCTCCTTTTGTATAGTAGTATTTTAGCACTTGGGGTTTCTATAAACAAGAAATGATACATTTTTAAATAGTTTCTAAACAATTTTAAACTTTTTCTCAAATGAATAGACAAGAGATTCATTCTTTGTTATGGTAGCAGATGTCAAATCTTAAAGCCACATTAAAGAAAGGGTCTAATCAATGAGTGGAAAAATAGAAAACAATTCTAGGAGTCATATCTATGACAAAATGTTTAAAAAGGTACTAACCTTGTCTTCTAAGGCTGTAATTAATTTTATTAATGGATTATTTGAAACAGAATATTCTACAGATGCAAAAGTTACTTATAACTGGACGGAGTTTCATGATGATAATCTGAAAAAAATATTAGCAGATACAATTGTAACAATTGATGGATGTCACAGTTATCACATAGAGGCACAGCGTTATCAGGATGAAACCATTGTATTTCGTGTATTTGAGTATGGTTATAGACATGCAGAACGCTATAAAGAATTCAATGATAAGAAATCGTATCTGCATTTTCCTGAGCCAAAAATTATTTATCTCTATGCAGAAGGAGATATTCCAGAAACTTATACCTTAGTATTGGATTTTGGGACACAAGGAAGTTTTGAATATCAGGTTTCAACGATTCAATTAGAAAGCATATCTGTGGATGAACTGAATCAGAAAAAAATGATTATTTTAATTCCATTTTATCTTTTATCGCTACATAAAATAATAAAAAGAAAACGATCTAAGGAAACTTTGGAACAATTGAAAAGGCTGATTTTTAATGATATACTCGGAAGTATAGAGATGAACCATGAATATGGTAATATTACCATGGATGATGCAGATAGATTACGAAATCTTACCAAAGAATTATATTACTATTTGTATTCGCATTATGAAGAAATGGAGGAAATAAACGATATGACAGATGAATCATTGATTTTAGAATACGACATTTTTTTAAAAAAGCATAATATAGAGAGTTTGGACGAAACCGTACAATGGATAGAAGAAGAACGTAAGTATATTGCAGATAGTAAGGCAGAGATTGAAGCAAACAAGGCAGAGATTGAAGCAAACAAGGCAGAGATTGAAGCAAACAAGGCAGAGATTGAAGCAGAAAAAGCAGAAATGGAAATGAAAAAGGCTGAAATAGAGACAGAGCGAGGTAAGGTGAAAGAAGAGCGGGATAAAGTACAGAAAGAACATATGAAAATGATAAAAAGTATGGTAGATACTATGAAGACGCTTAATATTACGGAAGAAGAAATTCAGCATCGATTAATGGAGATATGTCATTTGAGTAAAGAGGAAGCATCTCAATATATAAAAATAAGTGAGGTATAAAAGTGAGATTTGTAGTACAGCGCGTGAAAGAAGCATCTGTAACAGTAGAACAAGAGATGATTGGCAAAATTGGTCATGGCCTTTTAGTCTTTGTGGGCGTATCGGATACGGATGATAAGCAGATTGCAGATAAAATGATTGATAAGCTGACGAAGCTTCGCATTTTTGATGATGCAGAGGGTAAGACTAATTTGGCGGTAGCAGATGTGAATGGAGAGTTCTTGATTATTTCACAGTTTACCTTATATGCAGATTGTCGAAAAGGCAATCGCCCTTCCTTTATAAAAGCAGGAAATCCAGCTGTGGCAAATGAATTGTATGAGTATGTAATAGATGAGATTCAGAAAAAAGGTTTTCATGTAGAACATGGTTCCTTTGGCGCAGATATGAAGGTTTCGTTATTAAATGATGGACCATTTACCGTCTTGTTAGACTCAGATGACCTTATAAGATAAGATGTTAAAAGCGGAACAGTTAAAGTTCCGCTTTTCTTCTAAATTATTCTGGTCTTCCTAAGTAAAAGCCTTGAACATAATCGACATCAGTTGTCATTATATATTCATAATCTTCTTTTTTCTCGATGCCTTTAGCTATAACGAGAATATTATCTTTATGGAACATATCAATTATCTTTTTTAAATTATGTTGAATACGCGTATTATTTGCAATATTTTCAATTAAGTCTTTATCCAGCATAACAATATGTGGTTCAACAATGTAAGAAGTGGTAATATCGTTATAACCAGCTCCAAAATTATCCAATGCTATAATTGTATTTCTTGCTTCAAACTGTTTCTTTTTGAGATTCCAATTCATGTAGTTAAGTTCAGGATATTCAATAATCTGAACCATAATCTTTTCTATTATCTCTTTTGGAAAGTTCTTATCAAATTCTTCCAATTCCATTGGAAGAAAAAGTTCACATGGAAAAGAATTAACAAAAAAAGGTTCTTTATAGCCTTTTTCACAGTAAGCCATGGTTGCACCATAAAAGGTTGCAAGCTCTAAGGTATGTAATTCTCTTTTTCTGGTATATGAATCAAATAATTCTTCTAAAGTTCCTTCTGCTGGTTGCATAAGAGCTTCGTAAGCAAAAATCTTATTTTCCTTTAAAGAATAAATTGGCTGGAAAACAAAATCGATATTTAGTTCAGAAAAAGCATTCAATAATCGTGTATTTAAAGGTAATTTATCAAAACGTATCATAGTTAAAATCCTCCCATTTGATAATACACGAAATAAGTCTATTCAGCAAGGAAATAGAAAAAATTAAAAGAATAAAAATAATAGAAAAAGCAATAAACCTTGTAATTTGCAAGAAAATTATAAAATATGATATGATGTATCTAATCGTCAGACATACACGTTTGTTGTGTGTTTTACAAAAAAGGGAATTTATAACGATTAAAGATAGGCGCAAGCTTTTCGTGCTGAGACGTAAATTAAGATGCAAAAGAAAAAAGGAGTCCGTTTATATGAGTCTTACACAAATACAAAAACTTCAATTAAACAAGCAGGTTGATCGTATTTTACATGCTCCAGGAAATCAACCCACTGGAAATCAGCAATTAGAGATGGCATTTGTGTTTGATGCTTCGATAGAAAAAGAGAGTATAAAAACGACGGCGCAGGATACGGTTGCAGCACTCAAAGCGCATGATAAGATATTTCAAAACGTAAGAAGTAATGTGGTTTATTGGGGTGTTGAGAAGATTTGTACAGAGGCAATGCCAATGTCTTTTATTCAAATAGGAAAGCCGTTTGTGGAATGGGGGAATCGAAAAGTGGATAAGTCTCCGAAATTAGATGAACTTTGTGCATATCTAAAGCTTTATCATGCTAGAAGTAAGTGTATTATTTTGTTTACACAGGCAGATTATGAGCTTGGTGATAAGAAAAAAGTGAAAGAAAGTCTGAATCCCTTTTTAAAACATAAGTTATTAGTGGTAACGCCTGATAAAATGATAACAGGAACCAATATTTTTATGGAACTAATTCGAGAATAATGAGAATGTGTTCTGCGTATGAAGGAAGGAAAGCGTTTATGGATAAAAAAAAATATAAAACAAGTGAGCTGATAAAAAGATTTTTTCCGTATTTTAAACCATATTACAAAACCTTGATTATGGATTTGTTTTGTGCATCCCTGACTACGGTTTGTGAGATTGTATTGCCGCTAATTATAAGGCAGATAACGAATACCGCGTTACAGGATGTGGCACTTCTTAGTTCAAGAATGATAGCTGGACTTGGAGTTTTGTATTTTGCACTAAGAATTATAGACAGCATTGCCAATTTTTATATGGCAGATGTCGGGCATGTGATGGGTGCAAAGATAGAAACAGATATGCGAAGAGCTGCTTATGCACATTTGCAAAAACTGTCTAATACTTACTTTAATAACACCAAAGTTGGACAAATTATGGGCAGAATTACAAATGATTTGTTTGATGTTACGGAATTTGCGCATCATTGTCCGGAAGAGCTTTTTATTGCAGGTATTAAGATTATCATTTCTTTTGTTATTTTAGCGAGAATTCATCTACTATTAACAGTAATGGTATTTATTTTCGTACCTGTAATGACGGTGGTTTGTCGCATTTTGAATAAAAGAATGCGTGTAGCTTTTAGTAAACAACGTCACCAGATAGGAGAGCTCAATGCAAAGATTGAAGATAGTTTGCTAGGACAAAGGGTAGTGAAGGCATTTGCAAATGAAGAGATTGAAAATGCGAAGTTTGAAGAAGGAAATCAGGATTTTTTGAGGATAAAGACAGAAACCTATTGGGTAATGGGTATTTTTAGCACTTCCACAAGAGTTTTTGATGGTTTAATGAATTTGGTCGTTATTCTTGGTGGTGGCTATTTCTTAATGAAAGGGCAGATATTACCGGGGGATATGGTAGCTTATATTATGTATGTATCTACCTTAATTGCCACGATTCGTAAGATTATTGAATTTGCGGAGCAATTTCAGAGAGGAATCACGGGAATTGAACGTTTTCTTCAGATTATGGATGCAGATATAGAGATTTTTGATGAACCAGATGCGATAGAGCTACAAAATCCAAAGGGTGAGATCTGTTTTGAGAATGTTAGTTTTGAATATCCGGATGATCACAACAAGGTATTCCAAAATCTCAATCTTACTATTCATGCGGGAGAAAAGCTAGCAATTGTTGGTCCTTCTGGAGGAGGAAAGACAACACTATGCAATATGATTCCAAGATTTTACGATGTAACGGCAGGAAATATTACATTAGATGGAAAAAGTATTAAAAACTATACGTTGAAGAGTCTTCGACGTAGCATTGGTGTAGTGCAGCAGGATGTATATCTCTTCTCAGGTACAGTATATGAGAATATTGCCTATGGTAAACCGGGAGCATCTTATGAGGAAGTAATGGAGGCGGCCAAAAGAGCAGGAGCCGATGAATTTATCAAAGGACTAAGAGATGGGTATAATACCTATGTCGGAGAGCGTGGAGTAAAGCTATCTGGTGGACAAAAGCAAAGAATTAGTATTGCGCGTGTTTTTTTAAAAAATCCACCAATTATTATTTTGGATGAAGCAACCTCTGCACTTGATAACGAAAGTGAATTTGCAGTTGCACGTTCACTTCAGGAGTTGGCAATAGGACGCACGACTCTAACGATTGCGCACAGATTATCAAGTATCCGTAATTCTGACAGAATTTTAGTATTAACAGATGAAGGGATTATGGAAGAAGGCAATCATAATACTTTGATGGAACAAAAGGGAACCTATTATCAATTTTATAGAATGGCAAATGAGATAAAGTAATAAAATTACAAGTAGAGGGATAAGAGTATGAAGCTGTTTGTATATAGTATGAGGGATTTTGATGAACTTCCTTTTTTTGAAAAATATTGTGAAAAATATCATGTAGAGTGGGCATATACAAAAGAAACACCATGCATGGATAACTTAGAACTTGCAAAAGGTTATGATGTGGTAGACATCATTACAACTGTAATTAATAAAGAAATGATTAATAAGTGGCATGCATTGGGAATTCGTTGTATTGCGACCAGAACAATTGGTTATGATCATATAGACTGGAATTATGCAAAAAGTTTAGGCATGGGCGTAATTCACATTACCTATTCTCCGGCAAGTGTGGCAGATCATACACTTATGTTAATGCTAATGGGATGTAGGAAGGTAAAGCATTGCTTGGAAAGAGCAAGCATTCAGGATTATACGTTACAAGGCAAAATCGGACGGGAGCTTCATGACTGTACCGTAGGCATTATTGGAACAGGCAAGATAGGAAAAACCGTGATAAAAGACTTAATAGGATTTGGTTGTAAAATGTTAGCTTATGATTTATACGAAAGCGAAGAAGTGCGTGAGTATGCGGAATACACCAGTTTAGATTGTATCTTTGAGGAATGTGATATTATTACGCTTCATGCACCGGCAACAGCTGAAAATTATCATATGATTGATGCAAATGCCATTGCCAAAATGAAGCAGGGTGTTATGCTGATTAATTGTGCAAGAGGTTCGTTAATAGACACACAGGCACTGATTGATGGTATTGAGAAAGGTAAGATAGGATTTGCAGGGTTAGATGTAATCGAGCAAGAGAGTGGATTATATTATTTTAACCGTATGGGTGAGCCACTCAATAATCCACAGCTTGCAATGCTTCGTTCTTATTCCAATGTAGTCATTACACCGCATACCGCTTTTTATACGGATGAAGCGGTTGCTAATATGGTGGAAAATTCGATTATCTGTTCCAAAGATTTTATGGAGGGAAGAAAAACTACGTTTGAAGTAAAGTAAGAAAATATAGAAAAAGCAAGAGGCATAGGAATAAAACCTATGTCTTTTCTATTTCTTTTGCAATAGCTTGTGTTAGTGGTGATAAGTTGTAGGCAGCTATCATTGGAGTGCTAATTAGCATAATGATGCCGAATGCGATACCACCAAAAAGAATATCGAGTCCTAGAAAGGCGTAACCTTGTTGATATGCCTTGTCTCGTTCGCCTTTTCCAAGAGTATAGCCGGTAACAATAGCACATGCTTGTGAAAAAACGGAAATCATAACCGAGCTAAGCTGTTGTTGATTCGTAAACCTATCACTTTGTCTTTTACATATAATTCCTGCATGATGATATTTCTTGATTTTATGTTGCATAAACTAGAAAAATCATAACACATATTTTGAAACATTAAAACTTTTTACAGATATTCTGCGGAAAAGGAAGGAATTTTATAGATAACCAACAAATATGTTATTTTTTTAACAAGAATTCATGCAAGTGTCTTGTCACCTGTAAAGAAAGATGCTATACTCTCATTCAAGTAAACAGTGTGATAAATACATTTATTACATGAAAATTGAGATAATTACTCAATTTTACAAGTGTTTTAATGGCTAAGTGATTATGTGGAGGCTAAGTATGAATCAAAAGAAGCTAAGAATTGAAGAGCTGAAAAAAGAAAAAAATGCTGTCATCATGGCACATTATTATGTGGAAGATGAGGTGCAGGAGATTGCTGATTATATTGGTGATTCCTATTATCTGAGTGATGTAGCAACCAGAATAGATGCAGATGTGATTGTACTTTGTGGTGTTGTTTTTATGGGAGAAGGTGCAAAGATTTTAAATCCTGATAAAAAAGTGCTTATCCCGGCAGCAGATGCAAACTGCCCAATGGCGCATATGGCAACCGTTGAAAAGATTCAGGAAATGAGAGAGAAGTATGATGACCTTGCCGTTGTCTGCTATGTAAATTCGATTGCAGAGCTTAAGGCAGCAAGTGATGTCTGCGTAACATCAGCAAATGCCTTAAAGATTGTAAAGGCACTTCCAAATAAGAATATTTTCTTTATACCAGATCAGAACTTGGCTCATTATATTGCAGACCAGCTTCCAGAAAAGAACTTTATCTTCAATGATGGCTATTGTCATGTACATCATGCGGTAACTGCTGATGAAATTTTGGAAGCAAAGAAGCAGACACCGGAGGCACTTGTTATGGTTCATCCGGAATGTAAGCCGGAAGTAACTGCGTTAGCAGATTATATCGGAAGTACTTCCGGAATTATTGATTTTGCAACAAAAAGTGATGCAAAAGAGTTCATTGTTGTTACTGAAATGGGTGTATTGTATGAATTAAGACATCGCAATCCGGACAAGGCTTTCTACGTAGTAGGAAAGGCACAGGTATGTGAGAATATGAAGAAGATTAATGTGGACAAGGTTATCAAGGTATTAGAGCAGGAAGATACAGAGATTTTGATGGAAACAGACCTTATGGAAGCGGCACATAAGCCAATGATTCGTATGTTAGAGCTTGCCGCAAAATAAATACATATTCTGAAACAAAATAAAAGCTTTCTAATGTAAAGCACCTGTAGCAATTGCAGGTGCTGGAAAGGTATGGATATATATGGAAAAACAATATGATGTCATCATTGTAGGTTGTGGTGTGGCAGGCTGCTTTACTGCCTTACATTTACCGGAGAATATGAAAATACTGATGATTGCAAAGAGTGAATTAGAAGAAAGTGATTCTTATCTTGCACAGGGTGGTATCTGTGTGCTCCGTGATGAGCAGGATTATGACAGCTTTTATGAAGATACTATGCATGCCGGTCATTATGAGAATAAACCGGAATCTGTAGATATTATGATTCGTTCGTCTAGAGAGGTAATTGATGAATTAATTGCCTTTGGAGTTGATTTTAATAAGAAAGATGGAGAACTTGCTTATACAAAAGAAGGTGCTCATTCTACTCATAGAATTTTATTTCATGATGATGAAACTGGAAGAGAGATTACATCTAAGTTATTAGAAAGAGTAAAGGAACGTAAAAATATTACCTTAATGACACATACAACGATGATTGATATATTATGTCGCGATAACTGCTGTGATGGTTTGCTTTTACAGTTTACAGATGGAACCTTACAGCCTGTATTTGCTGGAAATGTGATGTGGGCATGTGGTGGAATTGGTGGTGTATACGAGAATTCAACTAATTTTCCACAGTTAACAGGAGATGCACTTGCATTATCTTTACGTCATAATATCCGATTAGAGCATGTCGATTATGTGCAGATTCATCCTACCACATTATTTTCCAAAAAAAAGGAGCGTCGTTTCCTGATTTCAGAGTCTGTTCGTGGTGAGGGAGCGCATTTATATGATAAAAACGGTAATCGTTTTGTAGATGAGTTGTTGCCAAGAGATGTAGTAAGTAAAGAGATACATAAACAGATGGAAAAGGACCAAACGGAGCATGTATGGCTTTCCTTCCTCCCGATTGAGGATATCGATGTAACCGTTCGTTTTCCGAATATTTATCGTAAATGTTTGGAAGAGGGCTATGATATTACCAAGGAATGGATACCGGTTGTACCGGCGCAACACTATTTTATGGGTGGTGTGCAGGTAGACAGTGATAGTCATACCTCTATGGAACATCTCTATGCAGCAGGAGAAACAAGTTGCAACGGCGTGCATGGAAGAAATCGTCTTGCAAGTAATTCTTTACTGGAAAGCCTTGTGTTTGCAAAGAAGGCAGCCTTACATATAGTAAATGAAGGTGATAAGAATGCAGACAGATTTGTAGAACAACTGACTAAGAGTTTAGAGGAGTTGGCAAGTGTGTATGAGCTTTCTTTGGAAGAGTATAAGAATTTGGATACCTATTACAGAAATAATAAGAAGATGATTCGCCAAGAAATTGGATTGGAAAGATAAGAAAGGTAGGACAAAAATATGATGAATTCTATTACAACTAAGTTAAATGTAGATAATCTGATAATGATGGCTTTACGGGAAGATATTTCCAGTGAAGACGTAACCACCAATGCGGTTATGAGAGAAGCAAAAAAGGGTAAGGTAGATTTAATCTGTAAGCAGGACGGTGTTATTGCAGGACTTCCTGTATTTCAGAGAGTATTTGAGTTGTTAGATGATACCACTGAAGTAAAGATGTACTTCAAAGATGGTGATGAAGTAAAGAATGGAGATTTATTGGCTGAAGTAACAGGTGATATTCGTGTTCTATTATCCGGTGAACGTACTGCTTTGAATTATCTTCAGAGAATGAGTGGAATTGCAACTTATACAAAGAGTGTATCTAGGCTATTAGAAGGAAGTAAGACAAAGCTTTTAGATACCCGTAAGACAACACCAAATATGCGTATTTTCGAGAAATATGCTGTAAAGGCAGGCGGTGGCTATAATCATCGTTACAACCTTTCTGACGGTATTTTAATCAAAGATAATCACATTGGTGCAGCAGGCGGCGTTGCTAATGCTGTAAAGCTTGCTAAGGAGTATGCTCCTTTTGTTCGTAAAATTGAAGTAGAGGTAGAGAATCTCGAAATGCTCAAAGAAGCAGTAGAAGCAGGAGCTGATATTATCATGCTCGACAATATGTCTCATGAAGATATGAAGAAGGCAGTAGAGATGGTAGCAGGGAAGGCAGAAACCGAGTGTTCCGGTAATATTACCAAAGAGAATATTGCAAAAATCATTGATATCGGCGTAGATTATGTTTCCAGTGGTGCTCTGACTCACTCTGCACCAATTCTTGATGTATCTTTAAAAAATTTGCACAGCATTGAATAGGGGGCGTAATACCATTCATGACAGGTGAAGAAAGAAGAAATGAATTGCTGAATACCATTAGTGAATCAGTTGCTCCCATATCAGGAGCCACTCTAGCAAAAAAATATCAGGTAAGCCGTCAGGTGATTGTACAGGACATGGCTTTACTTCGTGCTGCACACCATGAAATATATGCGACACCAAAGGGATATGTCATTCTTCAGACTAAAATGGATAACGCAACCGTAGAAGAACAGGAGTCACAGATTAGCCGTAAGGAAGCCTATAAGGAACCGAAGCAGGTTTACAGAGAATACAGAGTTGCTCACAGCGATGAACAAATTGAGGACGAGTTGAATACCATTGTGGATATGGGTGGAAAGGTTTTGGACGTTTCGATCAGACACGAAGTCTATGGAACAATTTGTGGTGATTTATCAATTTGTTGCAGAAAGCATGTTCAGGACTTTATGGAGGAGATTCGAAGTGGGAAATCAAAGCCTTTGAAGAATCTTACATCCGGAGGAATCCATTATCATAAAGTAGAGGCAGATAGTGAAGAAACTCTGGAACTGATAGAGCAGGAATTAAAAAGAAAAGGATATTTGTTATAAAAAAGAGCTATGAAAAAGCACTCAGAATAAAATCAGTACCTAGCTAATAATCGAGATAGATATTTTGGATGTTCAAGATACCTATCTCTTTTTTTGCTTTCCTAGAAAGCAAAACGTTCCGCGAGGATGTCATAGAACATTCTTTGCTCGGGAACGCACTACTTTTAAAATATAAAACAAAAAACCCCAAACCCGCATACATGCAAGCTTGAAGCCTTTTTAATGCACCTCCAGGGGCTCGAACCCTGGACACCCTGATTAAGAGTCAGGTGCTCTACCAACTGAGCTAGAGGTGCATATTTATGATTCGTTACCGAACAAGCATTATCATATCACTTCAAAAGGAAGGTGTCAACAATTTTTTTGCGAAAAATGAAAAAAAGTTTAAAAGTTTGAAAAAGCTAGAAAAATAGGGGCTTGTTTAGTTTACATAAAGTATTTGTTTAAAATAATCGTTTTCGCAAAATACAGTATTTGTACAAACGGAAAATAATATAAAAATGAAATAGTTTCAAAAAAATGAATCAGGTAGTTGATAAGGTATATTGGAACATGAAGAGAGATTTTGAAAGAGTAGTATTTTTCATAGTAATATGATAGAATAGCACTGATTATTAGCAATTTTTGAAATAGGAAATCAAGAGCTTTTGAAAGGGTATAAAAATTATGATATTTGAAAGTCATGCACATTATGATGACGATGCATTTGATGAGGACAGAGAACAGCTTCTGTCCTCTTTACAGGAAAATGGGATAGAGTATGTAATTAATGTTGGTGCAAGCTTAAAAAGTACAGCATCAACAATTGAGCTGACAAATTGTTATCCATTTATTTATGGTGCTGCGGGTGTGCATCCTAGTGAAACAGCTGAATTAAATGAAGAAAATTTCAAGTGGCTTGCCGAGCAGTGCAAACAGACTAAGATTGTTGCAGTTGGAGAAATAGGACTTGATTATTACTGGGAAGAGCCGGAACATGAGATACAGAAAATCTGGTTTGAGAGACAGCTAGAGCTTGCCAGAGAAGTGAAAAAACCAGTGATTATCCATTCCAGAGAAGCGGCAAAGGACACGTATGATATTATGTGTGCCCATAAGGCAAATGAGCTGGGAGGTGTGGTACATTGCTATTCTTATAGTGCGGAAATGGCATTAGATTTTGTGAAAATGGGATTTTCAATAGGAATTGGAGGAGTTGTAACCTTTAAAAACGGTAAAAAAATGAAAGAAGTTGTAGAAGCTGTTCCGATAGAAAAGATTTTAATTGAAACAGACAGCCCATATCTTGCTCCAGAACCAAATCGAGGAAAGCGTAATTCTTCCTTAAATTTATCTTATATTGCACGTCAGATAGCAGCGATAAAAGATATGTCTTATGAGGAAGTTGTTGCTATTACAAATCGGAATGCAAGAGAGCTATTTCACATATAGAAGTTTAGATTAGATATAAAATATAGAAAGAGGAAATGTATGGCAAGCTTAGGAAATCCAACAAATACAATTGCGATTTTACAAAAATATAATTTTAATTTTCAAAAGAAGTTTGGACAGAACTTTTTGATAGATGCGAATATTTTGCAGAATATCATTGATGCTGCAGAAGTGACAAAGGATGATTGTGTATTAGAAATCGGACCGGGAATTGGAACGATGACACAATATTTGTGTGAAAATGCAAGAGAAGTTGTTGCAGTGGAAATTGATAAAAAGCTGATTCCTATTTTGGAAAATGATACGCTTGCAGCATATGATAATATTACCATTATTAATGAAGACATTCTTAAGGTAGACATTAATAAAATTGTACAGGAAAAAAATGCAGGAAAACCAATTAAGGTTGTGGCAAATCTTCCTTATTATATTACAACACCAATAATTATGGGACTTTTTGAAAGTCATGTTCCATTAGACAGTATTACAATTATGGTGCAAAAAGAAGTAGCAGATCGTATGCAGGTAGGACCTGGAACAAAGGATTACGGAGCATTATCGCTTGCAGTGCAGTATTATGCAAAGCCAAAGGTTATGCTGACAGTTCCAGCAAGCTGTTTTATGCCAAGACCAAATGTTGACAGTGCCGTAATTCGTCTTACCAGATATCAGAATCCGCCGGTTATGGCAAAGGATGAGCATTTTATGTTTGATATTATCAGGGCATCCTTTAACCAGCGAAGAAAGACATTGGTAAATGGTCTGACAAATGCAGGAGGTTTAAAAGTGACAAAAGAAAGAGTATTGGCTGCATTAGAGCAGATGGGATTACCGGCGACAATACGAGGAGAGGCTTTAACTCTGGAGCAGTTTGCTCAGTTATCAAATATTTTGTAATATTTGACTATGATAAAAAAATGAAATAGTATATAAGTCACAAAAATAGTATAACATTTTTGTAAGAAATATTGATTATTTGATTCTTGTAGTATAGAATCTTTTTTTGAGAGAGCAATTGTATAGGGGGAATAAAAAATAATAGTGTAAATTATTTAGATGGAATAAATCGTGTGAATGAATAAGCAGATTTATTTTTTAGGTTGCATAAATTACATTTGTAGTTTATGCAATTTTTTTTGCAGTATTGATTGGGACTAATTTACTATATGGAGAGAGTTGAAAGAAATGAGATTTATAGGAACAGCAGTTACGGATGTTGGAAATGTAAAAAAAGTAAATCAAGACAGTCTTACACTAAAGACCGCACATTCCCGTTGGGGTGATGTATGTATAGCAGTTATATGTGACGGATTAGGTGGTTTGGCTCAAGGAGAGGTAGCAAGTGGTAATGTGGTTCTTGCTTTTGATAAATGGTTTAATAATGAATTTTTACATTCTGTAGAGGATTGGACAAAAGAAAGTATTCAAAACGCATGGGAAGAGCTTATTGTTTCTATGAATGAAAAGATTCAAGCATATGGAGAACAGCAAGGTGTGGAATTGGGAACTACTTTGACAGTGGCCTTGTTTTTGACGGGAAATACAAGATACTTAGTAAAGTTGGACAGGGCGGGATGAGCACGGTTTATCTTGCCATTAATGAGAAAGCCAATAAGCCATGGGCAATTAAAGAAGTCCGTAAGGATGGTATTCGTAATTTTGAAGTAGTAAAACAGAGTTTGTTAATAGAGACGGATTTGTTAAAAAAATTGTCCCATCCCAATTTATCAAGTATCATTGATATTACTGACTCAAACTTCCCACTGCTTCTTG
Organism: Lachnospiraceae bacterium; assembly: GCA_036310845.1. Lineage (GTDB taxonomy): Bacteria > Bacillota > Clostridia > Lachnospirales > Lachnospiraceae > COE1. The sequence goes on along the minus strand of JAXJRB010000081.1, from coordinate 5,875 downwards.
ATAGAAGTAATTGCTTTTGGTGAAGAAAACCAGCTGTCAAAAAGAACATACTTCGCCTGGTGACCAGACTTTATGGCATCTTGTAGAAGTTCAAGCATAACATCCGTTGCTTTTCTACGTGATTGTTTTCTGCGTCTGGCAGCAAGAGAACGCCCGTCATACTGTTTACCGGCACAAAGAAGATTTTCGTCTTTTGCAGCTGATAAAAGACAGTGATTAATCGGTACAAAGGAATTACCATCAGACCAGCCAAGAGTTAATAAACGGAATCCTTTTTTATACTTCATGGAGCAATGGTCAAATACTTTAGCAAGCATTTCTGTTTTCTTGGAAGTAGAACGGTCAAACAGACTGTCATCAATAATGAAAACATCATTACGTTCATCGCTGATAGATAATTACGAATACTATGAGTCAGATTGGTGGGTAAGCAAAAGGCATAATTATAAGTAAGGAATAGTTAAAACTTCATAAGTATCTAGTCATTTTTGCTATATTGTGGATAAAAGGAATATATAAATTTGAAATTGTGGATAAATTGTACAACACTATATCTTGTAGCGTTGACATAAGAAAAGCGTTATGCTAAACTTTATTTTGTAGAGTAGTCTGAAAAATCGAAAAGTTTACATTTTTCAGACAATAGTTGTTGTTAAAGGGGAAATGGCTTACAGAGGTGATTTTACTTGGATAAATATGAATACAAGCTTCGTTCGGAAGAAATATTGAAGCTTATTGAAGATGAAAATTATGTTGAGGCCGCTTATATTGCAGATATGATAGACTGGAGACGCGTAAAGAGTATCTCCATGCTCCTTAGAGTTGCGGCCCTTTACAGAGTCAATAGACGGAATGAGGACAGCAGAGCAGTTCTGTTGCTTGCTTATGACCGTTATCCTACTAACCGTTCGGTTGTGTATTCCCTGTGTGAAGTATCAATTGAGTTAGATGACGTAGTAGCTGCAATCGAATATTATAAAGAATTTGCAAGATTGGCACCAAGGGACAATGGTGTCTATACGTTGCGTTATCGGATTCTAGAAGCACAGGAAGCGAATCTCGAAGAGAGAATTGGCGTGTTGGAGGAGTTAAAAAAGAGAGATTATCAGGAAGAATGGGCGTATGAGCTTGCTTACCTTTATCATAGAGTTGGTCTAGGAACCAAGTGCGTAGAAGAATGCGATGATTTAATTCTTTGGTTTGGAGACGGGCCATATGTGACAAAGGCAATGGAGTTAAAGATGCTTCATGCACCATTAACGGCAATCCAACAGAAAAAATATGATTTGGTACAGATTCAGCTTCAGAATGATATGACAGAAGAACAGTCTTATTATGAAGAAGAGCAACTAGTAGCAGAACATTATAACAATCAATACTCTCAGGATACTGTTACAGAAGAATCCCAATATGCGTATCAACAGGAGAGTTATGCAGAAGAATCCCAGTATGCATATCAGCAGGAGAGCTATGCAGAAGAATCCCAATATGCGTATCAACAGGAGAGCTATGCAGAAGAATCCCAATATGCGTATCAACAGGAGAGCTATGCAGAAGAATCCCAGTATGCATATCAGCAGGAGAACTATACAGAAGAATCTCAATACGTGTATGCGGATGAAGATAACAATGAATATACTTATTATGAAGGAAATAGTAATTCAAGCGTATACGCTCAAGAAGAGGGTTATATAGGAAGTTCCTATGCTGAACCGGTTCAGAAGCAAACGACGGGTTCTCTTGATATGAGTCAGTATAATACGATTAATCTGCAGAAGGTAGTGGCAGAGAGTATGCGTGAGCTGTTTCCAGATGATGAAGATGTCTTCTCAAGTGAATGGACAGAGGTAACAACAGAAGATGCTTCAAACATGGAAATGGCAGAAGAGTTAGAACCAATGATATCTGAAGAAGATAATATAACAGAAGAAGACTTAACCGAGCCTGTTGAAACGGAAATTGAAGAAACAGAAGAGGTTGGTGTTGATGCAGAGGAAGAGTTATCTGCGCAGAAAATTGATGCAATTCCGGTTGCAGTACCTGTAACTAGCACGAATACAGGTCGTGTTGCAGCTATGGTTACTGGTGTGTCAGAAATGAAGCCTGAACCAAATACAGGAGCAATCAGTAAAGTGATTCTTCCAGGAAATGATGCTCGTATCATGAAACAGGATACAGAGCTGGAGGAACTCCGCAGCGTAACAGAAGAGTGTGTGCGAGAAGAACAAGCTAGAATGGAAGAAAATCAAGAAAATGTATATGAGGAACAAGTGAGGGCATATACAGAAGATATTTTACCAGCAGATCAGCCAGAAGTGTCTCAGTTGACAGGGCAGATGAATCTGGATGAAGTGCTTGATGAATGGGAGCGCAGAAAGAAAGAGATGCAGGAAAAGCGAAAGGAAGAGGTAAAACAGAATGTTTTACGTCAAACAGGTAAGATTTTCCAAAACTTTGACGAGGCGGTAAAAACAGGTATTCTTGGTGAGCTTGCAGATGAAGGGTTGATTCCTATCCGAACAGAGACCTTTTTACAAGAGGATGAGGTAGAAGAGTTGGAAGAAATCCAAGAGGAAGGACTCTCAGCGATAGAACAGGTGATTGCGCAGGAATTGGATGGAGATACGGTTGATATTCCGCAGGAAAAATTAGAAGAAGCATTACTGACTATGGAGCAACAGGAAGAAGAGTGCGATACTGAGGAAATGACCTTTGAGGAAGAGCTTGAACAAGATTCTAAGTCAGAGGAAATGTATTATGAAGAGGAATCTTACATAGAAGAAGAGTCCTTTATGCAAGAGATGTATGAGCAGGAAGAGTATGTAGAAGAAGCTTATGCTGAGAAAGAATACTTTGAAGCAGAAGAATGTGCAGAGTATGAAGAATATGTTGTTTCAGAAGATGAGACATATAATGAGGAAGAAGAACAGCTTCTCAAGACTCAGGAAATCAGTATGAACACGGAAGAGATTAGCAGTCTTCCAAATAAGATTATTGAAGCAACAAAAAAAGAAACAAAAGCTGTTAAGCGCGAAGAGATTAGAGAGTTTACTCCTGAGGAGAAGGATTTGTTTGAGAATTTCGCTGTTACAAAGAAGATTCGCAAACAGATTATTGGTGCGTTGGATACTATGAGCCTTGCTGCTTATACAGGAAATGTTCTGATTACCGGAGAACCGGGGCTTGGAACAGTGCGTCTTGCTAAGAACCTGATTCGTGAATATCAGGCGATGGATGCAAATTTCTCTAGTAAGGTTGCAAAGATAACAGGCGAAAAATTAAATCTTCGTGATTTGAGAGAAGTTTTTGATAAGCTTAAGAATGGTGCTATAATCATTGAAAAAGCAAATGGACTGGCGGAGGAGACTCTATACCAACTTGCAGGTCTTTTAAATCAGGAAGAACTTGGGATCATTGTCATTATGGAGGATACGAAAAAAGAAATTACAAAGCTTTTAGAGAAGCAGGCAATGATAGCTGATTATTTTAATATTCGAATTGATCTTATGGAAATGGATAATGATGCGTTGGTAGCGTATGCAAAAAATTATGCGTTAGCATTAGAGTATTCTATCGACGAGTTGGGTACGCTTGCCCTTTATACGAGAATTGCTAACGGACAGAGTGGTAACCATGTTGTTACAAAGGATGAAGTACGTGAAATCGTAGATGAGGCAATTTGGAAATCAAGAAAATTCAAAATTAAGAATTTCGTGGATGTGCTGTTCTCCAAAAGATATGATAGCGAAGATATGATTGTGTTAAAGGAGAGAGACTTCATCTAACGAGAAGGTGGGGTTATTATAATGAATAAAGAACTTACAATTTTTATTTCAGATGCAGATCAGTATGTATTTGGACAGGGAACTCATTATGAGATTTATAAGAAGCTGGGTGCCCATCCTTGTAAAAAGGATGGTAAGGATGGCGTGTTTTTCGCTGTCTGGGCACCAAATGCTTATGAAGTGTATGTAATTGGTGAATTTAATGGCTGGAACGAAAGTTCTCATAAAATGGAGAGAATCGGTGAAGGCGGAATTTACACCACTTTTGTAGAAAATGTGGCAGAAGGACAGATGTATAAGTATCTTATTGTACTTGCAGATGGTACGAAATTATATAAGGCTGACCCTTATGCAAATTATGCGGAGATGAGACCAGGTACTGCTTCAAAAATTTATGATTTGAATCATTTTAAGTGGAATGATTTAAAATGGATGAATGCAAGAGAGAAGAAGAATTGGTTTGAAGAGCCTATTTCTGTTTATGAGTGTCACATTGGTTCTTGGATGAAACATATGGATGGTACAGAAGAAGGATTCTATACATATCGTCAGTTTGCGGACTGTTTTGTGGAGTATGCAAAGGAGATGCCATATACGCATGTGGAACTTATGGGTATTGCAGAATATCCATTTGATGGTTCTTGGGGATATCAGGTAACTGGTTATTATGCTCCAACATCACGTTATGGTACACCAGACGATTTTCGTTATATGATTGATTTGTTTCACAAGAATAATATTGGTGTTATTTTGGATTGGGTTCCTGCCCATTTCCCAAGAGATGCTCATGGATTGAGTGAGTTTGATGGAACCTGTCTGTATGAGCACCCAGATAAGCGACTTGGTGAACATCCTGATTGGGGGACAAAGATATTTAATTATAGCAAGAATGAAGTTCGTAACTTCTTAATTGCAAATGCTTTATTCTGGATTCGAGAGTTCCATATTGATGGACTCCGTGTGGATGCAGTAGCATCTATGTTATATCTGGATTATGGTAAAAAGGATGGAGAATGGGTTGCTAATAAGTATGGCGGAAATGAGAATCTAGATGCGATTGAGTTCTTTAAGCATTTGAATTCTGTAATTCATGGTTCTCATCCAGGAGTTTTGACAATTGCAGAGGAATCAACTGCATGGCCGAAGGTAACAGCAAAGCCAGAGGACGGTGGACTTGGCTTCACATTTAAGTGGAATATGGGTTGGATGCATGATTTCTGTGAATACATGAAGCTTGATCCTTATTTCCGTAAGGATAATCATTATAAGATGACTTTTGCCATGAGCTATAACAGTAGTGAAAAGTATATATTACCATTATCTCATGATGAAGTAGTACATTTAAAGTGTTCCATGGTAAATAAGATGCCTGGTTATCAAGTAGATAAGTATGCCAACTTAAGAGTTGGTTATACCTATATGTTTGGACATGAAGGCAAGAAATTATTGTTCATGGGACAGGATTTTGGTCAGGAAAGAGAGTGGAGCGAAGCTAGAGAGCTTGACTGGTATTTATTGGCTGAACCATTGAATAAAGGCATGAAGAATTATGTAGGTGAGCTGTTAAAAGTGTATCGTCAATATCCATGTTTGTATCAAATTGATGATGACTGGTCAGGTTTCGAGTGGATGAATGCAGATGATAAAGAGAGAAGCATCTACAGCTTTGTTCGTAGAACAAAAGATGGCAAGCAGCATATGCTTTTTGTCATGAATCTAACACCTGTGGAATATCCTAAGTTCCGTGTGGGCGTTCCAATGAAGACGAAGTACAAATTGTTATTGAATTCCGATGATGTGCGTTTCGGTGGTAATGGCAATAAGCTTCCAAAAGAAATGACCGCTAGAAAAGGTAAATGTGATGGACGTGATCAGTATCTTGAATTTGCACTTCCACCATTAACAGCAGCAGTATATATATTCTAATTGAATAGAAAAAGGAGAAAAGCATACAGCGAAAGCTGTATGCTTTTTGTGATAGTGTTGGTTAAATTCAAGTTTAGTGGAGTGTGGGGAGTCAGAGTGTTGCTCTCAATTCTGGGACACAAAGCCTAAGGGTTACTAAATGTCCTCTTCTGACAGCTTTGATT
>JAXJRB010000080.1:0-16752 GCA_036310845.1 Lachnospiraceae bacterium | reverse complement strand
GTCTGAACACTGCGATAGCAGGGCGAGTTTGCGTGTTAGCAATGAGCCAAACAAGACTGCTTGCAGGCTTACTTGGCGAATGCCACGATAGTGCGCTTGCGTACCTATGCGGAGAGCAGGACAAATCAAAGCTGCCAAACTCTCCATTTAGAAAATACCAAATAAGCGTCCCGATATGAGCAGCATGGTAGCCGGCTGGGGCGGCACATGTTACTCCGCTAAACTTGAATTTAATTCATAAAATATTTTGTAACGAATTGTTGATTACTACGTCTAATCTATGAGAGCAGGAGGAGGTGAAGACATTCTTGGACTATGAAAAGTTATATAATACCTATTTTATGGAAATTTATTCCTTTATAATGACAATGGTAAAGAATTCGCATCAGGCAGAAGAAATTACACAGGACGTATTTTTTAAGGCTATGAATACCAAGAAGAAGTATGAAGGAAAGTCAAATGAATTTACATGGTTATGTGCCATTGCAAAAAATACAACTATAGATGCATTAAGAAAAGCAAATCGTATGCATGAGCTAGAAGAAGACATTCCCAGTGATAACAATATGGAAAAATGTCTGGAAGAAGAGGAAACGACACTAAGGATTCACCAAATACTACATACGATGGACGAGCCATATAAGGAAGTGTTTCAGCTAAGGATTTTTGGTGAGCTTTCCTTTGCAAAAATAGGACAGATATTTGGAAAAACAGAAAGCTGGGCAAGAGTGACATATCACCGTGCAAGATTGAAAATTCAGGAAAGGATGAAAGCGAATGAGTGAGAATAGGATCCGATATGAATGTGAAATGATACAGGATTTACTTCCTCTTTATCAGGATAATGTTTGTAGTACTAGTAGTAAGAAGATAGTGGAGGAGCATGTGACAAATTGTGAAAACTGTAGGAATATGCTACAGCTATTAAAAAGTACAGCATACGAGGAGTTTTTAGAGAATGAAAAGAATGTGGTATTAGATGCGCATGCAAAAAAGGAAAGAAGGCGCAGTCTGACAATCGGCCTAGCAATGGTAGGAGTATTGATGGTTCCGGTTATTGTATGTTTGATTTGTAATCTTGCAATAGGACACGCTTTAGATTGGTTCTTTATTGTATTGGCGTCTTTGTTATTAGTAGCCTCAATAACGGTTTTGACGTTACTCGTATATGAAAAGAGAGCTCTTTGGACCATACTTAGCTTTACAGGAACATTGATTTTGCTTTTGCTAGTATGTTGCATTTATAGTAAAGGCAACTGGTTTTTGCTTGCAGCAGTACCTACCATTTTGGGGCTATCTATTGTATTTATGCCGTATATAATTTATCAAGTTTATCTTCCTAAGGCATTAAAGAATAAAAAGGGGTTACTTGTAATGAGTTGGGATACATTATGGCTATATGCTGTTATTTTTGTATGTGGTTTATACAATACACATTCAGATTATTGGAGAGTGTCTTTGCAGATTACTACATTTGGTATTCTGCTTCCATGGGCGATCTTTTTATGTATAAGATATGTACCTGTACATCCGATGATTAGGGCTGGATTGGTGACAATGGTAACAGGAGCATTTGTATCGGTGGTGAATGAGATTACGAATGGAATAGTTGATGGAAATATACATATTCGTATTCTAGATGCAGATTTTTCAAGATGGGATACGATAGAAGTAGTAAATGGAAATGTTATGTTAATTATTTTGTTGTCAGCTTTAGGAATTGGTATTTTCTTAATTAGCACAGGTGTAGTTTTGGGTAAAAGAAAGAGAGCAAAGGGGTTATGAGAAAAACAGCAGAAATTGTGATAAAAGTATTTTCGTTTTTTATGATGTGGTTGATTGGAGTGAGTGTGATGCCCATTCCAGATATGGATAGATCCGTGATATGGCGTTTTTTTGCAGAATTGCAACCTCTGTTAATAATGGGCTTGGTAACAATTCTTTTTTTGTTGATTGAAGAGAAGAAATTAAAACTGGGATTAATTGAAAAGTGGAGCAGGGGAATGAGAATAGGAAGTGTTATAGGAATAATTTGGATTTTAATTTCTATATTCGTAATGTATATATTTGGTATTATAAAATTTGAAGGAAGTAATGATATTTCCTTAGTATGGCTGTGGTTTATAGCGGCATTCTTGAATGTTATGATGCAGGAGTTATTAGTACGTGGTTATTTGTATCAGTTTCTAAAACAGAAAAGCAATATGCTGACAGCAACCATTGTTACAACAGGAATTTTTACAATGTTACATGGAGGAGCGGTAGAAGCTGGTATTATTCCAGTATTAAATGTATTAACAATGAGTGTGTTTATGACGGTACTATTAGAATGGACTACGTCAATATGGGCTCCTATTATGGCACATTATTTATGGAATGCGGTTGGCTCTTTGGTTTTTAACGTAGTGTTATTAGCAGATGATTATCCTCATATATTTACAGCAGTATTTTTAGGGAATGACATTATTTCTGGAGGAGTGTGCAGAATCGAAGGGAGTATTTGGGTATTGATAGTAAATAGTATATTTTGTGTTTTGATTGGATTTTTGTCTGCGATTGAAAGGAAACGAACAGTAAAAAGACATTTTACCGATACTGTGGCATAGAGGAGATAGGGCTAGTCATTGAAAAAAGCATAGCAAGCTGATAAAATTTATAGTATAAGAAATGTTTATAATACAACGTAGGTATCCTGTATCAGGGTACATGTGGAGGGAGAGAACGAATGAGTAAATGGTGGAAATATGCGATAATGACATTGGTATTAAGTTTATCTTTTGCTATTCAGGCTAATGCAAAAGATACTATCACAAAGGAAAACTTTGACTATGAATGGTATCTTGAAAAACATCCGGATTTAGCGGTGGCAATCGATGTGAATAATAAAGATGCGGTATGGAGCTTTTATCAGAGTATAGGAAAACCGGCAGGCTGGAATGGAAGAGTAGCACAAGCGAGCTTGTTAAAGGAAGAAAACTTTGATTATGTCAGATATGCAAATGAGAATCCGGATTTACTAGCGGCATTTGGTTTGGATAAAGTAGCGTTATATCAGCATTATCATTTTATGGGAAGAACAGAAGGCCGAAAAGGCTATGCGACAACAGAAGAAACGAATGCAAAGCTTCACATTTATGAATTGGTAGATATGATAACGGCAGGATGTGTTTCAGATTTAGAAAGAATAAAGGCAGTTCATGACTGGCTGGTAGTGAATACGGCTTATGATTATGACAATTATGTATTACGAAACATTCCGGAATGCTCATATGGAATGGAAGGAGCCGTTTTATATGGAAAAGCGGTTTGTCAGGGATATGCAGAAGCTTTTTCATATTATATGGATGTGCTGGGCATGGAAAATGAGATGGTTACGGGAACAGCTAATAATGGTAACGGTTTGTGGATAGGACATGCATGGAATAAAGTGAAATTGGATGGAAATTGGTACTTTATAGATGTGACATGGGATGATCCATTGCCGGATAGAGGAGCTAATGTGTACTGGTATAAATATTTTATGGTGGAAGATCCTACTTTTGGTGGAGATCACAGACCAAAGAATTAAATAGTGAGTAAAAGAAAAGGGAAATCATATTAGTATGGATTCCTTTTTTCTTTTTCCACTTGAGAAAAGTGAAATGTTGTAATATAATAAAGAGAGTTAGGCACGACTAACTAGAAAAAAGAATCACATTTCTGAAATAATGCATATAGTGAATAGTAGGTACTGATACTTTCTTTTTTATATCCCAATATGGAAGAATGTATAGGCGTATTGGCATATAGGGAGTAATGTATTAGAGAGTGTGTTTCGGATAGGGAAAAGGAGGATATAGATGGACAAAAATACATGGATTGCATTTAGTTTTACATTAATAGCAGGATTGAGTACTGGAATTGGAAGTTGTATTGCATTGCTTGCCAAGCATACGAATAAGAAATTTCTTTCCGTAAGCCTTGGTTTTTCAGCTGGGGTTATGATTTATGTGTCGATGATAGAGATTTTCTTTAAGGCGCAGGATGCGCTAATTGTTGAGCTTGGTAAAAAAATGGGAAGTTGGATTACCGTGATAGCATTTTTTGCGGGTATGTTTTTTATAGCATTGATTGATAAAGTCATTCCTTCGGAAGAAAATCCACATGAACCCAAACAGTTAGAAGAGGAGGATACAATTAAGGAAGAAGCTTCCAGATTAAAGCGATTAGGAGTTTTTACAGCTCTTGCAATTGCGATTCACAATTTTCCGGAAGGGCTTGCAACATTTGTGTCAGCATTGCAAGATCCGAGTGTAGCGATACCAATTATGGCAGCAATAGCAATTCACAATATTCCGGAGGGGATTGCGGTATCAGTGCCTATATATCAGGCTACAGGGTCTAAGGTAAAAGCATTTCGGTATTCATTTTTGTCAGGACTTTCAGAACCGATTGGAGCAATAGTAGGATGGTTCCTTTTAAAACCGATTATGAATGATATCGTATATGGAATTATATTTGCCATGGTGGCAGGTATTATGGTGTTTATCTCGCTGGATCAACTATTACCTACGGCAAGAGAATACGGCGAACATCATTTGTCAATTTATGGATTGATATCAGGAATGATGGTTATGGCAGTGAGCTTATTGTTATTTCTATAAAGTATTATATTGAAAAAGGTAACTGTTAGGTGGGGCGTCAACAGCGTTACTTAATAACTATAAAAAGAATATAAAAATATTCTTTATTTCTTGAAATATGCCATAATATGGGTATAATGAGGTTAGCAAAAACTAATACATGTAAGCAACAACGAATAGAAGGGGAGTTTTAATATGGAATTGGGGAGATTGTTAGAAGATTATTTGGAAGCAATTTATATTTTGGAAAGAGAACAGAGGTATGTAAAATCAGTAGATATAGCAAATTATATGAATTTTACGAAAGCTTCCGTTTGTTATGCAATGAAAATATTGAAACGCGAAGAATTAGTATTTTCAAACAAAGATGGTTATTTGGTTCTTACAGAAAGTGGAAGTTAGGATATTGCAAATGGATATGGAGTAAATAGAATGCAGAACTGGAATCAATATATGAACCTTTTTTTAGAATCGGTAACACATGATACGATATGTGAATGTTGCAAAGATGTGCCAAGTGAACTAGGGAATATAGAGCTTGATAAAAAGAATTCTTTTAAAGGTATTGTGTATTTTGGATGGAACATGAGATTTAAGCAGGATCTAAAGGTCAGTAAAAAAGGGAATTATGGTCGTGATGAGATACAGATAATTTTTAATATGAATCAGAATATTGAATGGCAGATTGAGGAAAGTGGTCAGCTTATCCAGATGAAAAAAGGAGAGGTGTGCGTATATCGTAATTTTGATCATACAACGTTTATGACATATCAGAGTGAACAAAACTTTCTGTTTAAAAGTGTACAGATTCCAACAGAGCTGTTCTGTAATTTGTTGATACAGTACTTTCCAACGGAACAAGTGCAAAGAGTAAAAAAACAATTTCTGAAACAGGTTACCAAAACTGCAATTACACAGGATATGTATCATATTTTAAATGAAATAGAGCATGCATCAAAATTCAAGGAATTTGAAGGGCTTTATTTGGAAGGGAAAATGATAGAGTTGATTGCGCTGGTATTGCATACTATTTTTTATAATGAGACAAGGTGTATAAGAAGTTCTTTAATTCTATCGGAGATTGAGAATTTACATTTGGAGCAAATTAGAGAATGCATAGATAATCAGCCAGCTTGGGAGTATCCGGCAGAACAGTTAGCCTTGGAAGCTGGAATGAGTGTCAGTAAGTTTAACAAAGCGTTTAGGCAACGATTTGGTGAATCGCTTCACGCATATGTTATTAATAAGCGTTTGGAATATGCAGCATCATTATTAAAAGAGAGAAAGTATAATATTAGTGAAGTTGCAAGCCTTTCCGGTTATTCTAATCTAAGTCACTTTTCGGATGCTTTTCGCAAAAAATACGGTGTTTTGCCTAAGAAGTATACGATAATGATACGGGATGAAAGCGAAAAGTGTTAAAAGGGAATTGTTTTTTGGTAGAAATAAAATAACAAATTGTTAAAATAAATGCGATAGTTAGAGTGAACTAACTATCGCATTTATGGTGTAATAGGAAATTGCTGTTACGTAGCGGTAGTTAAACAAGAATTTCGACAGAAATTCTTGCCAAAGTGCGTGCGCTGGCACGTACTATTTTGAAATTTGCAAAGAGGAGGAGAAAATAGTGTTTAACAGAATTATGAGTTATGCTGGCGAAGAGAAAAAGAAAACGGTGTTAGCAATGTTTTGCATTAGTATTGCAGTTTTGCTGAGTGTTATACCATTTCTGCTTGCTTGTCAGATGATTACGCCTTTGGTCACAGGAGAGGGGATTTCGGCAGGTAAAATAACAGGATGTGTCATAGGCGTGTTTATGTGTCTTGCTTTACATGGGATTCTATATTGTGCAGGTTTGGTATTTTCACATCAGGCGGCGTTTGGAATTCTGGAGAGAATCCGAATGACATTGCAAAGGAGAATGGAGAAGCTGCCACTTTTGTCCATGGTTTCTATCTTCATTGGTGTATTTGCCATGATGAAAATGTTTACGATTGGTACGAAAGAAATGGATAATTATTATAAGGCTGGTCAGGTTATGAACAATACCATTATTGAGTATATCAATGGTATGGAGGTTGTGAAGGTATTCAATAAGGATGGTGAATCTTTCCAGAGATTCAAAACAGATGTTGCAAATTACCGTGATTTTACGCTTGCGTGGTATAGAGCATGCTGGTCTTGGATGGCAATTTATAATGCACTTGTTCCATGTACGACATTGTTTGCACTTCCGTTTGGTTCGTGGTTTGTCATGCAGGGCTACTCGACATTGCCTGATTTGATTCTTGTATTGTGTCTGTCCTTTAGCGTAGGTGTGCCTATTCTTAAGATGTTGGGATTTTTACCGCAATTCCCACAATTGAATTATAAGTTGGAGAAACTGGAACAGGTGCTGGATGCAGAACCATTAAGACAGACGAAAGATACTTTTTATGGGAACGACAATACTGTCATTTTTCAGAATGTCGGATTTGCCTATGAGGAACAGTCCGTGTTGCGAGATGTGAATCTGATTATGAAGGAAAACGAGATTACGGCATTGGTCGGCGAATCGGGTTCCGGTAAGAGTACACTAGCAAAGCTTCTGGTTCATTACTATGATACACAAAAGGGCATGATTACAATAGGTGGTCAGGATATTACGAAGATGAGTTTGGAAGCCTTGAATCAGCGTATCAGTTACGTGTCACAGGAACAGTTTTTATTTAATACATCGTTATTGGAAAATATTCGAATGGGTAAGCTGGATGCAACCGATGAGGAAGTGTTAGAAGCTGCTAGAAAAGCACAATGTATGGAGTTTATCGAAAAGCTTCCAAATGGTATTCATACCATGGCTGGTGATGGCGGTAAACAGCTTTCTGGTGGTCAAAGACAGAGAATTGCATTGGCAAGAGCCATTATTAAGGATGCGCCGATTGTTGTCTTGGATGAGGCGACTGCATTCACAGATCCGGAAAATGAAGAGAAGATGGATGCAGCAATCAAAGAAGTGGTTAAAGGAAAGACATTGCTTGTGATTGCACATAAGCTACCATCGGTTATGAATGCAAATCAGATTTGCGTGATGCAAGAAGGTAAGGTTGAGGCAATTGGTACGCATGATGTGCTCTTAAACCAAAGTGCTGAGTATCGTAAATTGTGGCAGGTAGCTATGGATTCTGCTGAATGGAAGGTTGGAAAGGGAGCTTAATATGTTGGAATTAATTCGGTTAATCAAGAGAATTATCAAAATTTCAGGGAAATATGCAGGAAGAATTAAGGCAGCGTTCGTATGTGCAGCCATAAAATCAATAATGATGCAAATGCCTATATATATTACCTATCTCATACTATTGCAGTTTTATGAGCATACGATTACATTAAGAAGCTGTGCCTATGCAGGGTTTGGCTTGGTTGGGATTGTAACGGTGCAGATTATGGCGCAGATTTTTAGTGACAGATTGCAAAGTGCAGCTGGCTATATGCTGTTTGCAGATAAGCGTATGGAGCTTGGAGAACATCTAAAAAAAATGCCCATGGGATATTTTACAGCTGGTAATATCGGTAAAATAAGTTCTGTATTAAGTACGGATATGATTTTTATTGAAGAAGTCTGTATGAGTACAATTGCAGACATGATGAGTTATATATTCAGTGCCTGTGTTATAATTGTATTTCTTGCCGGACTGGATATTCGACTGAGTGCAGTTATGTTAGGAGTTACTGTAATTGCGTCGATTCTAGCAGAGTGGATGAATAAGATGTCAATCAAAGAGGGAGAGAAGAGACAGGAACAAAGTGAGAAGCTGACCGAAGCCGTGCTTTCCTTTGCAGAAGGAATCGGGATTATCAAAAGCTATAACCTCTTAGGTGAGAAGTCAAAAGAACTTACGGATAGTTTTACGGAATCAAAAAGAGTTTCGTTGGGATTTGAAGCAAAGATGACGCCATGGCAGATGACTCTTTATGTCTTGTATGGCATCGGAACGAGTGTAATTTTGGGAATGGGAATTTATTTTCAGCAGACAGGAAGTCTGGAATTACCAAAGCTTCTGGGGTTGCTCATGTTCGTATTTAGTATGTTTGGCCCACTAAAGTCATTATATTCACAGGCAACTAGGTTAACGGTTATGAGTAGTTGCATGGATAGAATCGAAAAGCTGTTTGCAACAGAGGAGCTTTCGGATGAGGGAACTCAGAAACTTCCGAGTGTAAAAAAGGCGAGAGAGATGGGAATGGCAGAGGTTACCTTCGATAAGGTAGCGTTTGCCTATGAACAGAAGGAAGTGATAAAGGATATTAGTTTTTCTATGGAGCCAAATACAATGACAGCGTTGGTAGGACCATCGGGCGGTGGAAAATCAACGATTGCCAGCATGTTGACACGATTTTGGGATGTTAAAGAAGGTGCAGTGAGGATTAGAGGAGTGGATATTAGAAATATACCACTTTCAGAGCTTATGAATGAGATTAGTATGGTATTTCAAAGAGTGTATCTTTTTCAGGATACGATTTTTAACAATATCAGCATGGGCAAACCAAATGCAACGAGAGAAGAGGTTTATGAAGCGGCAAAGAAAGCAAGATGTTATGACTTCATTATGAAGTTGCCGAATGGATTTGACACAGTTGTCGGAGAGGGGGGGGCGACACTTTCAGGTGGAGAAAAGCAGCGAATTTCGATTGCCAGATGTATTCTAAAGGATGCGCCGATTGTAATCTTAGATGAGGCAACGGCAAGTGTAGATATGGACAATGAGAGTTATATTCAGGAGGCAATCAATGAGCTTGTCAAAGGAAAAACCTTGCTTGTCATTGCACATAGACTAAATACCATACAGTCTGCGAATCAGATTATTGTGGTAAATGATGGGAAAATTACACAGATTGGAACACATGCAGAATTGATGAAAAAGGGCGGAATTTACAGGGATTTCGTAGATGTACGACAAAGAGCATGTGCGTGGATGGTGTAAGAAAATGGAAAAAAAGAAAAAGGGGTAAATTTGACTTTCAAAATGTGATATCTTATACTCAAAAGGAGAGAGTATCAATAATCGGAGGGCAAAAAGATATGGGCATTTATTTAAACGCAGGATATGAAAAATTTGCAAGAACAGTTCGGTCTAAGATATATATAGATAAAACAGGTTTATTAGAGTATATAAATTCAGTCATAGATACAGATGATGGGTATATTTGTCTCAGCCGTCCAAGACGTTTCGGAAAATCAATTGCTGC
The DNA here is from genome assembly GCA_036310845.1 of Lachnospiraceae bacterium. Taxonomy (GTDB): domain Bacteria; phylum Bacillota; class Clostridia; order Lachnospirales; family Lachnospiraceae; genus COE1. The sequence continues at coordinate 6,904 of JAXJRB010000080.1, read as the reverse complement.
AGCTATGCTTTCTGCCTATTATGGTCGTGGTGAAAATGCGAAAAAAATCTTTGATAGTCTTGCTATTGCAAAAGCCGAGAATTATGCAGAACATTTGAATCAGTATGATGTGATTCAAGTAGATATGAATGTATTTCGTCATAGAAGAGATGTGGAAACAGAATCCAGTATTTCTGCAAAAAAAGCGGTGAGTCTATTTCATCAGGAAGTGATAGAGGAATTAAAAGAAGCCTATCCGGAATGTCTTACCGATGAAGATGGAGATTTGCCAAGTGCGTTGACGAAGGTATATAGGCATACAGGAATAAAATTTGTTATCATCATTGATGAATGGGATACGATTTTTCGAGAAGATAAGTATGACTATGAGGCACAGAAATTATATATTGAATTGTTACGAGGCTTGTTTAAGAATGATACCTCTAAGGAATTTCTCGCGTTAGGATATCTGACAGGAATTTTGCCAATTAAAAAATATGGAACAGAGTCAGCATTAAATAATTTTGATGAGTTTACCATGATTAATCCACAGCCTTTAGAAGAATACGTAGGCTTTACGGAGCAGGAAGTATATGATTTGTTTCAAGAATATCATATGGACTTTGAAGAAGCCAAACGATGGTATGATGGATATATGATGGGAGAAGATATTCATATTTATAATCCAAAATCGGTGGTGGATTCTGTAAGAAGAAAGCGTATTACCAATTATTGGACCAGAACAGAAACCTATGAGTCTTTAAGAAACTATATTACGATGAATTATGATGGGTTGAAAGATGCTGTAATCGAAATGCTTGCAGGTGGCCGATGTGTTGTAAATCCAGACAAATTTCAAAATGATATGACTTCTTTTGCAAGTAAGGATGATATATTAGCATTACTGATACATCTAGGATATTTAGGTTATGATTATACGAGTCAGGAAGTGTATATTCCAAATGAAGAGATACGAAGTGAGTTCAAAAATGCTGTTGAGGGAAGTGGTTGGACACCTGTAATAGATGCGATGGAAGCATCGAAGCAACTACTGAATGCGACATGGGAGTTAGATGAAGAAGCAGTAGCAGCAGGCATTGAACAAGTCCATATGGAGAATGTATCAGTACTTAAGTATAATGATGAAAATTCATTAAGCTGTGTAATAACATTGGCATATTATCATGCAAAAAATGAATATACTTTAATTCGTGAGATGCCAACCGGAAAAGGCTATGCGGATATTGTTTTTCTGCCAAGGAAAAAATCGGATAAACCAGCAATGATTGTAGAATTAAAGTGTGGAAGCACTGTGCAAGGAGCAATTGCGCAGATAAAAGAAAAGAAATATACGGAGAAGTTAGAAGAGTATAAGGGAAATATGTTATTAGTAGGTATTGAGTACGATAAAGAGACAAAAAAGCATCGGTGTATGATAGAAAAAGCTTAAATAATTCTTTGGTTTGCTATTCACGAAAGATTTTCGTATACTATAATTAAGTATCTAATAGCATAAGTCACAGAGGTGGGCAAGATGAGTAGAACAGTAGGAATAGGTATACAGGATTTTGCTAAATTAATCGAAGGAAAATATTTTTATATTGATAAGACTTCTTTTATCAAGGAATGGTGGGAAAGTGGGGATGATGTAACGTTAATTACACGTCCACGGCGTTTCGGAAAGACCTTGAATATGAATATGATAAATCGTTTTTTTTCTGTTGAGTATGCAGGGCAGGGAGAGCTATTTGAAGGACTTTCAATTTGGAATGAAGACGCATATAGAGAACTTCAGGGGACGTATCCTGTGATAAACCTGTCTTTTGCCAGTATAAAAGAAACGAATTACCAAACTACCAGAGAAAAGATATGTCAGATACTTACCAATCTGTATATTAAGCATTCTTATTTAAGAGATAGTGAGGCATTGACAGATGCTGACAGATTATATTTTGACAGGATTTTATCGCTGGAAATTCGTGATAGTGATGCAACTGTAGCATTACATCAGTTGTCAGATTTTTTGTATCGTTATTATGGCAAAAAAGTAATCATTCTTTTGGATGAATACGACACGCCAATGCAGGAAGCTTATATCAATGGTTTTTGGGATGAACTTGTGGCATTTACAAGAAGTATGTTTAATTCTGCATTCAAAACGAATCCATATTTAGAACGGGGATTGATGACAGGCATAACAAGAATTAGTAAAGAATCTATCTTTTCGGATTTGAATAATTTGAAGGTAGTAACTACTACATCTGATGAGTATGCAACGTGCTTTGGTTTTACCGAGGAAGAAGTATTTTCAGCTTTAGATGAGTGTGGACTTAGTGAGCAAAAAGACGGGGTAAAAATATGGTATGACGGATTTGTATTTGGAACATATAGTGATATATATAATCCATGGTCTGTGTTAAACTTTTTGGACACAAATGGACAGTATAATACTTATTGGGTAAATACAAGTGGAAATCGTTTAGTTGGCAAGCTGTTAAGAGAAGGAAATCAAGGTATAAAGTTATCCTTTGAAGCGTTGCTAAAGGGTGAAACGATTATATCACCGATAGATGAGCAGATTGTATATAATCGTTTGGGAGATAATGAAGCTGCGGTATGGAGTCTGTTGCTTGCCAGTGGATATTTAAAGGTATTGCACAAGGAAAAACTAATAAGACCGGGGATGAGGCCCAAATATACATTAAGTATTACCAATGGTGAAGTGCTGGATATGTTCTTAAACATGGTGCATGACTGGTTCATGGAATCTGAAGTACATTATAACAATTTTATACAGGCTTTGCTTAAGAATGATATAGAAGCAATGAATGAATACATGAATAAGCTCACAGAAAATGTATTCAGTTATTTTGATACGGCTACCAATCCGGCTGATTTGGAGCCGGAGCGTTTTTATCATGGTTTTGTATTAGGGCTTTTGACAGAACTAGAGCAGGACTATATTCTTACCTCAAACCGTGAGAGTGGCTTTGGCAGATATGATGTTATGCTGGAACCGCGAGATAAGGGTAAAAATGCCTATATATTAGAATTTAAGGTACACAAGCCGAAAAAAGACATTACATTAGAGAAAACAGTTGAGGAGGCTCTAAGGCAGATAGAAGAAAAGCAATATGAGACAGAGCTGCTAGCAAGAGGGATTATAAGGGAGCGTATTTACAAGTATGGCTTTGCATTCAGAGGAAAAGAAGTCTTAATCGGAGACGGGATATCGGAAGTAGGAATGTAGAGAAAGTAAGATAGGAAAAGAGTGGTTGTTATATAAGGTAGCAGCCCAAATAAACATTAATGATGATGTTTAGACACAGGAAAAATGGTGGAGTCGCTTGTATATTAAGTTATTTTGGTCTGGTGTAGATGATACCGAAATTGCAAAAGGATGTATGTGATTGAAGATTTTCAAGTGGAAGTAAAAGATTTACAAATGGGAGCAACCAATAGAACCTCTTATGAGCAAATGTTTCCGGGAGGAAAAGGAATTAAAATGGCAATAACGAAGTGTAGACAAACGACTGATAACATTCTTAAAATGGCAGAAGCTGCATTTCCGAATAAAGGAATACCGCAAATAGAAGAATTGACAGAAGGAATGTGCAATGTTGCGTATAAGCTTACTTACGAGGACGGATTTTGTACTATTTTGAAGATATCTTCACCAACTAATACAGGTTTTATGACAAATGAATGTAATTTGATGGATGCCGAAGTAAAGGCCATGAATTTAGTTGCGTCACATACAGATATTAAAGTTCCACAAGTTTATACCTATGATACAACAAAAGCATTGTGTGAAGGAAAGTATTTCTTCATGGAATGCTTAGATGGTGAAAATTGGATAACAGTAATAGAGAATTTAGGAGAAGAAGTGAATAGAAAGCTTCGGAAGGAAGTAGGAAAGATACAAAAACAACTAACAGTAATTACAAATGATACCTTTGGATTATTGGGAGATTCGGAACATCAATTTACTATGTTGTATGATTTCGCGTATTATTTGATAAGCAATGTTTTAAATGATGCAGAGCAGAGAAATGTTTTTATAGGTGTTTCTAAAGACGAGATTTTGAACTGTTTAGAAAAAGACAAAATATATTTTGTCTCCGTAAAAACACCAACTTTAGTGCATTGGGATATGTGGGAAGGTAACATCTTTGTAAAAGACGAAGCACTTGCAGGAATTATTGATTGGGAAAGAGCGATGTGGGGAGAAGCTTATATGGACGATAGATTCCGTCATCATAATCGAAAGGATGAGTTCCTGCAAGGGTTTGGCGTGACACAACTTTCAGAAATGGAATTAAGAAGAATTTATTGGTACGATGTATTACTGTATTTGACGATGATGACAGAGGTTACTTATCGTGAATATGAAGATGATGGACAATACAAATGGGCAAAGTCAATGTTTGATGAAATTTGGAGTTTATTAAAGTAAGGTAGGATGTTTTTTTCGGTAAAAAAATGAGATAGGTATTTCAAAGTCATAAATCAAGGTTAGTCCTTGTTTTATGACTTTTTTGTTATTATTTATTCTAAATCTTGACAACGTGAGAGAAAAAAACTATTATGAACACATATAAAAAACGTATGTTCGCAATAAAAGATGGAGGTTTTTTTCATGAATATTTTTGAGAAGTGTCCAATATTAGAAAATGAAAAGTTTTTCATTCGATTATTTCAGATGGATGATTGTGATGACTTATTGAAAGTATATAGTGACAAGAATGCATTACCATTTTTTAATAGTGATGGTTGTGATGGAGATAATTTTTATTATGCGACAAAAGAGAGAATGTCAGAGGCTCTTGGATTTTGGAAAATGGCTTATGAGAATGGGTGGTTTGTCAGACTTTCGATTGTTGATAAAGGGATATCAAGAGTAATAGGAACGGTAGAATTGTGTTTTCGTGTGTCAGAAGATGCATTTAATAATATGGGGATTATACGAGTGGATGTAAGAAGTGACTATGAAAAAGAAGATGTACTGTATTCTATTTTTTCACTTTGCATTTCTGAGTCGAAGAAGATGTTAGGATGTAATGACATAATTACGAAGGTCCCAATATATGCAATAGAAAGAATGAAAGCAATTAAGGCAATAGGATTTACAAAATCTGAACATTTGCTGATAGGAAAAACAGGATACGCTTATGACGGGTATTGGATTATATAGTAATATATAGATGAGATTATTATGGTAGTGAACGAATGGAAAAGGAGTGAAGAGCTGTATGAAAAAAATTGGTTTAGTTGGTGGAACGGGGCCGGAATCTACGCTTATGTATTATAAAGAATTAAATAATAAAATAGATGAGGCTACCGGCGGAAAAACAATGCCGGAGTTGTCCATAGAAAGTGTGAATTTCCGTAAAGCGTGGGAACTGGTTTCAGAACAACGACATAAAGAATTAGCAGATTACCTTTCTGAAAAGGTTCACAATTTAGTGAAGAGTGGAGCAGAGATTGTATCGTTGACTGCGGGGACGATGCACATTGTGTTTGATGAAATAGAAAAAAATACAAAGGTTTCATTAGTGAGTATTCCTAAGGCGGTATGTAATGAGGTTACCAAAAGAGGCTATAAGAAAGTAGGATTATTGGGAACCATTTTTACGATGGAACAAGACTTTATGAAAAAAGATTTGCTGCAGGCAGGAATAGATGTCGTGGTTCCGGATAAGAATGAACGAGAGCTCATTGCAAAAAGAATATTTGAAGAACTGGAATATGGTATTGTGAAGGAATCTACCTTGCAAGAGTTTAATGAGATAATAAAGAAAATGCAGGATGAACATAAAATAGAAGCAGTCATTTTAGGATGTACAGAATTACCATTGATATTAAATGATGAAAATTGCATGCTTCCATGCTTGGATAGTGTGGCAATACATATTGAAAGACTTGTAGAACTGGCACAAGACGGAATGTAGAAAACGGAAGAAAAACCTTGGATGCCATTTAAAGGAGAGACTGACGTATGAATAGAGAATGGTCAGAGCAAAACAAATTAATACAGTTACAGATAAAGAAAAAAGATACTTTTTTGGCAGGCATCAATACGCTCATGGAACTTCGTAGGGAGCTTATGGAACAGATTCAGCAGTTTCGAGAAGAATTATCGCAGGAGGATTTTAGCGAGATGCCTTTTATGAATGTAAGAGGGTATCATAGTAAATCAATTGCCTACTCTCTTTGGCATATTTTTCGTATAGAAGATATTGTTGCACATACGTTGATTGCGGGGGATGAGCAGGTATTCTTTCGAGGAAATTATCAGGAAAGAATAAATTCTCCCATTACTACAACAGCAAATGAGTTAGTAAAAGAAGAGATAAAAGAGTTCTCAAAGCAGATTCAGATTGAGGAACTATATCATTATCTTTTTGAGGTGAATCAATCTACGACAGAAATTTTAAAGGAACTTACTTATGATGAGTGTAAGAAAAAGATATCAGGTGAGAAAAGGCATACATTAGAAACATTACAGGTAGTCAGCAAAGACGAGAATGCATATTGGTTGGTTGATTACTGGTGTAATAAAGATGTGCGTGGACTGATACAAATGCCTTTTTCCAGACACTGGATTATGCATATAGAGGCATGCTTGAAGATAAAAAATAAAATATTATCTGTTAAATAAATTCAGGTTTAGTGGAGTGTGGGGAGTCCGAGTGTTGCTCTCAATTCTGGGACTCCCCTTATACACTTCGCTGAAATAAGCGGTTCTTGTATTTATAACATGTTTTTACTGTTAACCCGACTTATATAGTGAGAAATGCATTTTAGTCGGGGGAAAGAATGCGAAAATCCCGACTGATACTTAAAAAACTGCATTCCAGTCGGGGTAAATACTACTAATAATCCCGACTGATACTTAAAAAACTGCATTCCAGTCGGGGTAAAT
>JAXJRB010000079.1:0-5169 GCA_036310845.1 Lachnospiraceae bacterium | reverse complement strand
TGTTATTATTGTAAATGCTGTGAGAAGAATTGGTGTTTTTGCACAAAAAATATGAAATGGAAAGATATGCGTTGTCTTATATGTTGACATAATATGAATAATAACTAAAATGGTTTAGAAATGAGTAAAAGTTATTATTGCACCAAACGTATGATATTGTTATAATTTAAGTAATTATTTGACAGGTATTAGGAGGAACTGCGGATGCTGATTGGAAGATAACTTGGGAGGTTACAAAGATGGGACATGACATGAATGTGACAAAGAATGCGATTGTTAATGGAAAGACAGCACTTGGTATTGAATTTGGTTCTACTAGAATTAAAGCAGTACTTGTAGACGAGAATAATGAAGTAATTACCATTGGAACACATGACTGGGAAAATCAATTGGTAGATAATATATGGACATATAGCCTTGATGCCATTTGGAAGGGGTTACAGGATTGCTATGCGGATATGGCACAGAATGTTGAGAAAGAATATGGAGTAGTTATTGAGACAATTGGAGCTATTGGTTTTAGTGCTATGATGCATGGTTATATGGCATTTAATGCGCAAGGTGAGTTATTAGTTCCTTTTAGAACTTGGAGAAATACCATTACGCAGGCAGCAAGTGAGAGATTGACAGAAGTATTTGATTTTCACATTCCACAGCGTTGGAGCATTGCACATTTATATCAGGCTATTTTAAATGGCGAAGAGCATGTAAAGGATATTACATTTTTTACAACATTAGCGGGATATATTCATTGGCAGTTATCAGGAAATAAGGTGCTTGGTGTAGGCGAAGCATCCGGTATGTTCCCAATTGATGTAGCTACCAAGGATTTTAATCAGAAGATGATTTCACAGTTCGATGAGCTGGTTGCAGATAAAGGATTTGTATGGAAGCTTGCAGACATTATGCCAAAGGTATTGGTTGCAGGTGAAAATGCAGGTGTGTTAACAGAGGAAGGAGCAAAGCTTCTTGATGTTTCCGGTAAGTTAAAGGGCGGTATTCCAATGTGTCCACCGGAGGGTGATGCAGGAACCGGTATGACAGCAACCAATAGTGTTGCTCAACGTACAGGCAATGTTTCTGCCGGGACTTCTGTGTTTATTATGGCAGTATTAGAAAAAGAATTGTCTAAGGCTTATGACGAGCTTGATCTTGTGACCACTCCGGATGGAAGCTTAGTTGCTATGGTTCATTGTAATAACTGTACTTCAGACTTAAATGCATGGGTGAATATCTTCAAGGAGTTTCAGGAAGCTATGGGTATGAAGGTAGACATGAATGAATTATATGGTACCTTGTATAGAAAGGCACTAGAGGGAGACGTAGATTGTGGCGGACTTCTTGCATACAATTACTTCTCAGGTGAGCATATTACAGGATTTGAAGAAGGAAGACCTTTGTTTGTTCGTACACCGGATTCTAAGTTTAACCTTGCAAACTTTATGCGTGTGAACCTTTACACAGCACTTGGTGCATTAAAGGTTGGTATGGATATTCTCTTTAAGGAAGAAAAAGTAACCTTGGATGAGATTATGGGGCATGGCGGACTTTTTAAGACGGAGGGCGTTGGTCAGAGAATTATGGCAGCAGCAGCGAATACTCCTGTAGCTGTTATGAAGACAGCAGGAGAAGGTGGCGCATGGGGAATTGCTATTCTTGCAAATTATATGGCTCAGAAGGCTACAGATGAAACATTAAGTAATTATCTTAGCGATAAGGTATTTGCAGGGGAAGAATCTTATAGAATGGAGCCGAAAGAAGAGGATGTAGCAGGATTTGAGGCATTTATTGAACGTTATAAAGCAGGCTTTGAGATAGAGCGCGCAGCAGTTGAAACGATGTCTTTATAAGAACAATAACATAACATATAGGATAGAAAATGGTGTAGTTATATACGTTCTGATTTGTATATTATTGGAATTGTAGAAAGGTCATGGATATTAAAGATGTTAGAAGAATTGAAGCAGAAAGTATACGAAGCAAATATGGATTTGCCCAAATACGGTCTGGTTACTTTTACATGGGGGAATGTGAGTGCGATTGACCGTGAAAGTGGATTATTCGTTATTAAACCAAGTGGTGTTGATTATGAATTATTAAAGCCGGAAGATATGGTTGTTATGGATTTAGAGGGAAACAAAGTAGAAGGAAAATACAATCCTTCCTCTGATACAGCAACACATTTAGAGCTTTATAAGGCGTTTCCGCAAATTGGTGGAGTTGTTCATACACATTCAACTTATGCAACAAGCTGGGCACAGTCTGGAAGAGCAATTCCCTGTTATGGCACGACACATGCTGATTATATGTATGGCGAGATACCTTGTGTGAGAGTGCTTACACAGGAAGAGATAGACGAAGGATATGAGAAGAATACAGGAACAATTATCGTTGAAAGCTTTAAGGATAAAGATCCAATGGCAGTACCTGCTGTTCTTTGCAAGAATCATGGACCATTTGCATGGGGTAAAAATGCAAAGGATGCTGTACATAACGCGGTAGTTCTTGAGGAGGTTGCTAAGATGGCGCTTTTTACCGAACAGTTAAATTCTGATGTAGAATCGGCTCCTCAGAGAATCCAGGACAAGCACTATTTTAGAAAGCATGGAGCAAATGCTTATTATGGTAATAAGGTTGAAGAGTAGAAAGATTGTTTAATATATGATAAGAAAGCTAAAATTGTATGGCATGGCAGTTGAAGCAAATTCTATAGCACGTTTTACTGGTTATTGGGACGAAATGAACACAGTAAAAGGGAATATTACCCACAAAGTTGATAATATTTGAAAAACCTTGTGAAATTTTTAGCATTTACGCAAGTATAAATGTATGGTACATTAATATCGTAAAAAGGTCAGAATATATTATGTTTTGGCTTTGTAACATAAAAATTATTACAAACAGTTTAAGACAAGTATGTATTGTTTCAAAAAGCAGATGTTGTGATTTAAATGATTCGTAGGTCTTAAATCGTTGCAAGAATGATGGAGGAAAGAACATGACAAACTTAGAACTTCAAAAGACAGCTAATGAAGTTCGTAAAGGTATCATTAAAGGTGTTCATGCAGCTAAGGCTGGACATCCGGGTGGATCTTTATCCGCTGCAGATATCTTTACCTACCTTTACTTTGAAGAGATGAACATTGATCCAAAGGATCCAAAGAAGGCAGACAGAGACCGTTTTGTATTATCCAAGGGACATACAGCACCAGGTCTGTATGCAGCACTTGCACATCGCGGATATTTCCCAGTTGAGGATCTTACAACATTAAGAAAGCTTGGTTCTTACTTACAGGGACATCCTTGTATGCAGCATGTACCAGGTGTAGATATGTCATCAGGTTCCTTGGGACAGGGTATTTCAGTAGCGTGTGGTATGGCGCTTAGTGCAAAAATGAGTGGAGATTCTTTCCGTGTATATACACTTCTTGGTGATGGCGAGATTCAGGAAGGACAGGTTTGGGAAGCAGCTATGTTTGCAGGACATAGAAACCTTGATAACCTTTGTGTAATCGTTGATAATAACGGTTTACAGATTGATGGTAATATTGCAGACGTATGTTCTCCATATCCTATCGACAAGAAATTTGAAGCATTCAATTTCCATGTAATTAATATTGATGCTCATGACTTTGATCAGATTCGTGCAGCTTTTAAGGAAGCTCGTGAGACAAAGGGACAGCCAACAGCAATTATTGCTCACTCTGTAAAGGGTAAGGACGTTTCCTTCATGGAAAATAATGCAGGATGGCATGGCAAGGCTCCTAATGATGAAGAATTCGCAATTGCAATGGCAGATTTAGAGAAAGTAGGTGAAGCGTTATGTCAGAAGTAAAAAAAATAGCTACTAGAGAGGGCTATGGTAACGCTCTTGTTGAAATCGGTAAAGAAAATCCTAATTTAGTTGTTTTAGATGCAGACCTCGCAGAAGCAACAAAGACAGGTATGTTCAAGAAAGCATTCCCAGATAGATTTATTGACTGTGGTATTGCTGAGTGTAACATGGCAGGTGTAGCAGCAGGTCTTTCCTTAACAGGTAAGATTCCATTCATGAGCTCCTTTGCAATGTTTGCAGCAGGACGAGCTTTTGAACAGGTTCGTAACTCTATCGGTTACCCACATCTTAATGTTAAAATTGGTGCAACACATGCTGGAATTACCGTAGGTGAGGACGGAGCTTCCCACCAGTGTAATGAAGATATCGCTCTTATGAGAACGATTCCTGGTATGGTTGTTATGTGTCCTGCTGATGATGTAGAAGCAAGAGCAGCAGTTCGCGCAGCAATTGAACATGAAGGACCTGTATATATTCGTTTTGGACGTGCAGCAGTTCCTGTAATCAATGATAAGCCTGATTACAAGTTTGAAATTGGTAAGGGTACTATCGTTAAGGAAGGTACTGATGTAACAATCGTTGCAACAGGTATCTGTGTAGACTCTGCACTTGGCGCAGCTGCTAAGTTAGAAGAAGAAGGTATCAGCGCAGAAGTAATTAACATCTGTACAATCAAGCCTTTGGATGAAGAAATCATCATCAAGAGTGCTCAGAAGACAGGTAAGGTTGTTACTGCAGAAGAACATTCTGTTATTGGTGGTCTTGGAAGTGCTGTTTGTGATGCGCTTAGCAAGTCTTGTCCAACTCCTGTATATAAGATTGGTATGCAGGATATCTTTGGTGAGTCTGGTTCCGCAGCTGATTTAGTAAAGAAGTATAAGTTAGATGCACAGGGCGTATACGAACAGGTTAAAGAATTTTTAAATAAATAAGCTTTTATAGTTTAAATAAAAATGCTGTCACTTATGTGACAGCATTTTTGCGTTGTAAGAATGTTAAATTCAGGTTTAGTGGAGTGTGGGGAGTCAGAGTGTTGCTCTCAATTCTGGGACACAAAGCCTAAGGGTTACTAAATGTCCTCTTCTGACAGCTTTTATTAGCACTCTCTTGCGCAAACTCGCCCTGCTACGCAGTGCTCGGACAAGACTCCAGAGAGTGCTTGCAGTCATCAGAGAACATTAAGAAACTCTAAGACTTTGCTTTACAGAATTGAGAGCAACACTCTGCCCCCCTTCTACACTTCGCTGAAATAAGCGGTTCTTGTATTTATAACATGTTTTTACTGTTAACCCGACTTATATAGTGAGAATTGCATTTTAGTCGGGGTAAAGAAT
>JAXJRB010000078.1:0-1936 GCA_036310845.1 Lachnospiraceae bacterium | reverse complement strand
GTTTACCGCAAGGCATCATAACTCCTATAACGCGTTCTTTACCCAAAGCTTCTACACACAATGCTGCTACAACGGAACTATCTTTTCCGCTGGAAATTCCAACAACCGCATTGCAGTCTTTTCCATTTTCCTCAAAAAATTTTCTAATCCAAATAATGCACTGATTTGTTACTTTTCTTGCATCAAACATAATCCGTACCTCATCCTTTACTTCGAAAGCAATTCAACCAATCTCCTTGCTGCTTCTTTCGTATCTTCCGGTGAACCGAAAGTAGAAAAACGGAAATATCCTTCACCACAAGCTCCAAACCCTTCACCCGGTGTGCCGACTACCTGTATCTCACTTAGCAGGTAATCAAAGAATTCCCAACTTCCCATATTCTCCGGACATCTCATCCAAATATACGGCGCATTTTTTCCTCCACAATACCAGATTCCAAGCTTATCTAATGCCTCCATCAGACATGTTGCATTCTGCTTATAAATCTTTATATTGTCATGTATTTGCTTCTGTCCCTCTTCAGTAAAGATAGCTGCCGCACCCTTTTGGATAATATAAGATACACCGTTTGTCTTTGTTGTACGGTTTCTTACCCACATTTGATTCAAGTTCATTCCGTCACGTTCCAGTTCTTTCGGAATTACAGTGTATCCACATCTCGTACCGGTAAAGCCTGCCGTTTTAGATAAGGAACATATTTCTATGGCACACTTTTTTGCTCCATTCACTTCATAAATACTATGTGGAATATCATCCTCTTCAATAAATGCTTCATACGCTGCATCAAAAAGAATAATTGCATCCGTACTATCCGCATAATCTACCCAAGCCTGAAGTTTTTTATAGTCAAACACCGCACCTGTAGGATTATTCGGGGAACAGATATAAATAACATCTGCCGTTATATTGTGATTAGGCATAGGCAGGAATCCATTTTCTTTTCCGGCGGGCATGTGAATAATCTTATTTCCGGCAATAATGTTAGCATCTACATAAGCCGGATATGCCGGCTCCATAATCAGAACTGTTTTATCCCTGCCAAACAAATCAAGAATATCTCCCAATTCATCGCTTGCGCCGCTTGATACGAAGACTTCCTCATCCGAAAGCTCTACACCTCTTTTCCTGTAATAATTGGCAATCGTTCCCCTTAATACGGGTTCTCCACATTCCGGCATATAGCCATGGAAAGTATTCTTATCAGCCTGATCATTCACACCTTCATGGAGTGCCTTTATTACAGCATCACAAAGAGGTAACGAAACATCTCCGATTCCCATTCGGTAAAGATGACTCCCCGGATGTTCTGCTAAATATGCCTTTGTTTTTTGTGCAATATTATAAAATAAGTAAGAATCCTTCAAATTCCTGTAATTTGTATTTGGTATCATATTTGTTCACCTTCCTATTCCGTTATCGTGGATACCCCTATGGTTATCTCTTCCAATACATCAAGCAATACCCTGACGGTATCCAATGAAGTAAACATGGTTACATTATTCTCTATCGCTGTTCTTCTGATAGCCAGACCATCTTCATAATGAATGCCCGATAAAATCGCACGAGTGTTAATGACATAGCTTACATATCCGGCACGTATGGCTTCCAGAATTTCGGTACTGTTTTCGCTCAGTTTTCTACGAATACGTGTACGAATACCATGTGCCTTTAAAAATTCACCTGTTCCTACCGTAGCTTCAATATTAAAGCCCATGTCATAAAATCTCTTGATCAAAGGTAAGGCTTCCTCTTTATCCTCATCTGCCAAAGTGACCACTACTGTTCCGTAATTCTGCATCTTAACACCGGAAGCAATCAATGCTTTATACATGGCACGCGGAAGCTTATCATCGTAACCGATTGCTTCACCGGTGGATTTCATTTCCGGGGACAGATATGCATCCATTCCGTTTAACTTTGCAAATGAAAAAGCAG
>JAXJRB010000077.1:0-35046 GCA_036310845.1 Lachnospiraceae bacterium | reverse complement strand
CCATTTAGGAAATACCAAACAAGCGGGTTTGCATTTGAGGCATATTCATTTGCTATACACAATGCCGAAAAAGGAGTGCTCACAACCTTGAATAATACTCAGCTAAACTTGAATTTAATTGTTCTTTCTTATTCTGGATACACTAATCGTGAATCATCAATGTTATAAAGCACATGATCCAAATAACGTTTTGCCAGATAATTTGCCATACCAAGATTCATATCCAAGTAGTTTCCACAATCCTTCGCAGTAGCACCTGGTACTTCATCCTTAAAATCACGGATAAATTCATACATCTCTATCATAAGAGGTACGATGTCTTTTGACTCATAATCTCCTGCTAATAACAGATAAAATCCTGTACGACATCCCATCGGCCCAAAATAAATTGTCTTAGATGCATAATCCTTGTGATTTCTTAAAAAGGTTGCTGCCAAGTGTTCGATGGTATGCATTTCTGCAGTATTCATAACAGGCTCCTCATTTGGAGATGTCATACGTAAATCAAAGGTAGTAATAGTACTTTCTCCTACCATATCCTTTCTTGATACATACACTCCCGGCTGTAACTTAATGTGATCAATTGTAAAACTTGCAATCTTTTCCATTTTTATATTCCTTTCTTTCACCTATTGTAATGATTCAATCTTTACAATTACAATAAAAAATTCATCCTATATTAATTTCAGCAACATTGTCATGCATTGAATTTTTCATTCTTGAATCATGTTCATATCCTTTTTCCAACTTAATATTACTAAATAACGACATTTCTTTTCTCACCTGCAAGATAGCTCTTAATATTCAGATATACCTCTCTTGCGCAGCGTGATCTTGCTTCATGACTTCCCCATGCCATGTGAGGAGTAATAATAAGCTTTGTACTATCCTGAATCTTTGCAAGCGGATTATCTGCTGCAATTGGCTCTTTTACTAATACATCGAGTCCTGCTGCCGCAATCTGTCCTGTAGTAAGTGCATCATACAATGCCTGTTCATCTACTACCGGTCCTCTTGCCACATTAATTAAAATAGCAGTATTCTTCATCTTTGCAAAGGCTTCCGCATTCATAATTTTCTCTGTTCTGTCAGTTAATGGACAATGTAATGATAATACATCAGATTCTGCAAGTAATGTATCAAAATCTACTCTTTCAAAATCTGTTGTGTCATTTTTACCAGATGCGGAATAAAAGATAACACGACAATCAAATACTTTGGCAATCTCTGCAACCTTTCTACCGATATTTCCAAGTCCAATAATACCCCATGTCTTACCTGCGAGCTCTGTAAAATATGGCTCAAAGCAAGTAAACAATGGAGACTTCTCATATTCTCCGTTTTTGACATAGCTGTCATAAACTGGGAGCTTTTCCATCAGATAAAGTGCCATTGCAAAGGTATGCTGAGCGACAATGGGTGTAGAATAACCAACAACATTTGTCACACAAATTCCAGCCTTTTCACAATATGGTAAATCTACGTTATTGTATCCGGTCGCTGTCTCGCAAATAAGCTTTAAGCTCTTTGCTCCCTGTAGAGTGTTCTCATTCAATGGTGCTTTGTTCGCAATAATAATATCCACATCTGCTATTCTCTCTGGAATCTGGTCAATACTTGTATTATCGTAATAAATCACCTCACCAAATTCTTCAAAATACGAAATATCCACATCAAATCCAAGACTCATTTTCTCTAAAACTGCAATCTTCATATCTTTTATCTCCCTTCAAGGTTCATCTGAGCCTTTTTCTTTTGACTCAGTTTTTCATAAATCATTTGACACTATCCGTAATTATTCAGCACCTTCATAATTACAAGACATCTTTGATGTTTTGCTAAAATGCATTTTCTTCTATATAAACTTCTTTTCCTCGAAAAGCAAAGCCATATTTTCTGATATTTTCTTTTGGAACTCCTCTGGCTATCAGGTCTGCCTCATAATTCTTATCCTCTATCTGCTGTAATGCCGCCTGTACGGTATCTTCGATGGTCTTATCTCTTCTAGTATTGAATACTTTGAATTCTATAATAATGGCCACATCTTCCTTATTTTTCGGCTCTAGCATAATATCATAGCGTCCAAAACCACTTTCCCGATTGGAAGTAATGATATATCGGTTTTCTAACGATACCATAAGTCCCAACACAAATCCATGATAGAAACGCTCCGGCTCTATTCTGGTTGTAGTATCAAAATAGCTGAACATGTCGCTGGATACACGGTTCATATATTCATTCATGGCTTCCACATCACCAAGCAACAATGCCTTTTCAAAGTCATTGTAATCACTATATACTCTATCAAACCAGCCTCTTACCATCTGGCGAAACATCAATTTTACCTCATAATTGGTTATTGCAAGCTCGTATTTTGGATCGGTAATATCCTCTCCATCTTTTTCATATTCCTCATAGGACAAAACCTTGAGATAACCACTGGCAAGTAATAAGCTCCAGATTGCCTTTTCACTACCATTAAGCTGATTATATACAATCTGCTCATCAATCGGCGTAATCAGATGCTCACCCTCTAAAAGCCTCTCAAACTCTGTCTTAATTCCCTTACTACCTTCACGAATCAGCTTTCCTACCAGACTGTTAGAGCTTGTATTTGCCCAGTAGGTTGTAAATTTTCCAGTATCTAAATAGTTCAGAATAGACCACGGATTATAAATATCCTTTAATGCCCCAAAGAAAAAGCCATCATACCAGAATTTTACTTTTTCTCTTTCTACATAACCGAATTCCTCTAATGCAGCAAAAACCTCCTGCTCGGTAAACCCAAAAGCATCTGCATACTCATCAGAAGTAGTTGTGACTACCTTTAAATTATTTAAATCCGAAAAAATAGATTCCTTACTCACTCTTGTGATTCCTGTCATCACACCTCTTTCTAAGTATGGATTAGTCTTAAAGGCGGAATTAAACATACTTCTTGTAAAGGTAACCAGTTCTTCCCAGTAACCTCTTACATACGCTTCCTGCATAGGAGTATCATACTCGTCTAATAATACAATTGTCTTTTTTCCATGATAGCGTGTCAGATAATCTGATAACTGGTGAATTGCCATGGTAGCATCACCATCATTCATATCTGCACTGACACGATTAAAGAAATCCTTATCCTTCTGTGTCATTACATCACTATCCAACAAATAGGAATGCTTAATATAGAGATTTTCTAATAACTGACAGATTTTATATCTGGTTCTCTCATAATCCTCTTCCTTCACATTTGCAAAGGACAAGCTAATCACCGGATAAGTTCCCTGCAATTCTCTGTACTTCTCCTCCTGCCAAATAGAAAGACCTTCAAATAACTCTCCCTTTCCAGCATAGCGAATCGAGAAAAACTGCTCAAGCATACTCATATTCAAGGTCTTACCAAAACGGCGCGGTCTGGTAATCAGCGTTACTGAATCTCCACTTTCCCACCATTCCTTGATAAAAGGGGTCTTATCTACATAAAAGTAATTATTTTTTCTAATATCACTAAAGTCCTGAATTCCAATACCTACCGTTCTTGCCATCTTCCTTACTCCCTTTGAATTAAGCAATTATACACATTTCTTATCTTCTTCTAGTATAAAGGATTCCTTATAAAAAGACAATTATTGTTCTAGTATACTATATTCCTAATACTGTTTTTCTTTGACCCATATCAAAAAACCGTTATACGAAGTCTTATCTTTCCTCGTATAACGGTTTTATCTTTAGGCTTTATTTATTCTTAAATGTTGAACAAATCGCTGTATACCTTTAATGCTCCGTCTGTTTCATGAGCAAGTACACGCTTTGCTAATACCTTACCTAACTGAACACCTTCCTGATCGAAGCTGTTGATATTCCATACAAATCCCTGGAACATAACCTTATTCTCAAAGTGAGAAAGGAGTGCACCAAGTGCCTGAGGTGTTAATTTGTCACCAATAATAATACTTGATGGACGTCCACCCTCAAAGTTCTTATTGCGATCTGCATCAGCCTTACCACATGCAAAAGCTACAATCTGAGCTACTACGTTTGCACATAACTTCTGCTGACTTGTGCTATCTTCAATTACAACATCTCTTCCCATCTGATTGCTCTTAAATCCAACAAACTGAAGAGGTACGATGTCTGTTCCCTGATGTAATAACTGATAGAAGGAATGCTGTCCGTTTGTTCCTGGCTCACCAAAGATGATAGGTCCTGTTGGATAATTTACAGGATCACCAAAACGGTTTACAGACTTTCCGTTTGATTCCATATCTAACTGCTGTAAATGAGCAGGGAAACGGCTTAATGCCTGAGAATATGGAAGAACAGCTGTATCAGGATATCCTAATACGTTACGCTCATATACACCAATCAATGCATCTAATAATGCAGGGTTTGCTAATATATCTTTATTCTTTGCAAGCTTATCTTCTGCTGCTGCACCATCGAGGAACTGTGCAAATACTTCTGGTCCAAATGCTAAGGATAATACTGCACCACCTACTCCAGAAGTAGAAGAGAAACGTCCTCCGATATAATCATCCATAAAGAATGCTGCTAAATAATCATCACTCTTTGCTAATGGAGATGTCTCACTTGTAACTGCAACCATATGCTTTGCAGGATCTAATCCGGCATTCTTTAATGCATCCTTTACAAAGGATTCATTTGTTAATGTCTCAAGAGTTGTACCAGACTTAGAAACTAATACGAAAAGGGAATGTGCAACATCAATTGTTGCTAACACGCCCGCTGCATCATCAGGATCTACGTTACTGATGAACTTTGCTTCCATTTTGAATGTGTTATTAACCTTTGCCCAATTCTCAAGAGCTAAATACATAGCACGAGGACCAAGATCGCTACCACCGATACCAATCTGAACTACTGTTGTAAACTTCTCACCTGCAGCGTTTGCAATTGCACCACTATGTACCTTGTTTGCAAACTCAGCAATCTTCTGCTGTTCTCCAGTATAGAAAGCACGCTTATCGCCACCATCTGCTGTTACCGCTTCACCTAACTGTCCACGAGTCATATGATGAAGTACCATACGCTTTTCTCCAGTGTTGATTACTTCTCCATTGTAAAGAGCCTCAAACTTCTCTGTAAGCTGAGCTTCCTCTGCTAACTTTGCAAGAGCCTCTAATACCTTATCATCAACCTGCTTTGCTGCATAATTATAAACCATGCCCTCTGCCATTGGTACACTGTATTTTTTTACACGCTCTGCGCCATTATCTCCAGACATAACCTCTGCAAGATTTACACGACCAACCTTTGAAAGTTCCTGATAAGAAGTAAGCGTATCCATATTGTTCCACATAACCATGATCATTTCCTCCTTGAAAAACAAATATTATATTATGAATGTTTGTTTTCAGTTTATTAGCCTTTAACTTCGTCATCATTTTAGCAAAGTTTTTTTCAGATAGCAAGCACTGATTCTATCTTTTGGAAAACGTTTTCACATCATGAATGATTTTAACTTTTTATGCTTCTATATTACTATACTAAATGTATTATAACATTATTTTAACTAACCGTATTATTTGGAACCTTAACTACATAAAATCATGAAGTTAGCATAAGTGTTGCTCGTGCTGTAAACACTTTATTTTCACAACTAAGCTGCAGGTTACCATTATACTTTTTCGTAACTCGCTCTATGTTAGCTAACCCAAATCCATGTGATTCTTTCTTATCCTTTGTCGTCTCAATTCGATTTTCTCGTATCACCACCTCATTCATGCATGAATTCTTCATTAATAATATCCATATATTTTTCTTCAAAATGGATTGTATTTCTATTTTCCTGTCTCCATCAACCTGTCTAACCGCCTCTATGGCATTATCAAGCAAATTGGATATTAATATCACAAGATCAACGTCTTCAATCTTACTTGCTGGAATATAGCCATCCACCGTCATGGTGATTTTACTCTGTGCTGCTGTCTTAGCCTTAGACTCGAGTAAAGCATCTGCAATAAAATTACCTGTATCAAATGTTTTACTTTTTGTAGAATCCATAGTTTCTTGCATTTTATCAATATATTCCGCTGCCTGCTCATATTTTTCTTCCGCAATAAGCGAGCGTAGTACCAACAAAAGATTCTTAGTATCATGTCTAAATCTTCGTAGCTCTGTATTCTTCTCATTCATTTCAATATACGAAGCAGTTATCTGCTTCATAGGCTCTTTCAGGTTACCTATCATATTGTTCATAGAGGTATTTTCTTCGCGCACCATGATGATATGCATGATAAGTATCATGAGTAATACAAATGTAATAACACTGAAACGTCTCATTTGATGGTTAACTATGCTTTCTTCAAAGATTGCAGTTTCCAATATTCCATAAAATAAATTGGTCAAAAATAAAATAATATATTCCATATTTGTCAACTTGGTAAAGTATATCTTTACTAAATTAACACGTTTAAGAATAATCAGGCTCACCAAGACACAACATACCAATATCTCTGCTATGGTTATAGCGATATCTGCTTCCACACTCGAATAGCCACCAATACTCATGTTATTCGTAAATATAAATCTAATATTCTGAGCAATGCCCTCTATAATATTTGTATAGAACATCACTATTATAACAAAACTTGGATTCCATCCATATTTAGACCACAAAAAAGGAACAATCCTAAAAAAATATAAAATTAACATAATCAAGATTAAAAACCGTGAACCATAATTACAAACCGGCCTATATAAAAGTGTACATATCACGTAAAAAATAATCCAGATACCATTGATGTTTTTCCATTTCCGTTTTGGAAAATCAAACATTTTCTCAAAAACAAGCAAAAAAAATGCAAATCCAAAAAAAGCACGAACAGCATATATTGCCAACATAATTCCTAGATATTGTTCCATAGCACCCATATTCTTTATACTCCTACTTTTACAAGATAATCAGAATAGATATTGTTAAACTCTTTATATTTCAGTCTACTGATTATCAATTTGTCTCCCGTAGTCATAGTAACTTCATCACGATTATAGGAATCTACATAAGCAAGATTAATTATGAAGGATTTATAGCACCTATAAAATTTCTTAGACGAAAGCCTTCCCTCAACAGCACCTAAGGTCTCATGACATTCCATTTCCTTTCGTCCATCTCCAAAGTGCAAAATACAGTTTTTACCCATACCTTCTACATAAGCAATCACACTCTCCTTGAAGAAATGGTTTTCTCCATCTAGACGAATTTTCAACACATTATCCTCTTCCATGAGTTGCAAAAAAGAATCCAAAACATTATTAAACTTCTTGTCATCGATAGGCTTAGTGAGAAAACGAAACGTACCTACTTCGAATGTATCAAAAACAATAGAAGGATAGCTGGATACAAATACAATAGTCGAATTCTTATCATATTCTCGAATTTTCCTTGTAATTTCAAGTCCATTTGCTCCATTATCTTCAAACTCATAATCCATAAAAATAAGATCGTACTTAATTCCTGATTCGATGAGCTTCTCTCCCGCTTCATATTCCTCTATTGTATAATCAAAATCTTTTTTCATGGAATATTGCAGAATTCTCTTTTTTACCTCCTCACGCATATACTTTGAATCATCACAAACAGCAATTTTAACCATATTTCTCGCCTCTCTATAAAACTAGTAAAACTTTATGTCAACTTCCCCACACCTATCTATTTTTATATCATAATTGAAACATAGTATCAAATAAAGAACAACGAATGTGCTTCGCGCGAGTGTGCGATTTCCTATCACATCAAAAAGGGGTGTCCATTATTTTGGGCACTCCCTTAGAAATAGTTTTTTTACATTTTGAAATAGATATCTACAACAAGAAAATCATTTTCAGCATTTCCATCACGTAATTTACCATATATTTTCCCATCCTGATAATCCATTCTGATTTCTTCAAGTAGTTTTTCATACTCATCTAAACCACCTTCAAACCTGACTCTTGCAACTGGATCAAGCTTCAAATGATATTTCTCTTTTTTTAAATTGGAATTATTTTTTATACAATCAGAGCAATAAATTTGGTAAGTGGAATGCTCCTTTTCTATGATTGCACAATAATGAAATTCTGTTAGTTTATCATGGAGTTCTTCTTTGCTTACAGTCTCCATCCTTGTACAATCCTCGCTGAACTCCATATACAGTTCCGCTCTATACATATTATACTTCACCAGCTCTTACCTTTTCTGTTATTATTCCATACCACCATAATTACAATGCAACATTTTGTCTTCCTTACCTTCCATTTGCTTTTCATAATATATGCCTGCAATTAATTCCATTGCGCATTGTAAACCAAGTAGAATTACAACCATTATTCCATTGGAAAGAGTAAAGGCCGTGCTATTATCAATAAAAAAAGTAATTGATCCACCACATAAAAATACAACCCATAAAGATAATGCTGAAAATGCTCTTGCTTTTGTAATAACTACTTTCCATTCCGCATTATTCTTGTGCTTTACACCCATAAATGCCCTCCAAACAAATAGAGCTATGACCGCTACTAACGATACAATAAGCATTCCTACAATAAGTCCATGATTATTCATTTTTTTCCTCCTACGATAAGATTTTATTATGTTACATTTGATGATTCGTAATTATTCAGTACCTTCATAATTACGATGATTCTATATTACTAAAATAAATGTATCATAACGATTTTTAGAACGAACTGTATTATTTTGGGAGTAAAATGCAAAAGTTCGGTTTTCACATCATAAACGATTTCAACAATTCTTCAAGCTCTTTTGCCTCTTTTTCAGTAAAGGATACCTCGGCTTCTTCATCCTCGTAAACTGGTCTTGTATTTCTTACTTTTTTTGTTGTTTCTCTCTCCTGTTCAAGCTCCCACTGCAATTTTTCCTTATCACCAATTCCATGCTCTAAACGTTCTGCAATATGGTTCTCAAGATAGTCGGTAAGATTGGTCTTTAATATCTTTCTTCTCCCCGGCATGTCCACAATAGAAGAAACGCTTAAAAACAGATAGACTCCAAAAAGGCTCACAATATAAAATGGCAGTAAATCTACAAAACGTTTTCCTTCCACAATTCCTTTACACACGCCAAATCCTGCAACAAATACACCTGCCATCATAATTTGTCCTGACAAATGCTTAATAAAATTAACACTCATCCCCATAAAGCGGATGCGATTGATATACTTATCCACAAAAATAGGAATGTTAGACACACCTCCATTTAATTTGTAGCATTGAATAAAACGTTCCTTGCACTGCTTCAACAGCTTATTGTCTGTCCCAAGCATCGTATCGGTTGCTTGAATCATCCTCTGATATGCTACTCCGATTGCTATCTGATACAACACACCTATTGTCATTAAAATGATAGCTATTGCCATAATAAGTGACTGATTTATATTTCCCATGATGTCTCCTCTCTCCTTCCGGTGTCAACACACATACACCTATTGTTGGACAAAGTATACTCAAATTTTCATAGCGCTACAAGGGGACTTAGGGCAGAATCGTTCGACAAGTTCTGTCAAAAAAAAAGACAGTCAATCCATTTTTGACTGCCTTTCTTATGATTAGACAAAACATACGAAAATGTTGTTACTTATTAAATATCTTGCAAATGAACTTGCAGATATAACCTTCAACCAATCATTCCAAATACTAATGCAGGCAATGCTTGATACTATAACGAAATTCTTTCATATAACAGATGAACAGTTGGCTGATTTTACATCCAGCTTTGTTAATCGACTTCCGAAATACCTAAGAGTTTCCTTAGGTTTCATTGTTGAGGCATAAATCAATAAAATATTGGCTGTAATATAGAGTTTTCAAGGTGCAAACGTTAATTCACGTGTGGGAAGTTTGAGTAAATAATTTATACAAAAATATATTATTCCATATAATATAGTCATTGCTATTATATATCCAAAATGAATTTTTAAATTTCCTGCCACTGTATCAACTACTATCTGCAACATTACCCCTTGGAAAATTGTTAATAGCACCACTAACATCCCTAAACAAATTGTATAACCGCAAAATAACCATTTTCTTTTGTAATATGTGAGCATGCTTTTCCCTTCTTTCATAATTTATACTATGTTTTTCCTAGTGCCAGCCAGATTTTAACCATAAAGTACTCTTTTTCTTCGGATTCACATTTTATCATACCTTGCATACCTTTTAATAAATATTCCGTAATATATAGTCCCATGCCTGATCCTTCTCTTTCTTGTGCGTTTTTTCCTCTATAATATTTTTGTGTTAAAAAAATTTCTTCTTCTTTTTTTACTCCATTGCCGAAATCTTTTATGCAGATACATAAATAATCATCTTCAAAATAGGATTGTATCTCTATTTCTGTATCTGCATATTTATAGCTGTTAGCAAAAATATTATCAACAACCTGTTCAAAACGTACTTTATCTAATACGAGAAGGCATTCTAATATCTTAAAGTTTTTTAGTTTTTTCTTATAATCCGCTTTTTTTAATATTTTTTCCACCAATGTACTTGCTTCTATTATTGGATGTATTTCCAATCTTTCCAAATCATTCAACACACTTGTATGTAAATTTGTAATCAAACCATTTATCTGGCTTGCTTTTTCCATGATTGTTTCATACTCCATTCTATTTTCTTGTGATGTAGTTGTATAATATTGATACTCAGCTATCGCGTGAATGGAAGCAACAGGATTTTTAATATCATGACTTATAGAAGCTATTACCTCTCTTCTGCTTTTATCTGCCTCCTGTTCCTTCTTTTTGGCATACATAAGCTCTTCTCGCATAATATCAAAGCTCTCTGTTAATAATCCAAAGAAAGTTTTATCAAACTCATATACTGGAATTTCATATTTGCCATCAGCAATCTGTTTTGTATATCTACTTATCTTACCAATAGGGCGAATTACATTTTTTTCAATATACAAAATAAGACCTACTATCACCAAAAAAAGCAATGTCAGATATAAAAAGCATAAATTTCTCATTTTTGTTTGCGTTTCAAATGCATTATTTATGAAAATAATTTTTCCTCTTTCTTGGCTATCTTTTACAATTTCAAAACTATAATCTAGATGAAGACCATCTGGATAGTAATCTGTTTCAAGACCTTCCCTTGATGCTTTTATAACATTTCCGTCCAATCCAATTACAATATAATCTACTTCATATCCTTGCAAAGATTTCATTGCATCTTCTACATTTGGCCATTTATCCCTTATTGTGTAAATAATATCATTTATTTCTGTTTTTCTTACATTTCCCTGTTGATTATCAAAAGTTAACAAAAAAAGTGATACACATGCAGTTAAATAAATGCAAATTATAGCTATAATAAATCGCTTCAAGCTACTCCTCCTTTATCTTTAACATGTAGCCTTTTCCATACTCTGTAATGATATAAACTGGATTGGATGGATTTTCTTCTATTTTTTCTCTTATTTTTCTTATATGAACATTTAATGTTCCTTCTCCTACATACGCTTCCTGCCACACTTGTCTAAAAAGCTCTTGCTTTTCTACTAATCTATTTCTATTTTTTGTAAGATAAAATAACAATTTTTTCTCCATGTGTTTCAGTTGTAGTATATTTCCCCTTTTTGTAACCGTTTCTTCTTTTAGATCTATACAACAGTCTCCAAATGTTATTACTTCATGATTATTATTTGGAAAACGCCTTAAAATTGCTTTAACCTTAGCTAACAATACTGGTAATGAATATGGTTTACAAATAAAATCATCCCCACCAACATTCAATCCTAAAAGAATACTTTCTTCACTCGTCAGAGAACTTATAAATATAATTGGAACCTGTGTTTCTTCCCTTAGTTGTTTACACAAATTGTATCCACAACCATCTCCAAGATTAATATCTAATAGAATTAAACGAGCTCTGTTTTCTTTCTTAAATTCATAAAATTCTTGAATGTTGAACACTGCCTTTGCGGATACTTCCGAAAGATTCAAATACTTACAAGTATTTATTGCCAAAGGCTTCTCATCTTCAATTATCAGACAATCGTATAGCATTTTATCGTACCCCTTTTTTAACAGGTCTTTGATTTTTACTCAGATTTTATGAGATTGCATGGTACAATACATTTTACTTTTCTTGCTGAAAGTATTGCCGTAATGCATCCTATTATTTCCACACATAAAAATAAAATTAATAACCATACAAAAGGAATTTGAAAATTTATTCGATGGACTCCCATAGTTGCAAACAATTTTTCTACAAAAAAATCAGAAAAAAAATATAATACAATAGTGCTTAACATACTTCCTTCTGCAATATAAACCATAAATGTCAATGCCACCTGTTTTATCATTTGATTGGTCGTATAGCCCAATGCTTTCATTATCCCAAAATCTGTTTTTCGTGTCAACAACACAGAATTGGTTACAAAAAAACCCATAACAACAACAATTAGAAGCATAATAAATTGGATAACTCCAACAATAGACGCAACACTATTTACTATAGGATTAAATTGTGAATAAAATATGCTTTCATAATTTTCTACATATGTAAGTCGATTACCAAACTTCGCCTTTATATTATCACAATATTTATCTATACAAATACTATCTTGTAAATAAATATGAATTGACTGCCATTGCGCTGTTGGTTCGATTTTCAACAATCCTTTCATCGTAAAGAAAATATCCATACCTCCTGTATAGGTTCCTTGTGTCAACCCTACAATCAAATACTCTTCGTCTCTCTTTTCATTTTGAAAAATTTGAGCTACTTTTATCGTATCACCAATTTTCTTATTTAATGTTTGAGAAACATTTCCCGAAATCGCTACTTCATTCTCATGCTTTGGATATCTCCCCTCATATATAGACGGATTTTTCAACAAATCATAATCACTATACACAGTCAAAGCTGCATATACATTATCTTCACATAACAGTTTTGATGTTCCAGGTTCTATAGCTGTTATAACATTTTGAACTTGTGTATCTTTTATTTCATCCACAATCGTCTGTATCTCCTCAAGATTAGCTGGTTGTACATTAACAGAATAAACCTCTGCTCCTGTAATTTGTAATAATCCTTTTTCATCCTTAACTAGTCTTGCATAAAGAACAACACTAAATCCTGATACGCACATGGCAATCATGACTATAAGTATTATAAAGATTCCCTTTACTTTCTCATAACTTAACATTTTTAATACAATTGCTATATCTATAGAAAATGGTACTCTTTCTATCGTAACCTTATTTTTTCTATTATGTAATGAAATATTTCGATCCTGAAAAGCCTCAACAGGACGTAATTTAAATATCTTCATTGACAGAATCAGAGTAACAATACCAATCACTGATAACATCACAAAAATATCTCTCAAAACAAAGCTTCCCAATAACGTAACCCCCCATTGAAATCCTATATCTGCTGCAATGTTACTTACTAACATCGGAAAAATAATTACGGAACCCACAATACCTATAAAAGCTCCCACAAGTCCTAATATCAAAAACTGTATAACATATGAACTTACAAGAATGCCTCCTGTGTATCCTATTGCCTTTAGAACCCCTATTTCCTTAGCATCTTTCTCTAATGTATTTCTCATATGGAAACCAATTATACTAAAACTAGCAAACATACCTATATAAGATGCTATCTTTATAATAATCATATAAACACTTATGTTACTAGTTCTACTCTCTTTTGCATATATCTTGTCTGTATTAGAATAGAACTCAAGATTATCTCCTCTTTCTGCTACAAACTTTGTAAATGCATCGGATAGTTCTTCTACATCTTCCGTCCCCTGTATCATCACAATAGTTGCCTTGTTTTGTGCTCCTACTTTTCTCTGTAATTCATAAAACTTCTCCTGAGGCAAGTCAAAAGCAAGATAACTTCTACTTCCAAATAATACATCTTCTGTAAAACCAGCAATAATAAATGTTTCCTCATTTTCTTTAAACCATATGGATATCGTATCACCCAATTCATATCCAAAGAAAGTTTTGCAGACATACGGAATATATATTGCATTTATAGGAGTTTTTTCTATTCTTTCAACTATCTTTACATTAGATACTTTCTCTTGTCTATCTACATTCCGAAATGTCCATGTTCCATTGATATTTTCTTTGCTATCATTACATATATCTGCATTTTTTAACAAAAAAGCATCTGTGAATTCTATATTTTCAATTTTTTCCTTTTCCTTCAAAAATTCTTTTAGTTCACTTTGATAATTCTTGCAAAAGTCATAAGGAAGTGTTGCCGCAAAATCGGCACTATTAGTATCAATACTTTTCTCTAAAAAAAGTTGATTAAACCCTTTTGTAAACTGACTTCCCGTATGCAAAAGCATAGCTACCAGCAAAACAAGAAGCATAAATGCCACCGATGTTTTCTTACTTTTTCTAATATTTGATTTTATCAACAGTATTATTCTCTTTGGCATACTCTTTACCATCCCATCTCTTCTAAAAAGTGAAGTAACTTATGTTTTCTCTCCTCTGAATCCCCATTATAATTTCCTAAATTACATTCTCCATAAATTCTTCCGTCTTTTAGATAAAGTATTCTATTCCCTCTTAATGCAGACTTAAGATCATGTGTTACCATAATGGTAGTTTGTCCCTGACGATTAAATTCCGAAAGCAAATCAAGAACAGCTTTTCCAGATGTAGAATCCAATGCCCCTGTTGGCTCATCTGCAAATATTATTTCCGGGGCATTAATCAAAGCTCTGACAATTCCCACTCTTCCCATTTGTCCACCTGAAATCTGAGAGGGATATTTCATCCAATCATTTTCTGTAAGCCCAACTTCTTGGAATAACTTTTTACTTCTCTCGATAACACGTTTTCTATTTTTATCAGCAAGAAACCCACTAATTAATACATTATCCATTAAATTCATACTTCCAATAAGATATACCTGCTGAAAAACATATCCGCAATGCTGCTTTCTAAACTGTGTAAGCTTCTTTTCCGTATATTTAGTAAAATTCTCACCTTTATAATATATCTCTCCCATACTGGCTTTATCCATTCCCGAAAGAATATGTAAAAGTGTTGATTTTCCAGACCCTGATGCCCCCATAAACACTGTAAAATCTTTACTATATATCTGTATATCCATATTTTTTATAACATGTTGTTGTAATTCTCCATTTGTATAACTTTTACAAAGTTTTTTTGTATCAATAACAATATTCTTTTCCATATATCTACCACCTCATTTTTGTATATTGCTTATTTGCTATATACATAGTATCATCGAAAATCTTAACTGTCTTTAATTCAAATCTTAACAATCCTTATTTTTCTCTTTTATTCTATTTCTATTTTTGCTATAATTTCTTTAACTTTTGGAGTTTACCAGTTTTTTGATATTAAGGAGGAAACGATATGAAATACAAAACAAGCGGAACCTGTTCTAGTATGATTGATATAGAAGTAGAAAATGATACGATTCAGTCTGTTGCTTTTACCGGTGGATGTAATGGAAATCTTCAAGGTATCTCTGCTCTTGTTAAGGGAATGAAAATTGATGATGCGATTGAAAAATTATCCGGTATCAAATGTGGTTTTAAAGACACTTCCTGTCCGGATCAGCTTGCACGCGCACTTAAATCTCTTAAAAATTAATAAGCGCAATGACATAGTCTGATAGAATTTGATAATATTAATTAATAAGAAGACATATCGGAGGCATTTCATATGAAGCGCATCGTATTCACTGGCGGTGGAACAGCCGGCCATGTTACACCAAATATTGCTCTATTCCCAAAGCTAAAAGAGCTTAATTATGATATCCATTATATTGGCTCTTATGAAGGAATTGAAAAGAAATTAATGGAAGATTACCATATTCCATATTATGGAATCTCAACCGGAAAGCTTAGACGCTATTTTGATCCAAAGAATTTCAGCGATCCTTTTCGTGTTATTAAGGGATTTGCTGAAGCCAAGAAAATATTAAAAACCTTAAAACCTGACATTGTTTTCAGTAAAGGTGGTTTTGTCAGCGTTCCTGTAATCAGAGCTGCTGCCTCTTTAAAGATTCCATGTATTATTCATGAATCCGATATGACACCAGGACTTGCCAACAAGCTATGTATTCCTGTTGCCAATAAGGTATGCTGTAATTTCCCGGAAACCTTACAAAATCTTCCGGCTGACAAGGCAGTACTTACCGGCTCTCCTATCCGCGAAGAATTATCAAGAGGTAATAAATATCACGCGCTTGATCTTTGTGGATTTACATCTGGCAAACCGATTATTTTGGTAATTGGTGGAAGTCTAGGTGCTGCCGGAGTCAACTCATTGGTACGTGATGCCCTTCCAAAGCTGTTGGATGACTTCCAGATTGTGCATGTCTGCGGAAAAGATAAGGTTGATAATCTTTTATTAAATACACAGGGCTATAAGCAGTTTGAGTATGTTAAGGAAGACTTAAAGGATCTCTTTGCTCTTGCAGATATTGTTATCTCTAGAGCTGGAGCCAATGCTATCTGTGAGCTTCTTGCTCTTAGAAAGCCAAGTCTCTTAATTCCGCTTCCTGCTTCCTGTAGCCGTGGTGACCAAATACTGAATGCTAAGAGCTTTGAATCACAAGGCTTTGCCATGGTAGCTGATGAGGATGACTTAACCCCTTATACTTTGGTGGAAAAGGTTCATGAGTTGTACTTTACTAGACAATCCTTCATTGATGCTATGCAGAACAGCAATCAACGCAATTCTATTGCTACGATTGTAGATTTAATTGAAAAAGAAGTGAAAAAGTGATTACCACTACGCTACAGCAATTTTCTATTAAATAAAAACCATAAAACAATCCCCTATTATTAGACTTTTTCTAATAATAGGGGATATTTTATGGTTACGATTCTGTAATCTGTTTCTTCACTGCCTCAAGCTCATCCTGAGTCATTTCTGTCGGATTCCAACTAATTCTCTGATTATCATTCTCATATCTTGGAATCAAGTGCATATGGAAATGGAATACGGTCTGTCCTGCCACTTCATTGTTATTCTGAACGATATTAAAACCGTCACAGCCAAGCTTTTCTGTCATGGTTGTTGCCATTTTCTTAGCAAGCTTCATAACCTTTGCTGCTGTTTCATCTGGTAACTCGTATAAATTCTTGTAATGAGACTTTGGAAGGATTAAGGCATGTCCCTTGGTTGCTGGAGCAAGGTCAAGAATTACACGAAATTCTTCGTCCTCATATAAAGTTTTAGAAGGAATCTCTCCATTTGCTATTTTACAAAAAATACAATTATGATCAATCATCGTTTTTCTCTCTTTCTACCTTTAATCTATTTATTGAAATGCATAAAGAATATCCAATGTTCTTAAAATCTTAAAATCACCCTTCATCTTCATGGAGCCTGCCATAAATGCTCTCTGAAAGGTCATTCTACCCTGAATGATTTCATTCATAACCTCAGCTGATATCTGCATTTCTACATCTACCTTATCTATCGTCCCATAAAAGCACTCCATCTCCGCATTATTTACCTTTACAACCAATGGTTTTGCTGCCTCTGGTATATAAAACTTATAAACTGCCTGGAATCCCGGCTGTGGACGGAAATGACTCTTCAAATCCTCTACAAATAGATTGGTTTCTTCGATTTCCTTCTCTCCCATAAGGTCCTTGAACATACTGGCAAGCTCTTGGATATCCTCCTTTTGCTTCTGTACATAATCATCATCCGATGCAAGCTCAGATAGTTGCTCTGCCTCCTGCGGTGTCAGATTCAAACTCTGTGTAAAGGATACCTTTTGCTTTACTGCCTGGTTACTACATGGTAAAACCACGGCTTTCTGATTGATAGAGCGATACATGTCTTCTGTTCTTCTCTCAATCAGCCTTGCATATTGCTTATTCTGTTCAAAATCTGAAATATCTGCAACAAATCCACAGATTCCTGTACAAAGAATGCCTCCTAAAATCTCCCATGCAGCATTTAAGTTCATCATGCCTTCACGCTCTCCATAAGCAGTTGACATAACAACCGGGCACATATATATCTTAGACATTTTTTCCTTATCACCATATAACCAGCACGCATCTAAAAATTGCTGCATCCACCCACCGATTCCATACCACTCTACTGTTGTGGCAAGAATAACACCATCTGCATCCTTTAATGTCTGTGGCAATGCTGTTATATTATTCTTAATCTCATATAAATCATATCGTTCCACCGTAACATTCAGTTCCTTAAGAACCTCCTGCATCTTATTCATCACATACAGAGTCGGATCCCCTATCATCCCTCGTCCGCCATAATAAATATTAATCTTCACTTACTATCACCCTTTATCCCTTTCAACCTTCCCCAAATTTACATAACTAATTATATTGTAACCGTGTAAATGAGTAACGTCAATCGGATTTTTAACAATAAGTCAGACAAACTCTGCCAAACATAATCTGATCTCCCGGCTCCATGGCAACCTCTTCATGAATACTTAACATATCTCCATTCCTTATTGTTCCGTTTGTTGAGTTTAAATCAGAAATAAACACCTGACCATTTCTTTCTTCTAATCTTGCATGCATTCGACTCACGGTATTATCTGGAATTACAACATCACAAAATGGCGCAAGCTTTCCTATCGTTAGTGGGAAATGTGCCAAAGGTATTCGTAACTCTTTGCCATTTACCATACCTTTTAAGCATCGCTCTTGCACAACTTCCTGATTTAACAACATGGTTTCTCCCGCAAGCTCTGAGGTCTGTTTTCCTGTTGCCATTTGCATAGGCGTTACATTCCTAACATAATTTTTTTTCTCATTTGGTATTGTCATACTACGACTATCTACGATCCTTACATCCGTATTCCAATATTCTATTTCGTCCTCTACTTCCTCCGTCAGTTGCTGAATTTTCTCATCCTGTTTCCATTTTTTTAGAACACTTACAAAAAAAATACCTGCAGCCACTACAGACATTCCTATCGCTCCATACAGACTTATTTCCTGTTTTTGTGATAATGGAATCAGCTTTAGCAGTCTTGCTCCAAAGATAATACCTCCTGCACTCAGCGCTAACAGCGTGCACAACAAAGCTCCTAATATATTTTTGTTCCAGTTATCAGGCTCTACTTCTTCCTCAACATTTTCTAAGCTGTATTTCTCACCATATTTTTCTCCTGCACTGTTTTCATAAAAGTCGTTACTTTCCTGTATTGAACACTCAAGATTTGTATTGCAAAAATCTTCCCGTAATATCGTACCATTCGCATAATTACTATTCTCTCTGTAAGTAACACTTTGCTCCATCTCCTGAGCTTCATATAAAAGATTTTTTATTTCGCCTAGCACATAATTTGAATTTCTAGTATATCGATAGACCTGATAAGCAAGCCATACTGCTCGTTCCTGTTTATGATCGATTTTGGTAAGCAAATAATCCACAAGCTTCTGAAATGACTTTCTGACATCTCCGTCATAATTTGGATAACATACAAAATAAGGCTCCTTGGTATCCATATGTAGATAAATATATTCCGGCAACAATAATACCTGACTACCATCCAGCAGATACTCCTCCAACCTTTCAAAACACCTTATACAACCTGTCAGTAACTTTTGTAATGCCTCATAGCTCATTTCCTGCTTCTCATATAATCTGTCTAAGGATTGCAGGGAGTTTATCTCATAACAATATTGCTTCTCTCCTTCCTTGTGTCTACTGATAACAGGAAGTAATCCCGGAATCTGATTCTCTAACAGCATTCTTTCTATATAACTTTCTTCTTGCACATCTACAAAGAACTGATACGTACTTAGAACCAGATAATTGTGATTCATACTTCTTTCATATCGTCTGTCCGGTAACTCCTTTTCCTGCTCCTTCATTTTCTTATCCTATCCTTTCCATTTCATTCGCTTACCTCTGCCTCAATATGGCAACGGTTTTATTCCGCAATACCTTCTTGCTCACTTCCATACACAATACATCTTCTCCAACAATGCCCCTTAGCCAATTGTCACCAGGTATATTTACTTCACACTTATAAGAAACTATCACTGCAACTGCTGATACCCGAACCGTTGTACTCACATTACGAATTGCAAATAGCTTCTTTTCTATGAGTGATTCGGCCGCATCTACTGCCTCTTCATACGCCTCTTGCGTATTTTCAAAACGATTACTGCTCCCCCGTAACGCTGCCGCATAAGCACACTGCTCTAAAATACATCTGTCGTAACAATAAAATGACAGAAATATCATAAAAACAATGCTCATCATAACAAAAGGCAAAAGCAATGCCGCCTCCACAGTAAAATATCCTCCTGTTTTTTCACTAAGGTATCTTCTCATGACATACCTCCTATCGAAATTGTCATGACATACCCTAAAAATAGCGCTGGTATAAAAGGGAGTCTTATTTTCTTTTTTTCCTTTTTTATAACTATAATAAGCAAAGCTATCGGAACCATAAATAAACTGGCAAAGCAAACCATTCCTAACGTATTGCGCACTCCAAAGAAAAGTCCTAATGCTGCAATAACAAGACCATCTCCTCTTCCTATTTGCTCCTCACTAAGTAAAGATATTCCCAACATACATAATCCTATCAGCGCGCCACCTAACGCTCCATACCAGCTATGATTCTGTTGAAACAAACACCCAACACACGCAACGATTCCCATTGCAACAATATAAATGATACGAATTTCCTTTTTTCGCACATCCTCAATTCCTGCAAGAAATAACAACAATCCTTCTAATCCATAAATCCCAACTAACATGATATTTAAAAACCTCTTCTCTATTATGCGCTAACCACACTTTTTACAGGCACTTCTATTTCCTACCTTAGACAATGGTATTTCCTGTATCTTCCTTTTTAAACTGCCACACTGCAAGGTTGCATGATACCGATTTCCATAGCTTGTTACAAAAACGGTATTGGTACATTGTTTTCCACATTCTTCACAGGAATAAAAACAAGCTCCATCTGCATTTCTTAATTCTTCTACAATATCTTTATCAACCGCTCTAATAGATAATTTGAGATAGGCGCAGCTTTTTGTCAGATGATATACTTCACCATATTCTGTAATAAAGACCATATCCTCTTCCTCTGCATGAACCGTTTCTACGTCATAGCCTGTCCATGCCCTTGTTCGCATACGGCTATACATCCAAAATTCTGAAAAACCTACCATTGAAACATGTGGCTTTACTTTATATGGATATATCAAATCAATACATTCATTATCACCTGCTTTATCAATGACACCACCCACCACTGCCAGTTCTTTTACTGACTGATGCAAGGTCATATTCCAATTGCTTTGCAAGCGATAAATTTCAATAAAGGACATCAAATTAAGCACTGCAAATAAGAAAAGCGGAAGAACCAACGCAGCCTCAAGTGTCATACTGGCAGACTGCATATTTTTTTTTGAAAAGAGGCAGAAGGATATTCTCCTACATGCTTGAATAGAATTGTGCAGGATAACAGAAAACGATTGGTCTGTCTGGAGAGTCATAACTCCTTTCTCATTTACTTTCTTCTTTTGATATGTCTTTTTTGTTCTTGAATTACTTATTTTCTGTTTAAAAAATCTCACGAATGGAGAAGAATTCAACATGTAAAAGAACATCCTTCCACCTCCTTTCTTTTATTCGTATCGCATGGTTCTTGTAAAAACATACTCTTGTCCTCTGTCTCCGATGAAGCCAAAGGTTACTTTTAAATAATCCACACACTGGTCTATACGAAAATTTTCATTTCCCGCTGTCTTTCTAATATCAAGTTCCGCTATATCCATACTTCGCATAACTTTACTCTCCTGATTCAACATCAATGCTAAAAAGACTCTAAGATATTCTTCATAGGTCATTCCTGACATTCCTGTCGTATTTGCACCCTTTTTCCATAACTCACCTTGAAACAATCCCGTAAGACTCAGCATCCAGTCTCCTTTATTCTTTATCAGTGGTACTTCTCCCCCTTGTAGCAAGCACTTTACATCATAGGTGCTTTCTGCCATTACCCATAGCAGGATAATTAACATGGATAATACCTCTGCTGCCTTAGGGATCCCAAGCAAGGTACAGATTGCCATTGCTATAAGCTCTACCTCTTTTATTTTGGCAGCATCCTTTGTCGTAAGATAAATGTAATTTGCTGCACTTCTAAGCCAAAGAAGTCTTTCTGCTGACTCACGTAGATTGGATATATCATTGTCTCTTCCATACAAAATGTACTCAGCTTGATATTTCAGATGACTGTTTTCCTTTTCCTGTCCATAAAATCCATATTTCTGTAACAAAAATTCATCGAACAATAGCTCATTTACCAATCCTTGTGGCTTATCTACATACTCAGGAAGTCCCGAGCCTTTATTGACATTTCCTTGTTGTACCCGATAGCTTAGACATTCTTTTCGTTTCATCACTGCTGAAGATAAGCTATCGGAATCAGAAACCGCTAAGTAGAGAATTCCTTTTCCAGCAAACTGATCTAGAAAATCTCTTATTAAATCATAAGAAAATCCTTCCTGCGTTTTCTGATAAGTTTCTGTGATTTCCTTGTTTGCCAAAGATTCTTCAAATGCTTTTTTATACTCGGAAAGATTCTTTTGCACATCTATTGATAACATTTTTGTTTGTTCTATGGTTTGAAGCTGGTCCTGTATTCCTTGAATGATGTCCATTCCATATTTACTTTTCATATAATCTACAGCCTGTGCCTTCCATACTTTACCTGAGTCATCCGTTGCAAATGCTGCTTCTTCTATTTCTAAATGAGTATTTTCCAAAGGAATCCAATGACTTCCCGGTGCAAGCACAAGTCCCTTTTCCGGTTTCATGTTATAAGACATATATTCCGCCAAATGTTTTTCTACTTTGGAAAGACTACCTTTTTTCGTTCCATAGGAATCATCAACAAACAACAAGCCATATTGGGAAAATAATTCTCTATGATATTCTGCAAAGATAGAATCCATTCCTAAATCTGCCACAAGCTCTGCCTGTAGCCTTGCAGCCCCCATCGCCGCCCCCTCTACAAGGGCTAATAGCAGCGACAGGATAATGGCGAAGGTCAGTGTCAGATACACTGTAATATAACCGCTCTGTGTCTTAAATAGCCTTAGCATTTGTCTTTACTGTCTTTAAGATAGTTTCTAATACGGATTTAATCCCATCTCGAAACATTGCTACCAAAGCAATTAATACGACTATAATTAACACTACCTCTACGGTTCCCATTCCATCTTCTTCTCTTAAAAAATTTTTGAATTGTTTCATTGTTTTCTCCTTTGTTTTGTTTTTGTATTCGAAAATAATTATCATATAGTTATTACGTTACATATTAGAAAGAAAGGTCGGCACAACAACGATAACCATTACGATTCCAAGTAACAGCATCATAGGTAGGAGCAGCTTTGTTCCTGCTCTTTCGCCCTGCCTTCGTGCCAAATGCTTTCTCTCCTCGAATGCCTCAAATGCCTCTTCCTGTAAGAGGAAAGAAAGATTTACAGAACCACTTCTTAGATTCTGTGTTAGTAACATTACCAGCTTGTTATAGCATGGTATTCTGCAACGCTTGCCAAAACCATTCAAGGCATCCTGTTGGAAAACTCCGTTTTTCCATTCGTTTGCAGTTAATAACATCTCCTCATATGCATAGCGTTTCTTGGTTTCCGGTAAATTCTTCTTACTATAGTCTGCAACCATTCTTTGCCAGGCATTGGGTACTGTCATTCCTGCACCAAGCAAGAGTGTGAGCTTACTCACCAGTTCAGGATAGTCAATTTTCATTTGCTCTTCCCGTTCTTCTACCCTTTTATGCAAATCCTTATCTTTACTTAATAACAGAATAATGCATACAACTGGTGTCGCAAGCAAAAACAGTAAGCCACTTTTTTGTGTCTGCTGTGTCCACACGATTTCTTTTCCCCTATATTCGGTGGGCAGCATCACATATTCCTGCTCTCTGTCTTCTTCCTCCAATTTCTGTAGCTGCCTTTGCAGCTGTTCCTGCATGGTTAATGGGGACGCCCTACTCCTGATACAACACCAAAAGGTTTCCTCCCTTTTAAATTCCTGGCAGGTAATCTGTGCAGTCACTTCTATTACTACTGCCTGCGACAACTCATTATGTATTAATTTTCCACTAGGATCCACATACTCTTCATCTATCTGCCATTCTATTTCAAAAGGATATCCCTCTAGGCAATTTACCAAATCAAGGTCATAGCTTATCTCATCAAAGGTCTTATTTTCTCCTAAGACAACCTTCTTAAGGTCTTGCAAGAAGCCTTTATACATTTCCTGTAATTCTATTTCTTGATATAGTCGTTCCTCAACCTCCACGGTAATGCTGGCTTCTTCTTTACCGTTTTTTGCGTTCAATACAATATTTTGACTTCCCTCTCCATAAGTACCTCGACGCAATTGGTTATTTTCCACATAATCTGTCCCTGCCTCTTTTATCATAAGTAATGTTCCTAATATTCCGCCCACTACCAACACTATAATTCCAAATGAAAGCTTTTCTATTACATACTCTTTTTGTTTTTTTGTAATATCCTGCATCGGATATAATGTCTTTAAATCCTCTAAAACCGTAGCATTTTTCCATAAAGGGAATGTATCATATAACCAGATTGCAAGTTTTTGAATATACTTCATCTGCTTCTCCTTTCTCACTAAATATCAATGTCTAAGATTTTCTCCGCTAGAAAACAGGCTAATACATATATGAAAAGACATACTGTCATTATTACCATTCCCAGCGCATTATGATACATACTGTCAAGATACCCTGGCGAAGTAAGCGACAAATACCCAATGATGCC
Source organism: Lachnospiraceae bacterium (assembly GCA_036310845.1). Lineage (GTDB taxonomy): Bacteria > Bacillota > Clostridia > Lachnospirales > Lachnospiraceae > COE1. The sequence continues at coordinate 10,235 of JAXJRB010000077.1, read as the reverse complement.
AAATGGCATACACTGCATAATTTTTTGCTCCATTTGCTTTTCACTAATTATGGTCTGAATCTCCCTTGTTACCTCCATTTTGTCTCCAATGATGTCGGCCGTACGAGCAATAATATTTCTGATTTCTCCACCACCACGCTTAGCAATGGCAAAAACCTCTGCAAATTCATGTATATCCTCCAAGCCACTCCTTAGTGCAAGCTGCATTAAGGCTTGCTCCAATGCTTCATTATTCTCCACACGCCGTAATATCCATGAAAGCTCTTTTGCCATCAGACTCTTTTTTCCAAAAAGAACACAAATATCCTGATACGCTTCTCGAAAAGCATTTTCAACAGAAAATCCTGCTTGCAGATGAGAGGAAACCGCTAAAATCACTTCCCGAAACTGGCGATTAAGAAGGGCTTTTCTTTTTATACAAAGCTCATTCCTTTTTCTTTTTAGATAAAGATACAAAAAAGGAATTATCAATAACACAAACATCAGAACGCTATCATAGAACAACCAGCTAACCATTCCTATTATTATGCTTCCCTCTAACCCATAACGAATCCATTCTGTAATGCTGAAAGAGTAACTTTTATAGTTCACAAAGTCCTGCTGCTGAGAGCTTTTGTGTATGCAATAAATTCTTTTCTTTTTGCAATGCTCCAAGAATTCTTCCCTCCTCTTCTCCCGTTTCCTCAAAACGATAAAGGCATTGTGTCTGTATCTCACCTTGTTCATACCCAATTATCTCTGTAATTTCCAATACTTTTCTTGTTCCATCGCGCAATCTTCCCAAATGCACAATGATATCAACTCCTGATGCTATCTGTGCTCTTACTGCCTGAAGTGGAAGCTCCATTCCCATTAAAACCATTGTCTCTAATCGCGCAAGCATATCCTTTGCAGAATTGGCATGTCCGGTACTAAGAGAGCCATCATGCCCTGTATTAAGTGCCTGGAGCATATCAATTGCTTCTGCACCTCGAACTTCACCTACGACAATTCTGTCCGGTCTCATTCGAAGAGATGCTTTGATTAAATCACGTATAGAAATCTCTTTTACTCCTTCTGTTGTTGCATTTCTGGTTTCCAGGCTTACTAAATTTGGTATTCCACGTATTTGAAGCTCCGCAGAATCCTCTATAGTTATAATTCGTTCTGTATTGGGAATATTATGCGATAATGCATTTAAGAATGTAGTCTTACCGGACCCGGTTCCACCACTGATGAAGATATTATAACCTGCCATCACAAGCTTCTTTAAAAAATCCGCTGCTTCTTCTGTAATCGAGTGAAAGGCAATGAGTTGTTCCATTGTAATAGGATTCTCTGGAAAACGTCGAATCGTAACCACTGGTCCATTTAAAGCAATTGGCGACAATACAATATTTACACGAGAACCATCACTAAGTCTTGCATCCACAATAGGTGATGCTTCATTAACCGTTCGATTGCACTTGCTTACAATCTGCTGTATAACATCCTCAAGCTTTTCTCTGGATTCAAAGCTTTTATCCCAAAGGTATAGTCCGCCCTGCTTTTCGTAGAAGATATTACCTGCTCCATTAATCATAATCTCTGTAATATCCTCTGCATCAATTAATTCCTGCAAAATACCAAGTCTTCGTACATCATAAAAAATCTCTTTTGCAAGATTTTTTCTTTCCTCTAGTGTAAGAGCATATTTATGACCATTCCCAAGTATTAGATCATCAATGATACCCTGTATTTCTTCATCCGAGACTTCTCTGGTAAAATCAATTCTTTCCCGTAGCTTGCTTTCCATTTCCTGTTTACAAATCTCATATCGGTTAATTACCATCTTTGTCAATTAGTCCTTTCATGTATTTTCCAAGTGGTGCTATTGTAAGCCGTTCTATATTACCTATATGTCCTCCCCATTCTTTTGCAAATTCCATCCATTTTGTTTTTTCTAAAACCGCATTCATTTGTCTCTTATGTAACCGTTTCTTATACTGGTCTATCACAAGCTGTTCCTCTTTTGTTTTTGCACACATACTATAAACACAGTCACTTGTTTGTAGAAAATAGTAAAGTCCCTGACAAAGCTCCGACAAATCCAAAATAATATCTGTATATTCTCCCGTTTCTATTACCTTATCTATTAGTACCTTCCATTCCGTCTGTGTAACAGAAAGCAAATCCATAGCGTCCTGTGCAGGCGCAAAATAATCTAAGCCTCCAATTCTTTGCTTCATGCTCTGTATACGGAAACCAAAATTTATATCCTGTCTTTCTGCAACATATAGTAAGTCTGTTATATCCGACATATTATTCTCCGCTATAAATTCTTCATATCCTGCAAATGCTTGCAAATTCAGATACAACACCTTTCTTTTTTCCTCTGAAAGAATCTGTCCCAAAGTCAACGCAGCACTCGTCTGCTCTTTTGAAACCATTGGTGTGTAAAACGCATGAACTGTAACATTTTTTATACATTGATAGACTGGTACATCCATAAGACTATGCTCTGCATACTCATTTAACAGCTCCTGTATCAGTCTTTCCATGGACTGATATTTTTCCATATATGGATACTCTGTGATTTCTTTTTTCCCATTCTCTTTTAATATCAAAATCTCCAAAGCCTGCATCCCATACAAGTCCTTTTCATATAATGATTCACTTAACAAACATATTGCAAATGCCTGCTTTTTGCTATATTCTGATGCTTCTTGTAATGTAGCAAAGGTAATTACTTCAAACTGTGTAAGTCTTTTCATCAAATAGTTCTGCATGCTCTGAAGATAACGCTCATCTCTGTCGCAGATGGCTAATCTTTTTTTCATAAATATTGTCCTCCATACCACAGCAATGCACTACATAGCACGGGAACCGATAAACGTATTACACTTTTTTGATTACCTTTATCTACCTCGTACTCATCTAACACACCCGTCATAATTGCTTTTTTGCAATATTGTCCCAAGTAAAAAAGTCGTTCCCTGCTCTCTTTTTGACAAAGCATTTTCATGATTGCCCATACAGCTGCTAACATCATTGCGCCAAACAGACAATGCAAATAGGCAACACCTCTTACGTAACAGCCCAACACCAGAAACAATTTTACGTCTCCTGCGCCTAACCCTTTCATAAGATAAAACGGATAAAATGCAACAAAAACGATGATGAGCTGGAACACTGTCTGTCCTAGTAACAACAAGTCTCCTTCTGCCACTGTTTGAACTAGACCTGCCAGCATACCTATCACTATCCACATGTTAGGTATGCGATAGCACAAGATATCCACAAAAGCAGCAATCACTAATACACATATTAGGATTATCATTTTTTCCTAGCCTTTCTTATTTTTTATTCTTCCTTAAACGTTTTGGGAATTTTACCGATTCGGTATAGAACAGCATTTGCTGTGATTGTTTTTGATTATAGCATGACTTTTTTCTTTGTCTACTTCAAATGTAATAATTCGATTCCAGTTTAATTTTTTTTTAAAATTAAACGCATAAAGAGAGACATTCATGCCTATACTTAGAATAACGTAATAATACGATACCTTCATAATATCTATAAGGAAAGGCGATAAATGTCTTTATGAAAACATATTTTAGTCTGAAAAAAATAACAAAACCGGAAAAAGAGGATACTCCTCTCACTGCAAGAGAGCTTTTACTTGCTGATATTACAAAAACACAGCATGCCCTTGAAGTGGCATACTGTGGCTTTGACAATGTAACTGACCCTGATTTAATTGACTGTTATATCTACGAGGTGAATTCTGCATTAAAAAGATATCGCTTTTTACTTGAACAGGCAAAAAGCATGCAACTTTTTATTGAGTCCCCCGAAGCTATGGATACCAAGCTTATGCCAGGTAACCTCTCTTGGTATCATAATTAAGACAATCCTCATTTAAATCGGACTTTGTATAAGTCAGTCCGGCATAAACGGACTGAATATTATCCATAAGTGGCGCAGAATTATCCTTTTGACTTACCACATAATATGCATCATGCAGCTTTGTAAAAATAGTTTGAATTACATCCAGATTCTCTGTTTTATATGCATAGATATCCTTCGCAATCTCTCTGTCTGCAAAGCAGTAAATTGCAAAGAGATTTTTAGACAATGCATAATCAAAATTTAAACTGGTACGCATTTGACCAATGCATTCTCTAGCCATCCGAAGATTCTCTTTAAATTCTTCTTTCTTGTCCTCATGATAAGAATTTATGGCATCCTCGAGATAAACTAGAAGCATTTCGTAGACAATCACCACAAGCTGCGTTCTATTTGCTTGTGTAATTCTTCTGGTAAAGGTCTGTTTTGTTTCTGTGTTCATAATATTATCCCTTTCTCAGTCTGCAAACTTTTGGCCTCTGCTCAAAGTTTTATGTAAAAATTAATTTTCACATTTTTTATTGAAGCAACTGCAATACAGACTGTGGTCTTTCATTTGCCTGTGCTAACATTGCAGTAGAGGATTCCACTAATACCTGTACGGTAGAATACTCTGTCATTTCCTTTGCCATATCAACGTCCATAATTCTTGAATAAGACGCTGTCATATTTTCTTCTGTTACATCCAGATTCGTTACGGTATGCTCAATACGATTACAATATGCACCAACCTTAGAGCGAATACCGGATAGATAATCAATCGCTTCTGTAATCACATCAATTGCTTCTGTTGCCTTCTCTTCTGTAGTAATATTTAAACCATCTACCCCAAGATACTCTGTTCCCAATGATGGAATTTCGATCTGAATAACCTGTCCCTCGTTTGCTCCAACCTGGATTCGCATAGGTCCCATTCCTGTTAGATTCAGATTAATATTCTGTGTATCATTATTCATATCTCCAACCTTATACTCTGTTTTTACGGTATCGGTATGAGTATGTAAGGAATCCTTAAGCTCGGTTGGATCTGGTGTTCCATCAAGATTCTTTTTTCCCTCCTGAAACAATTTAAAAGTATAGGTTTCTTCCGCACCTGCCATATTTTCAATATCTTTGTAACCAATGGTTATATCTCCTGTTGTTTCGTCCACTGCACAGCTTGTAACCGTATATTCTACGTCAGGATTTACCCCATTAAAAAACTTTGCAAAGTCCTCTGTCAGATGTCTTAAGCCCTCTTCCTCTGAGCCTGTATGGTAAGAAATTCCCGGTGTGGTTGGATTTGCTGGGTCTTTTCCCATTGTTTTATCCTCTCCCCAGTCCTTAATAATGTTCAGCTCACTGACATTGTACTTTATGGTACCTTCCTGATTGGTTACGGTAATATTCTTATAGCAATCTGTTGTAATATATGTACTAACAGAAGTAGTCGTCACTCCACTTCCATCGATTGCTTTTCTGTCATTAAGAGAAAGCTTAACCTGAAAATCATTTTCTGCTTCAATAATAACATTTTCATTCTTTACAATAACTCTTGCACCATCCGGAAATCCTCTCATACCTTCATCCGCTGTAATTTGGTCATTTGTTACAAGAGCGGCTTTGATATCATCTGCGCTTGCAGCTTTATATCTATCCTCATGTGTAACCTCTCCTTCAGGGCTGTTTTCTACATACGCTGCATGATCTTTAATGGTATCTTCATAATGATAGTAGCTTAGCTGTTTAATAGAATAGGTTCCGCTTGACACACCATCACTGTATGACATAACCTTAATATTTTCCGTATTGGTATACCCCTTATATGCAAAGCTTCCATCTAAAAGATTCTGCGCATTGAACTGTGTTGTTTCTGCAATTCTATCAAGCTCCTGCACTAATTGATCAATTTCAAGCTGAATCTGCTTTCTATCACCATCTGAGTTTGTTCCATTTGCTGACTGAATTGCAAGTTCATTCATTCTCTGCAAAATATCATGCATTTCTGACATTGCACCATCTGCTGTATTTACAACAGAGATACCGTCATTCGCATTTTTGTTTGCCTGTTCCAAACTCTTAATCTGAGCATTCATTTTAATAGAAATTGCAAGGCCTGCTGCATCATCAGCCGCACTGTTAATCTTATAACCACTAGAAAGTCTCTGAATGGAACCCGATAAGCGGTTGTTATTAATATTTAATGCATTTCTCGCAATGATAGATGAAATGTTGTAATTTATTCTCATGTTTTACCCTCTCTTCACGTCGTTTTTCACTTATACTTCCAAGCTCTTTAGAGCAGTTAAAAATGCTTTTGCCGTCTGATATAAATCTTTGGTAGAAGGCTTCTGACCATCTTCAAAAAGCTCTCTGTCTTGTCCAAAACGATTTAAATCCAGATTACTTGTCTGTGCCAGACTTAAGAATATCGTTTTTTCTGTTCCTGTTTCCTGTTGCGCTTTGGTAAATTCAACCTCTAACGTTTCTTTTACCTGTTCTATATCCTCTTTTCCTGACTTCTTTTCAAAAGCCACCATACCGGATATTCTCTTCTCTGTAACATCAAATTCTGCTGCCACTTTACCAAGTCTGTCAGTTTCAAAAGTAACTGCTACTTTACCCGTCATGGTCTGATTATGATAAATCTTTAGATTTACAGAGGTAAGCTCACCTTTAATCTCAACTGGAAGTTCATAATTTTCTTCCTTTGCAAGCTTTCCTGCTAAAGACAGTCCCTTGCACAATGCTTTAGCTGCCTTAATATCAATGGTTGAAGCACCTTGTTTATAAATAATCTCTTCTACTGCCTTCGAACTCTCCGCTATTAACTCCTGATAAGACTGCTTTGCCGCCTCGGCATCGGTAAGCCCGTCTATTGCGTTATCTGCCGCAAAAGTAAGAGAATCTATAACACTTTTTTCTTTATTTTCACTTTCTTCTGTTGCTTTAAGAGAATCGTTGATATTTGTGTCATTTTTTGTATTTGTCGCACCACTTCGTCCGAATATTTGTTTGAACAGTTCACCTCTTTGCATAATGAGCATGGATGCTGCCTGAATATTGTCAGGACTAATGGACTGCTCATAATCAATCAAAGACTGAATAACTGCCTCTTCTACTGCTTCAACCGACTGCATAGTTTCGCGGAAGGTCTGATTCTCTCTGACTCTGTCTGCTGAATAATCTGTCTGTACTTCCTTCAAATCCTGTGCAAACTGTTCTATGGTTGTATTTTCATTCAGCTTCATATACTGTAGCTTTGTTACATCCGTATGCTCTGCAAGCTCATCCTTAATCTCTTTGGATACTCTTGCATAATACTTCTCCTTAGAAGTATTATTTTCGTTTTGCTCACCTGATGAGAACCCTGCCTGAATCTGGGTATCAATTGCTGTATTTTTCTGTAGCAATTGCTCCAAACCACCATACTGAGCATCGACTTGAATATTCATATTTTTACTTTTTCCTGTTCTGACTGCAGAAAGCAGATTTTTAAAATTCATTTCTGCTCCACTCGCAACCAAACTTCCGATTACCGCTCCATCCGATTTCTCAATCTGGCGGAACATGCGATAGATTCCTATGTAAGCATTTCTCTCATCCTCTGAGATATTGCCCGCTCTATCAAGCTTCTGTAAATACTTAGAAAACTTTTCTGTATCCTTACTTAAATCCTTATCCTGTTCATTCAGATAGGTATCCAGCTCCTCCATACTCATTTCCAAAGGATTTACCTGTTCACGAATCATATTGAGTGTTGTTGCCGGTGTCATCCTACGCATGATACCATTTACCTGGCTATCCGCTTCCTTTACTGCTTGAATGTTTTCTGTGGTAATCTCCATATTGTTGTAGCCAAGAATTCTGACTGCTCTTCGATTACTGTCATTTACCTCCAGTTTCATATCCTGCAAGATGTCGTCCACGTTACGAAATGCCTTCTGAATATTGTCTCCTAAATCCTTTCTAGGAGCCGTCATCAGGGCTTCATACGTTTCTCCTGCCGCCTGATACTGTTTCTGTAAAATAGTTCCCTCTTCCTGCAAATGCCCTAACGTAAATGGCTCTTTGCTTGTAACGAACTTTCCAAGAATCGCTGCCGGCATTGTTGAAAGAGACTTAGTAATGGCTACTGTTTTTTCATAGATTGCTGCTCTTTTATCATTTTCTAAAGCATCCTCACCTTGGAATAGAGCCGCCTTCATAGCTTTTTCTGTATTCTTCAGAACATCTACCAGTCTAGAAAGTTCTGTCGTATCAATCGAAAAGCCCTTTCTCATCAACTTACGGTTGGCTTCTTCTGTCATCATCAGTCGAATCTCTTCCATTTGCCGTCTAGCCTCTAATTCGCGAAGAGACACTTGATCCACAGCAACCACTGCTTTTTGTCCATTACTTTCTAATGCCTTTTGTGCTGCTGTAAGGTTTTTGAGATTTAGAGTCTGTCCATTCTCAATAACCTCATGAATCGCTTCATCTGAAATATTTGCTGCATCCTCTACATACTGCGATGCCTGGTTTGTAATTAATACTTCTCCTGTAAGCAAAGTCTTCTCAGCCTGTTTTCCATTTCCCATCGCTGTTATAACAAGACTTAATGCATTCTCTTGGGTTAATGGAAATGCTATATTTTTTATATCCGACAAAAGATTCAGATTCTTACTTGTTAATTCAATACCCGATTCTACCAGCCATTTTGCATTCTGCATTGTTTCTTCATTTTTTTCTAACCCCGCCTGCTTAATCACTGCATCTATCTGCCCCTGAATGCTTTCCCAGTTTATACTATCTGCTTTCTTGGCATAGTATCCTGCACCGTTTCCAACCATATCGCTGTAATAACCCTTGCCTTGCTGCAATGCTCCTGCGCTGGAGAATTGTGCTTTGTATAGGTTCTCAATAGTTGGTGCCTTCTGGTTCTGAATCATATATTTAAGCATATCATCTGTCAGTTCAGTCAAAGATAATATTTTGTCTACTGCCTTAGAAAGTCCCTCAATATTCTCTTTTGTAACAGGAATATCTGCGCCCTCCAGCTTTGTCATAAGCTCGTGTGCGTTCACACTGGTTCCTGCAATTTCCTGTATGGTTGCTACATCTATATCATCTGTGTAGCCTGCTATCTGTACTCCAGCCTTTGCCAAGGTAACCTTTATCTTATCAACCATGCTGACGTAGGTTTCTACGTCTGTACTTCCAGGGTCAAAGCCTTCCTCTTTCATCTTCTCTAAATCTTCCCCTGAAACAGAATTAGACATTACAATCATAAAGTCCTTTTGGGCGTGCACATTCGTACCCTGTGCTTGTTGCATAATATCCTCTACGGTCACTCCTTGACCTTGGTATGCCTTGTCATCCATAACTTTATCTGTAATGTCTAATGCGTATCCGCTTCCCCATACATTCGAAGGAGAGGCGGTTCTATATTCGGTTGTGTTGATATTGCTGTCGCTTCCTGTGACAGTGGCTTTAGAGTATTGCGAATCTAATGTAATATTCATGCAATATTCCTGCCTTTCGTATGTAACCCTTGATACAAGACATGTCCGAAGGCTTCTATCGAAACTTCATTTTCGTAACAGGTAAAAATCCATTCTTAATTTGCTTTAAAATGAATTTTTCTTATATTTGTCTTGTATGTTTCTGACATATATCTCGGCAAAATAAACTGAAAACTTTATAGAAAAAACTGAAAGATGTTATGTTACTAAATATTTTTTAATTGCTCTCTCTTCTCAATCCCTGTCTTTTCAAATATATTTGATACATGCTTCTTTACCGTCGCTTCAGAAATAACAAATTCCTCTGCAATTTCCCGATTGGATAAACCTTTACTAATTAAGATAGCAATCTCTGCTTCTCTTTTGGTAAGACCAATTTCAAGGAAATGTTCATAGCTTATTGGTTCCTTTGTTTCTTCCTTGTCTTTTGACTTTATCATAGTTTCTTCCTGCTCTTTTAAGAGCAGAAAGAAACAAAATCCATATAATACAGGGCGGAATGCCATCGCTATATCCGGCAAAAGTGCTTCATAAGCCTTACTGTCTTCCAAACGACTAAACAGTAATAAAAAGGTCTGTATGAATCCGGCTTCTATTGCCTTTTTTCCAAAGTAAAAACAGTATTCTTCCTTTTGCATACAAACGCTTCTATTTTCAAGATATCCCGATACAAAAATCATACCATGCACACTACAAATTTTATATACTTCTTTAGTTGTATTTTTGTACTACTACTTATATTCTTGGGAAAATTCAAGTTTAGTGGAGTAATATTCAAGGCTATGAGCACTCCTTTTCAGGTTTTGTGTATAGCAAATGAATATGCCTCAAATGCAAACCCGCTTGTTTGGTATTTCCTAAATGGTGCGTTCGGCATGTTTGATT
>JAXJRB010000076.1:0-6076 GCA_036310845.1 Lachnospiraceae bacterium | reverse complement strand
GTCTTTACAATATCTACATTCATAATCTACACCCCTTTGTCAAATTGGAATTTACTCAACATCGTTATAGACTTCAATACCAAGGATTTTTACAATTGTTCCTTCAAGGTATTCATCTTCCGCTGTATCTTCTGCACCTATTCTATGCACATCCTCAACTTCATACAAAATCGCCTTATACACTACTGTGCCGCCATCTTCTAAATGCATACGAGTAGGTATCAAACAAACGATTGCCAGCAAAATACAAATACCAATGATAATTTTCTTTTTCATACAATCACACTCCTTTGTCAAATTCAGGATTTGTCGTTCTCTGTTCTGTCAACAGGAGTTTTCAATGTAATGGCATAGACTGTACCCACCTTTAATGGGTCTGTCTCCATAACATTTCCATCGTGATATACAACGATTTCGTCACCAACAGAAATGTCTGTATAACTGTCTTTGTTTTCTACATTCAAAGATATTTGCCATTTAGAGCCATTCGGATATCCATCCGCTGTATCAGAATACATAATGACATAATCGTTGTGTACTTCCTCTACAACTCCAATCACACTTGGCTTGTTCTCAATAATGTAATTCATACTCTTGGTGTTGCAGCCGACCAGACCCAACACACAAACCAATGCCAAAACTAATGCTATGTATTTTTTCATACGGATTACCCCCTTGTAAAATTATACTTCTATCTATATAGACGCAAAAATAGACCCAAAAGTTTCATACTACGACTATATCATAGCATATTTCTCTGTCTTTTTCAATGTACAGAGAAGAGGCCAGAGTTGCCTCTGACCTCTGAGCCTTTCTTTATATTACCTGTGGGAACTCGCCTTTGGTATTAATGTCGAGTGGACGATTTTTCAAGCTATCATAGGTATCGCTGTAGGTTTTCAATCCATTTTGGTATGTTCTACGGAGTAGGATTACCTTTTCATCCAATGACAGCTTCTTATGCTCCCATAGCCAACTGAAAAATGCCATGTACTGTGCGGTGTACTTTGTCGATGGTAGGCGTTCTGCTGTCTCTGGCATAAACTTCTCTATCTCGGAGTGTATGCTATTTACAGCACCTAAATGGTATCTACCGCTTGTGTGCTGTCCAGACTCAATTTGAACATGCCTTGCATTAGCGGCTTCTGCGATGGGTGGGTATGATGAATGACTGTCTGTGATTAAAGTGGAACGCCTGTCAAGGTGTTTGGTTAGTAGGTCGCCTAAATCTTCTTTGTTCATGCGCCCTATGTTCGTTGGCATGGCAAGAATGTTTCGGTCGTCATCTACTGCAACAACTGTACATAGTTGGTCGTTACTGATACCTCGTCTGTATGATTTGGCGTTTTCCTGCAATTCTTCAAAATATCCCGGGATTGCCATTACCCTGTCATATAAACCATGTTTGTGTAGGTACTCTACTCGCTCTGCTACTGTCATGTGTGTTCGGGTAAATCTTCGTTGCCCAAAGATAAAGAATTCTGGATCTCGCTTACCCTTGAATGATACAGGCGTATAGTATTCATCGCACTGAACATCGCCCTCAAGCCTAAATTTTGCTTTTCCATGGTCATCCACTTCTTGTAGCTTTGCCGTGGTGTTGAGGTAAATAATGTCCATGACCTGCATTTTGTAGCGATATGCAGTGGACTCACAAACATTCATGCGTTCTGCAAGCTGTGAAATAGTTAGGTTCTGTATCATACCCATGAACAATGCGGTTTTCTGTGTCTCGCTTAATCTGGATAGGTTTACCTCGGCTTCTACCCATGTCTTGCCACAATCTTTGCAAAGGCGTCTTTGTGTTCCTTTTGCCGTTTTCCCGTATTTCTTTGTTTGTGTACTGCCACACTCTGGGCAGATAGTGTAGTTTCCAACTTCCTTGTATTTTTCAACATCCGACCTTTTTGACTCCATCAGTATGAGTAGTTCATCCTGTTCCTCTGGACTAAGTGTATCAAAGAACTTTATAAACTGCCCTTTGTAGTCGGACGTAGCCATCCAAGCACCTCCTAACTGTATTAAATTGTCTGCACCATCACTGGTGCGTGCCCTTCAACCATGTTCAAGGGTAAATAGAATTGCTTTTTGCTGTATTTTTAGTGCCCTCTGTGAGTATCGTAAAGCCTGTTCTTGGAGATATGCTGCCTCTTTGATACATTCTTCTGCCTCATCAAATTCACTCTTGATTTGTAACTTAATACTCTCTAAGTCTTTCTTTTTCTCTGATGTTGGCGAAGCTGGTGTAGAGTCTGGAATACTACCATTACCATTCGATACCTGCCAAAGCATAATGCCGAATAAACCTGTTCCTTGAGGTGTGTAGGTTAGCTCTCCGTACATTAGACGCTTGAACTCTACCCATTCGGTGTCTGAAATAATTTCAACGCCTAATTTGTTTGCGTAAAGTCTGGCTTCTACAGTGACATGATTGTTAGTAATAACTACAGGTGTACCATCGTTACCATAGTAATGAGTACCGGAGTAAACCTCCTGTATTGGTGTTTTACCGAGAGGTCTGTTGTAAAACTTGCACTGTATGTAGAACTTGCGTGGCGTATTTTCTACTGTACCCTCAATGATAATATCAATGCCTCCATCGTTGCTACCTGTCTTAGTGGCTTTGAAGCCAAGTATTCTAAAGACATCGACGATGCGGTTCTCAAAATCAACGCCTGTTTTACAATCATTGAAAATGTCTGCATAATTCATAACGTATACCTCCGAAATTGGAAAATTGAATTTTTTGTTTTAAGTTCAATTCCAATACGGAGATGTATGGAGGGTTATATGGTGTGTTTAATTGGGAACGATGTAGCACCCATCATTTATATTGATTTCAATATTTTTGTTTTCTTCTGTTTATTACGTTCATTTGAAAGTAATGAGACAAAAGAAAAGTGCCCACCACTGGTGAGCACTTGAAATGTAGATTTATTCAACTGGATGTAGCTTTATACACGAGAATTTTATCGGCAACACGAAGTCGAACTAGGACATTATTAATGCAGTCATATATTGGCTTATATCAATATCAACATGGGTGAAGAAAGCTATCACTTCTTGGAAAAGTGAAACTTAGCCAGAAATGTCCCTTTTTGTCCACTTGCATTTATGATATAGTTATCATGTCGAGAGACGAGAACAATAAAATACAAAAAGTTGAAGCGGTTAGGAATAATAGCAGGTTCCGAGCCGCTTTTCTTGTGCCTATTTTTTGTTCATCAAATGACTTTTGGTCACTGTGACCAGAAGTGAAGGGAGCGACTATGAACATATATCATAAAGGGATTCCACCTTAGCAGGATAGGAAAAATAGAATTGTTGTACGGAGGGCATTATGCAGGAGGAAGTAAATAAGAAAGTATTTGCCCTAATCGTAAAATCTACAAAACTGACGAGTTCTGTTCTTAGAGAAGCAATGAAGATGTACCTGAATCACAGGAAAAATAAGAAGCTTAATACTCATGGAAAAACCACAGTAAAAAAACTTGTTGGAGAAGGTAAGGGAGCTTCTACAATCGAAATCAATGAGGGTAATATCAAAGAATTTGAAAGAGTTGCCAAGAAATACAACATTGATTTTGCTGTGAAGAAGGATAAAACAACTGAACCACCAAAGTACATTATTTTCTTTAAGGCTAAAGATAGTGATGTATTGGCACAGGCATTCAAAGAGTTTGTACATCAGAATGAGAAAAACAAGGATAAAGTGTCAATCAGAGAAAAACTATTGCACTTTAAAGAAATTGTTAAGAGCAGAAATAAGAACAGAGAACGTCAGAGAGAAAAAAGTAAGTCGAGGGATGAGAGCCGATGAGTAAAGTGCTTGATGGAATTGTGACGGATTTAAAGTGCTTACCACAGAAGCTTAGCTCAAAGACCAAAGATGTAGATATAAGGAAAGCTATCCTAATGAATATGCCGTATATCAGTATAGGATATGTAGCGGATTTAGTATCCAGAATTTATCGTACTGCACCGGGAGAAGATGTATCACAGAAAGCTATGGTACTTATGAAGGAAGTAGGAAATCTCTTTGCAAGACCATTTCCAAGTCTTCATCCAATTGATATTGGAGTCGGAATTGTATGTGGTGTAGTATTAAAGGTGATAGTTTTGCAGAAAGCAAATAATGCAAAGAAATTCAGACCTGGCGTTGAATATGGTTCTGCAAGGTGGGGAACAAAGAAGGACATCGAGCCATTTATGGATCCTGTATTTGAAAAGAATATCCCACTCACGCAGACAGAAGGCTTGATGATGAGTAGTAGACCTTCCAGTCCAAAGTATGCAAGAAATAAAAACATTCTTGTTATTGGTGGTTCTGGTTCAGGTAAAACCAGATTTTTTGTAAAGCCTTCGCTTATGCAGCTACATTCCAGCTACGTTGTCACTGATCCAAAGGGTACACTTATCATAGAATGTGGAAAAATGTTTGTGAAGCATGGATACAAGGTAAAAGTGCTGAATACGATTAACTTTGATAAGTCCATGAAATACAATCCATTTGCTTATATTCATAGTGAAAAAGATATCCTGAAACTGGTAAATACTATCATGGTAAATACCAAAGGTGAAGGTGCACAGGCTACAGAAGATTTCTGGACCAAAGCAGAACGATTATTATTTACTGCGTATATTGGATATATCTGGTATGAAGCTATTGAGGAGGAAAAGAATTTTGTTTCACTTCTTGATATGATAGATGCCAGTGAAACCAAGGAAGATGATGAAAACTATCAAAATGCAGTAGATTTGATGTTTGAGGAATTGGAGAAAAAGAAACCGGATCATTTTGCAGTAAGGCAATACAAGAAGTATAAACTTGCAGCCGGAAAAACTGCGAAAAGTATTCTTATTTCATGTGGTGCAAGACTTGCAGCATTTGATATCAAGGAACTTAGAGAGGTAACCGCTTATGATGAATTAGAGTTAGATAGACTAGGAGAAGAGAAGTCGATATTATTTCTGATTATGTCAGATACAGATTCGACATTCAATTTTTTGATAGCAATGGTCTATACACAACTTTTTAATCTTCTATGCGAGAAAGCAGATGATGTCTATGGTGGGAGACTTCCGATTCATGTAAGATGTCTAATCGATGAAGCAGCCAATATCGGACAGATACCTAATCTGGAAAAACTGATTGCAACGATTCGAAGCAGGGAAATATCGGCGGCGATTATTTTGCAGGCCAAATCCCAGCTTAAGGCTATTTATAAGGATAACGCAGATACGATTGAAGGCAACTGCGACACTACCCTTTTCCTGGGTGGTAAGGAAAAGACAACATTAAAAGAGATGGCAGAAATACTGGGTAAGGAAACCATTGACCTGTATAATACCTCCGACACAAGAGGAACTTCGCAGAGTTATGGATTGAATTACTCAAAGACTGGCAAAGAACTGATGAGTCAGGATGAAATAGCCGTCATGGATGGTGGTAAATGTATTATGCAGTTAAGAGGTGTCAGACCTTTTTTATCAGATAAGTTTGATATTACGAAGCATAAGAGGTACAAAGAGCTATCCGATTATGATGAAAAGAATAAGTTTGATGTGGAGAAGTATATGAAATACATGAACCACTTGAAAACAAAACCGGATTTACAGGTCGATGAAGTATTGGACTGTGGAGAGATAGCCGGTTAACTTCTGGTCACAGTGACCAAAGGTGAAAAAAGTACTTCTGGTCACAGTGACCAAAAGTTGAAAACTGAATATGGTGCCACTTTTAGTCACAGTGACTAGAAGTGATGTGTGGGAAATTGTATAGATACAGTTTCCTTTTTTATTACAAAAAATGATTATAGAATATGGAGGAAAAGAGTTATGGCATTTTTTCAGAGTAGTGTAACAGCATTAAAGGTAGTAGTAACAGCAATTGGAGCAGGTGTCGCAGTATGGGGTATCATTAACTTATTAGAAGGATATGGAAATGACAACCCGGGCGCTAATGCTCATGTACGGTAAAGTATCACAAGAAAATTATGTCGAATTGACAGCCGCCTCCGCTATACCGAATAAGGAAATAAAGAGTCCTCAAATTTTGCGCTACTAAATGAAGACG
>JAXJRB010000075.1:0-11729 GCA_036310845.1 Lachnospiraceae bacterium | reverse complement strand
AGGCTTACTTGGCGAATGCCACGATAGTGCGCTTGCGCAACTATGCGGAAAGCAGAATAAATCAAACATGCCGAACGCACCATTTAGGAAATACCAAACAAGCGGGTTTGCATTTGAGGCATATTCATTTGCTATACACAAAACCTGAAAAGGAGTGCTCATAGCCTTGAATATTACTCCTCTAAACTTGAATTTATTTGATAATGAAAAAGAAAAATGATAAAAATTGTAACCTTTTTCTTTTTTCAAGTGTATGATTAGTGAAGGCCTTAAAATACATACAAAGGAGAACTCATGAGAGAAACAGTCCAAGAATTGATAGAGCGTTATCAGAATAATCTTTTTGCAACGGCATTTAGTGTTTGTAAAAATGCGCAGGATGCAGAAGATGTGGTGCAGGATACGTTTATTCAATATCATACAAGTAGAAAAGAATTTGAAAGTGAGCAGCATATACGTGCGTGGTTACTGAGAGTAGTGATAAATAAAGCAAAGAATGTCAATCGAACCTTTTGGAGGCAGAATAAGGTGACGTTAGAGGATTACATGGAAACATTGTCCTTTGAGACACCGGAATCGGAGAATCTATTTGAAACGGTAATGAAGCTTCCGGAAAAATACCGTATTGTCATTCACTTATTCTATTATGAAGATTACTCAGTTCAGGAAATAGCCAACATCATGCAGATAACACAAAGCAATGTGAAGGTCAGATTGTCACGAGGCAGACAGTTGCTCAAGGAATGTTTAAAGGAGGAATGGGAAGATGACAAATAAAGAGAAGTATAAACAGGCATTTTCGGTATTACAGACCTCCGATGACTTTAAAAGGGAGATGGAGAATATGATTAAATTACAGAAAAAGCATAAAGTGAATGTAGCAGTTGCAGTAGCAATCATTTGTCTTATATTGATAGGTGGAACGAGTACAGCCTATGCTGCCAATATAGGAGGAATTCAGAGAATGGTGCAAATATGGATTCATGGAGATCAGACGGATGCAGTAATGGAATTCAAGGGTGATGGCTCTTATGAAATGACATATCAGGATGAAGCAGGGAATACGGTTGAAAGGGGAGGTGGAGGAATTGCATTTGAAGAAGATGGAACGGAACGCCCTTTAACCCAGGAAGAGCTTCTTCAGGAATTAGTTAATCCGGAGGTTGAGTATCGTGAAGATGGTACGGTATGGGTATATTATCAAAGTCAAAAGCTGGAGATAACCGATAAGTTTGACGAAAATGGTATTTGCTTTGTCAAAGTTTCTGATGGAACAGAAACGCTTTATGTGACAGTAGAATATCAGAAAGGGTGGAGTGTAAGCGGCGATAAATATATTATCCCTGCAGATTCGAATTAGAGAAAAATGCCGATTGCGTTAAAATGATGCAAAAAGTCGAGAGGTAATTATTTAAAAGATAATTGGACTTATGCATGATTTTAGGTAGTCGGCATTTTTTAACTGTTTTTAACCTGTTTATAAATTATCTTAAAATAGTACAAAAGTACCTTGCGCACAAGGTGAGAATACATTATGATAACCCTCGTTCCAATGTACAAATAATCGATTACGGATAAATAACAAAACAGGAGGGTATTTCATAGTGAAAAGAATAAGGAATAGTATTCAATGTGTAGCATATATTATGCTGATTATGTTATTGCTGCTAGGTTCTTTACCTTTGAGTGGTGTGTTTGCGGAAGTAACAAATACACAAGAACGTACATTAATTAATGAAACAAATATATTAGAAAATAAACAAGTGGAGGAAAGTGAAGCTGAAGGAAGTGAAGTAATAGAAACTACAGAAAGTATATTCACACAGGAATTAGAAGTTATAGAAGATGTTACATTAGAAGGAGCAGAAGGAGCAGAAGCAACAGAAGGTACAACAGAGGAAGAAACACAACCTACACCACAAGAAAAGTTAGAAATACAACTACAGGCAAGCATAGAGAAAGAAGGATACTTTTCTTATCGAGACTATTATGGAAAAAGCGTCCAGCTTTCTTTTTTTGTGGAGGAATGGCAGGGGGATACAGAGTTATATGTGACAGCTGTGTCAACTAATGAAGCGGTAATAGAACCAGCGACACAGCAAGAGAAATATTCTATAAGTGATGGTTTGATCCTATTTACCGTAACAGGAGTAGGGGAAGCAGAGCTTGTTTTAGAATTAGTAGATAATGAGTCGTATAAGGCCGAGGAGCTTAGAATTCCGGTTAAAGTTACGAATAGTGGAATAAAGGATGAGGATTTTTTTATTTCCTATACACCATACCATACACAAGAATCTATTATCTTTACAGGATTTGCAGAATGGGAACAGTTTTTGGAACAGCATCGTTATTGGCTTTCAGGAACCATTCAATTAGGTATATCACAGGTTGGTGAAAGCTTTTATGAGAAAATGCATATAAAAAAAGAGAATACGGATGAAGTATGGCAAGAAAAACAACATGATATTGAAGAAGAAGCAACCATGCAGAACTATGAATTTTGGTTAAGTAACGCTCAGACAAATACATCAACTGAAAATGTAGAAAATGGAAAACGAACATTTCAACTAGGAATCGATAGAACAGCACCACAAAATACATACTTTACTTATAGTCAGAACGCTTACGAGCCAACCAGTACAGAAAGTAAAAAGTATTATAGTGAGAATATAACATTAAGTGGAGCATTTGAGGATTCATTAAGTGGTGTGGAGCGAATGGAATACACGACGCAGGCGGATTTAGGAGAGACTGCAAAATGGGAAACCATGCATGACATAGAATTTCAAGGAAGCCAGGTATTATATGAACAGGCTTTAGAAGAAGGAATCTATACAGGTATTGCTATTAGGGCGGTGGATAGAGCCGGAAATGTAAGTAAAACGATTGAGTTAAGAAACGAGATGGGGGATTTCATACAGATTATTGTGGATAACAGGGAGCCGATTCTCGACATTATGTTGAAAACTCAGGATGAGAACTGCTATCAGGGGGAATGGACCAATCAAGCGATTACGATTGCGGTTCAGGAAAATAGAACAAGTCAAACAATAGCAGGTATACGAAGTATGCAGTATCAGTATGTGAGTATTGGTGGAGAATATGAGCCGGAACAATGGAGAGAGCTTCCTGTAGAGAAGGAAATAAAAATTGGTTATGATCAGGAAATAGACGTCAATCAGAATGGAACTTATTATTTCCGAGCGATCTCTAATACTGGAGTTATAACGGATATTGAAACACAAAAAAAGACAGCATCTAGAGTCCGTTTACAACAAACCTTACCAGAGAAGAAGGAACAGATAGTTGAAGTGCCCATATTAAAAGAGGGACAGGAGTGGTATAACAAGAAAACAGGTGTGCCCGCAATTTTCTTTTCATATCCGGATTATGATGATGGAATGGAAAGCTTAGAATATGGTGCGCCGATAACGGTTTATACGAGACTGACAAGAAATCATGCAGAAAACAAAAATGCAGAGGACAATACGGCAGAAATACTAGAACAATCTGCAACCATTGGAATACGTAGTGACGAACAATATCAGCAACTGTCTCATATAAAAAAAGAGAATATAGAACAAAGTAATGAGGATTATATAAGAGAAAATATACAGCAAAATATAAAATCCCTAAGCATTGATTTTTCTTATGATTCTCAGACAGGCTATGCAAAGGATGGGATTTATGAACTACAATATTGGATAAAAGATGAGGCAGGAAACGAATCGGAGCATGATGCTTACATCTATAGAATAGATACCCATGAGCCAGAGTGCTTAGAAGTGTTTGTGGACGGAACGAAAATGCAGGAGGAAATAGCAAAGACCATCCAGTATGAACGTTTTTATCAGTCGGCAGTAAATGGAAGTGCGAGTGCTGATTTTGGTGTAAGTGGTAAGCGTTTTATAAAACTGATGTTAACAGAAGAAGCAGAAATAACGGAAAATAGTAGTGGTTGGCAGGAAAATGACAAATTTGTCATAAATCCGTGCGAAAGAGGATGTATCTATATGCTTGCAGAGGATGTGGCAGGGAATCAAGCTATCCTCAAAACACAGGGGATAGTTGTGGATAATCAGGAGCCAAAAGGAGAGTATGGTGGAAAATTCATCAAGCTTTTAACGAAGGCAAATAACAATCTTTTCTATCATGACGATATAACCTTTTCACTTTCGGCAGAGGACATGCCACAAGAGAAAGGATTTTCTGGAATAGAAAGTTTTTCTTGTGTAATTGGTACAACAGAAAAAGAACAGAAAAAAGAGATTTTTTCTTTTACTAAAACGCTTCCGAGTAAAGAAGAGTTAATTAAGGCAAAAAATTACACCACAACAGAAATATTAAATGCAGCAGCTTATGAAGGGAATGAAGCCTATATTGAGATTACGGTTCAGGATCGATGTGGCAATGTAACAACTGACCGTGAGGAGCTTAAAATTGATATGACGGCGCCACAGGTAGAGATAGAATTTGACCAAAAGGATCCAAGAAATGGGTGCTATTATCAGCTGGCCAGAACAGCAACTATTCACATACAAGAGCTTAACTTTGATGGGAATAGAGTAAAGATAGAAGCAACCAAAGATGGTGAGATTTATCCAATTTCTATATCAGAATGGCATTCGGAAGGAATTAATCACTGGGCCAATATCGTCTTTTCAGAGGATGGAGATTATACCATGCGTGTGAGTTGTACGGATCTTGCAGACAATGAATCCGGAGAGGTCAGTATAGAACCGTTTACGGTGGATATGACAAAGCCAATTGTAGAAATCACATATCATAATCAGAATGTGCAGAATGAACATTATTATCAGACAGAACAGACAGTGACAATTTTGGTAAAGGAACACAATTTTTCAGAATCAGATTTTACATTAAGTGTTGAGCCACAGATAACAGTCGGTGAGTGGAGTCATATAGGTGATGAACATTTTTTAGAGTTGTACTTTACACAGGATAATTCATACCGATTTTGGTGTAGTGTGTTAGATTTAGCAGGAAATGAGGCAGAGATAATGGAAGAGGAATGTTTTGTAATTGATTCTCAGGCGCCTCAGATTGTGATACAAGGAGTAGAAAATGACTCGGCAAATGCAGAAGAAATTCATCCAATTGTTATGGTTTATGATACCAATCCAAATGCTCAGGGAGTAGAGCTTACGGTAACAACAGGGCTAGGTGAAGCTGTAGCTGTAGCGGTGCAGGCTCAAGAGGTGGAAGAAGGATATTCATATTGTCTGACGGATATGTCACAGAAAGAAGATAAAGTTTATCTGTTGGAAGTAACGGCATCGGATATGGCAGGAAATAGTAGTACGCTAACCTATCGCTTTTCATTGAATCGACATGGCTCAACCTATGATTTATCACAATTGGCATCTTATACAAAACGGGTATATAACCGCTTTGAGCAGGTGGAGGATATCTGTATTACAGAAATGAACGTGGATAGAATAGAAGAGTATGCTTTTTATGTTACAAGAAATGGGAAAATGCTTACCTGTATGGAAAGAAACGTGCAATCTCATGAAGTTTCTTCGCAAGAAGAAATCTATTATTATGTAGAGAAGGAGGGAGATGAGAGAAAAGGCTATATAAATCGTTATCTTTTTCCACGAGAGAATTTTGCCCAAGAGGGTATTTATCGAATAACCTGTTATTCTAAGGATAGAGCAGGAAATGAAAGTAATAATACATTGGAAGAGAAAAATGCAGAGATTTCATTTGTAATTGACAATACGGCGCCGAAGGTGGTTGTAAATGGAATCAAGGAAGGTGGAATTTACAATGAAGAAGCGCGGAAAGTGAATATTATGGTGCAGGATAATTTTTTGTTAAAACAAGCAGTCTTTTCTCTTGTGACAGAATCCGGAGAAGTGTTGGAAAGCTGGGATTATATAGAGTTCGTTCAGAACGTAGGTGATATGATGACGATTACTATACCTAGCCGTGAAGAAAAACAGTTTTTAGTGTATCGGGTTAGTGATGCGGCGGGAAACGAACTTGTGTTATTGCCTGATACGGGAAAAGCTCCAAAAGGCTTTTTGATTACGACGGATACATGGCTTCGGTTTATCAGTTCACCAATTAAAGTAATAATAAGTGTGATTGGTTGTATAGGTGTTATTGCAATAGGTTTGGTTTATATAAAAAAGAAAGACAGGTATAAAGATAAAAGTCCTGAATAACTATGTGACATTTGAGTTGCAGGAAGGTTACTGGAACGGAGAATCTTAGGCTATTTAATAGAGATAGTTGGATAGAGTCGCTTTTGATGATATAATTAATAAAAGATAATTTATATTGTTGTGTAAAAGGGAGATTATATCATGGAAATTATAACATTTATAACGATGGAAGAACGATTGGAAAATAGAATTTCAACAGATACTCGGGAAATACACAGTTCGTTAGTAAAGACAATGCTAAAAATAAACGAAGAAGTAGTTCGTAGTGGGTTAGCTGTGTTAGAGGGATATGAAAAGGATGAAAGCTTGCCTTATATGTTGTCTTTGGGGCTTAAGTTAGTGCATTATGGAACCGAACCTAAAATTGTAGAAACCATTCTTTTAAATACAGCACTTGTGAATAATATAGATTTATTGACAAGTTTACTTATCATGGATGCGGTGTTATCTATTCAGAAAATGTATGCGCCGGAAATAACAAAAGAGTTATTATTATCTTATTTCCGACATGACATAAAGAGTAAAATAGAAAAAGAATTAGAAGGTTGCATAAGGGGGTCAAGAGAAGTTTTGACGAATAGGGAAGTGCAAGAATTGATATCAAAATAATTAGAAAGAAAGTAATGCAAAGAGGACATTTTTTAAAGATGTCCTCTTTATATATTTTCTTTTTAATGGAGAAGTTTTATGATATGATATATAAGACTATGAATGCAACTTGTGACAAGAATACCTTGCCTGCATACAGACAAAGGTATTTTTGCCATAAATTATATGAGTGTTAACTCGGCGAAAAAACGTTAGTTTTCGAGCAGGCATTCATAGTATATCTTGTATGTAAGAAAGGAACCAGACATGTCCGATAAAAAATATGTTTCTATTTGGGGAAATGCTATCTCCATTGCAGATAGAAGACCAGAAAATTATGCAAAGAATTTAACCCTTCGTTATCCGATTCATCCGGTATTTAACGGAGATAAGATAAAGATAACCTTAGATAATTTCTGTGGTACCGAGGATGTTACCATTAGTGAGGTTTATTTGGCACAGAATCAGAAAAATGGCAGCAAAGAGATAAAAAAGGAAACGGTAACAGCAGTAACCTTTGGAGGCAATACCTCTGTAACGATTCCAAAGGGAGAAGCGGTAGTCAGTGATGAAATACCATTTGAGGTTTCAAAGGGAAATGACATAAGTGTCAGTATGTATCTGGGTGATTTTACAGAAATGCGTTCTGCGGTATTGATTACAGGACCGTTATCAAAGGGTTACTATTCTGTTGGAAATCATGCAACAGAGGAAGAGCTTCCAATGAATGATACAAGAAGCACAAACTGGTTTTACTTTTTAAGTAATATTGAAATACACACAGATGCGGATAATCGTGCAGTAATCTGCTATGGTGATTCCATTACTTCACAGGCGTGGCCGGATTATCTGACACTTCGTGTTGAGAAAAATGCAGATAATAAGACAGCGATTGTACGCCGTGCTGCAAGCGGAACCAGAATTTTAAGACAGTATGACAACATTACGTACGATTCTTATGGATTAAAGGGTTCTATACGTTTTCCGAGAGAAGCATTGGTATCTGGTGCAGATACGGTAATTATCCAACAGGGAATTAATGATATCATTCATCCGGTTGGTGTAGAAGTAAATCCATTCCGTCCATGGAGTGATTTGCCAACAGCGGAAGAAATGATAGAAGGCTATCGCATGTATATCGAAAAGGCTAGAGAGTATGGACTGAAGGTTTATATGGGAACGTTACTTCCGATTTATGGCTGGCGTACGTATGAACCATTTCGTGATGATTTGCGAAATGCATTGAATGACTGGATGCGTACAACGAAGGAAATAGATGGTGTCATTGATTTTGATATGGCAGTTCGTGACAGAGTGAATCCGGCGGCATTTGCAGATGGATTTGACAGTGGTGATCATCTCCATCCATCAAAGAAAGCATATCAGAGAATGGCAGAAACAGTACCAGGATGTATTTTGTAACAGAGGTGAGTTTATGAGTATTGAGCGTGAGCATGAAAAGAATGAAATAGCAAAAGAAGCCATGCGAATGGCGTGGCCGGCAGTGTGTGAGTCCTTTTTTGTGGCTCTTGCCGGCATGGTGGATTCGTTGATGGTGAGTTCCTTGGGTTCGGCTTCGGTGGCAGCAGTAGGACTTACAACGCAACCTAAATTTTTAGGATTAGCTTTGTTTTTTGCGGTAAATGTTTCGATTTCAGCATTGGTTGCACGCAGAAGGGGAGAAAAAAGACAGGACTCAGCCAATCAGATTCTTTTGGTGGCGTTGTTGTTTGTTGTGTTAGCTACGATAGTAGTTTCTTCTGTCTGTGTGGGATTTGCTAATGAGATTATTCGTTTTTGCGGCTCGGCAGAGGATACTCATGATACAGCTGTTCTTTATTATCGCATTATCATGGGAGGGATGATTTTTAATGTCATATCCATGGCAATTAATGCAGCGCAGCGAGGTTCCGGTAATACAAAGATTGCTATGCGAACCAATATAACTTCAAATGTAGTAAATATGATAGGTAACTATTTATTGATTCAGGGTCATTTGGGATTTCCGGCGCTCGGGATTAAAGGGGCTGCAATAGCTACTGTTTTTGGAACCGTAATAGCGTGCCTTATGAGTATTTGCTCATTATTCGGGAAGGATAATTTTGTCAGTATTCCGTATATTATTAGAGAAAAAATTAAACCTGCATTGGAACCGCTTGTTAGTATGTTTAAACTCGGTTTTTCTGTATTTATTGAGCAGGTATTAATGCGCGTTGGATTCATGTCTACTGCTATGATGGCGGCTTATATGGGAACAAATGCCATGGCGGCACACCAGGTAGGAATGAACATTTTAGGACTGACCTTTTCTTTTGGTGATGGTATGCAGGTGGCAGCAGTAGCATTGATTGGAAGAAGCCTTGGAGAAGGTAATCAGGAAAAGGCAAAATTATATGGAAAGACTTGTCAAAAGATAGGTCTTGGTATTTCCTGTGCTCTTGCGGTAATTTATTTTCTTGGTGGAGAGACGTTATATCGTTTGTTTTTTGAAGAAGAAGAGATTGTTGCAATTGGCGTAGGAATTATCAGGACAATTATTTTTATTGTATTATTCCAGGTGTCACAGGTTATTTATATGGGGTGTCTTAGAGGTGCAGGAGATACCGCATATACAGCAATGGCATCTACGATTAGTGTAACAGTGATTAGAACAACCGCATCGTATCTTTGCGGATTTACGTTAGGACTTGGTATGGTAGGAATCTGGATGGGAATCTTAGCAGACCAAATAGCGAGATTTTTGTTTGCATCCATTCGATTCAAACAAGGAAAATGGACGAAGATTCATATTTAACAAAGGAGACTAGAATACAATGCCGACACTTTTATTTATCAATGCTTGTGTGCGAGGAAAGGATTCCAGAACGTTGCAGCTTGCGGAACAGCTATTAGAGAGTATTCGGGAAGAGAATAAAAAGGACATGGCTTTTCATATTGAGGAAATCAGGCTTTCTACAGAGAACTTGCTACCGTTTAATTATGAAAGATTGCAGAGACGTGATGAACTTTTGACAAATGGCATTATTACCGATACGATGTTTGATTATGCGAATGCAGTTGCGCAGGCGGATATGCTTGTCATTGCTGCGCCATATTGGGATATGTCCTTTCCGGCTACATTGAAAATTTTCTTTGAAGCGGCAAGTGTGGTAGGTATTACTTTTTCCTATGCAGAGGATGGAACACCAGTGGGATTGTGTCAGGCGCAGGATATGTACTATGTGACAACAAGTGGTGGTTTTATTGGTGATTGTAACTTTGGATTTGAATATGTCAATGCACTTTGTAAGTTATATGGTATCGAGCGTTCTCATTTTGTTAGTGCACAAGGATTGGATTTAGAAGGTGCAGATGTGGTAGCAATTATGGAACAGGCAACGATGGAAGACTATTAATGATTAGAATAAATTTTTCACATATGAACATAGTTCGTATTGCGAATATTGTGCCTGTGGTCCAAGGTTTGCAGGTTGTGGAAAGGACATGGTTATTAATATGAGGTATATAGTAAATGATACGTTCTAGTGACAAGGAAAGACTGCAAAAAGCAGAGGAAATTGCACGGCAGATATGGAAGCTTTCAAGGGATAAGCTTTTAGTAAACTTAAGATTTCTTGATAGGGCATTATCAAGTCTCAATTTTCGGGCACAATATGGTCTTGCTGGAATTAGTTGCGATGGTAAAACCGTATTTTATGATCCACTGTATGTATTAGAACAATATAAAAAGGAACAGAATAGTATAACAAGAGCTTATTTGCATCTTCTTATGCATTGTATTTTCAGTCATTCATACCATTATGGAAAACTAGAGCAAGATAAGTGGGATTTGGCAGTGGATGTTGCTGTGGAAAATGCAATTCTGGAGCTTGGATTAAGTGGATTGGAAACTACTCGTGATGAGAAGGAAAAAGAAGCTTTGGAAGTGTGGAAAAGCCGTATAGGAGTGCTTACGGCAGAGAAAATATATAGAAGATTGTTAGATGCCCCATTACTGTTAAAGGAATTACAGAGTATAAGTAATTTGTTTTTCTATGATAGACATACTATGTGGGAAGAGCAGGAAACAATAGAAATTACGACGGAAGAATGGAAAAAGATTAGTGAGCGGATTAAGGCAGAGCTAAAATCCTTTTCGAAAGATAAAATGGATAAGAAAAGTATGATACAGAACCTCGAGGAGGCAACCAAGGAACATTATGATTATGGCGACTTCTTGAGGCGTTTTAGTGTTAGCGGGGAAGATATGCTCGTGAATGATGATGAGTTTGACTATGTGTATTATACCTATGGCCTGCAACTTTATGGCAATCTTCCGCTTGTGGAACCTTTGGAATATAAGGATGTGAATAAAATCAAGGAATTTGTCATAGCAATTGATACTTCGGCTTCTTGCAGAGGTAAGGTTGTTCAGGCATTTCTAAATAAAACCTATTCGATTTTGAAAAGTAGTGAGAACTTTTTTAGAAAGGTAAATATTCATATTATCCAGTGTGATTCGCAAGTGCAAAGTGATACGAAAATTACGTGTGATGATGACTTTGAGGCATTTATGAAGCAAGGAAAACTAGAAGGCTTTGGGTCAACGGATTTTAGACCAGTGTTTACTTATGTAAACCAGTGCATAGAAAGAGGAGAGTTTGAAAATCTAAAAGGCTTAATTTATTTTACCGATGGATATGGTGTTTTTCCATCACAAAAGCCGCCTTATGATACCGCATTTGTGTTTTTGGAAAATGATTTTGAAAAACCAGAGATTCCACCATGGGCAATCAAGCTAGTACTTTCCAGTGAGGAGATAGAAAGTAATTAAATTTAAGTTTAGCTGAGTATTATTCAAGGTTGTGAGCACTCCTTTTTCGGCATTGTGTATAGCAAATGAATATGCCTCAAATGCAAACCCGCTTGTTTGGTATTTCCTAAATGGAGCGTTCGGCATGTTTGATT
>JAXJRB010000074.1:0-26688 GCA_036310845.1 Lachnospiraceae bacterium | reverse complement strand
TGTAAGGTTCATGTCAAAGTGCTTAGGACCTTCTGCTGTTGCTGTGATGAATGGTAAGTTAATATTTGTAGTAGTAGCACTTGAAAGCTCCTTCTTAGCCTTCTCAGCTGCTTCCTTTAATCTCTGCATAGCCATCTTATCGCCTGATAAGTCAATACCTTCCTGCTTCTTGAACTCAGCATTCATCCAGTCGATAAGCTTGTTGTCGAAGTCATCACCACCAAGGTGTGTATCACCGTTTGTAGCAAGTACTTCGATAACGCCATCACCGATTTCGATAATAGAAACGTCGAATGTACCACCACCTAAGTCGTATACAAGAATCTTCTGTTCTTTTTCATTATCAAGACCATAAGCAAGAGCTGCTGCTGTAGGCTCGTTGATAATACGCTTAACATCAAGACCTGCAATCTTACCAGCATCCTTAGTAGCCTGACGTTCCGCATCATTGAAGTATGCAGGAACTGTGATAACAGCCTCTGTAACCTTCTCACCTAAGTAGCTCTCAGCATCTGCCTTTAACTTCTGAAGAATCATAGCAGAAATCTGCTGTGGAGAGTACTTCTTGTCGTCAATTGTTCTGCCGTTGTCTGTACCCATATCTCTCTTGATAGAAGCGATTGTCTTGTCTGCGTTTGTAACAGCCTGACGCTTTGCAGGTTCACCTACAAGTCTTTCTCCTGTCTTTGTGAAAGCAACAACAGATGGTGTTGTTCTTGCTCCTTCTGTATTAGCGATAACGGTTGGCTTTCCACCTTCCATAACAGCTACACAGCTGTTTGTTGTACCTAAGTCAATACCAATGATTTTTCCCATGATTTTTTCCTCCTAATTATATTGAATATACTAATTTTCTTTTCCATAGAATGTGCCTTGCACAAGCGCACATCTACTTTTCGTTGTATTATGATACAACGGCTACCATGCTGTAGCGTACTACGGTGTCACGGTAGGTATAACCTTTTTGCAACTCCTGTGCGATAACGCCGGATTCAAACTCTTCACTTTCTACCTGCATCACTGCATTGTGTAAATCCGGATTAAATTCACAGCCTACTGTTTCGATTGGCTTTACTTCTAACTTCTCAAGCTCTGTCATAAGCTGCTTGTATACCATGTTCATGCCCTCTGCAAATGGCTGCTTCTTCTCTTCCTCAGAAAGTGCTGCAAGACCTCTTTCAAAGTTGTCTACTACCGGTAACATCTTCTCAATAACACTCTTTGCACCTGTTTCAAACATAGCGCTCTTTTCTTTCTCGGTACGCTTTCTAAAGTTTTCAAACTCTGCCATCTGACGCTTTACTCTGTCCTCAAGCTCATCTACCTTTTCCTGAAGCTTGTTATCCTTCTTATCAAAAAGGGATTTCTTCTTGCCGGATTTTTTCTCCTGCTTTTCGGCTTCTTCTGAAGCCTCCTCTGTAGCTTCTGCTTCCTGTTCTATATCTTGTGTCTCGGCTTCTTCACCTGCTGACTGAGTATCCTGTACCTGCTCTTCTTCCTGAATGATTTCCTCTTCATTGAGCTGTTCTTCGTTTAACTTCTTTTCCTCCACTCTTCTTGGTCATCCTTTCTGTAACTCTTCTATAGTTATTCTTTTTTATATAATGTATCCAACTGACTCTTTAAAGTCTTCAGAGTACTGATTACCTTATCATAATCCATTCTTCTTGGTCCGATGATTCCTATCGTTCCCTTCATACCCTCTTCTAATTCGTACGTTGCAGTTACCACACTACAATCCTTCATGGTTTTAACCGGTGTCTCATTACCGATATAGACTTGAATTCCTGTATTTTTTTCCTCTGTTAGCGTATCCTGTACAAGCTCTGTTAACAACTGCTTTTCTTCAAAGGTAGTGATTAACTCACTAGCTCTTTGGTTATCCGAAAGTTCAGGATATTTGAAGATGTTATTCGTACCGCTAGTATAAATCTCGATATCCTCATCTTCCTTAATCACTGCTGCCACCGCATCCATAACCTCTGAAATAATATCGTTATAGATTCCAGCCTGCTGCTTGAGCTTTGCTATCATGGCAAGATTGATTTCCTCAATCGGAAGTCCGTTCAGATTCGTATTCAGAAGAATGTTGAGCTTTAATAGTGTCTCATCATCTAATGGCTCTGCAACCTGAATCATCGTATTTTTGATTACATTGCCTTCTACCACGATGGTCGTCAGAAGCTGTCTGACATCCACTTTGGAAAGCTGGATAAACTTGAGCTTATTACCCTTTACCTGTGGCGCTGATACTAGCGTCGCATAGTTTGTATTCACTGCAAGCACCTTCGCCATTTGCTTTAAAATGGCTTCCATCTTATCTTCCTTTTCCAGAAGCATCTGCTGCATTTCCTTAACTTCCTGTGTTGCCTGACTAAGTTGCTCTTCCTTCTCCTGTAACATCGTGTCTACGTACAAGCGATATCCCTTATCGGAAGGAATTCTTCCTGCGGAGGTATGTGGCTGGAGTATATATCCAAGCTCCTCTAAATCAGCCATCTCGTTTCGAATGGTAGCCGAGCTGAGATTCAAGTCTGTATACTTTGAAATCGTTCGGCTTCCTACCGGCTCTCCGGTTTCCAAATAGTTACGGATAATCGCCTGCAGAATCTTTCGTTTTCTCTCATCTAATTCCAACGTAGCAACTCTCCTTCCTATTTCTTAATGACTGTTTTTGTTTTATTAGCACTCGTTGTTGTGGAGTGCTAACATTTACATATACTAACTTACTACGTCTGCTTTTTATTGTCAACAATCTTTTCTGTAATTATTTATAAAAAAAGAATAAAAAGCGCTGCCTTACGGCAACGCTTACTTACTCCAACAACTTACCTTCTTTATAAGAACATTCTAAATAGCTTGGATTCTGATAGTACAAATCCGTCGAAAAATCAGAGATTTCATCTGCTATAAAGGAATTAAACAGCTTCATCAATTCCTCTATTTCTTTCCCTTCTTCTGCACAATCTTCTATCATAATCGAATACAATCTTCCAATTGCTATATAGGTTGGCACATCATATTTACAATTTGTAATCGTATCAAAATCGCCCTGCTGAATCTGATAATACTCTATCAGCTCATCTGCAACCTGTTCAAACGAAAGGCAATGATTAACGGGAGCATCTGCTAACTGCTTCTTTATCCCATCCATTCCCAAAGCATTTACAATTACTCTTCTTTGATTCTTTGTCTCTCTTGCAATAAATTCTATCAACGAACAAACATAAAATAAATTATCCTTCATCGTCTCTGTCATAAATCACCTTGCTCCCTTCCAAAGTCAGACACCCCAATGCCCGTAGTGTATGAAAGCTTTTCTGATGTGTAGGATACTTAAATTCTGCCAAAGCCCAAAACTGTTTTCTGCTGAGTTTTCCTGCGAAAAAATCATTCACATAGTTCCATACGGTATCATCTGCCATAGGTCCCTCTACAATATCGTACCCATGAGTTTCACCTTTTCTACACAATGCGATAAAATCTAACCACTCATCTGTCATTTCTTCAAATCTTAGTATTTTTAAGTCTGAATTTTCTATATATTTATACTCATTTATAATTGGTGTTCCTTGTCCTCTATTAGCCCACCGAATTGCCTGTTGCATATTATTGGTACAATAGAATCCCCATGAAAAATCTTTTGTATATCGTGCTTTGCGAATTTCTGGAAATTCTACCACTTCTTTACTTGCATGATATATAATTCGTTCCACTTTGCCCAAACTCCCTTTTCTACAACTATCACTTCATACTTAATTATAGTAAAAGGATATTTTTTAGTCAATCCAATGCAAACAATGATAAAATCTATGACTTCCTAACTATATTAAATAAACACTCATATTAACGTATCATAAGGAAATCCTTTAAAATATACAATACGCTGAATCAATCACTGTGCAAAAAGTGCAAGCCTTACAGCTTGCACTCAAAAAAATTATACCTTGGCTTCAAATCCACCAGATTCCATATTGCTCTTATTCTCAGTTCCCGTAAAACCACCTGCGAGTCTTTTTCTCTCTGCATTGTATGTTTCCATATAGACAGAATCCATTGCCTGATACACCTTATTCTCAGCCTTGGTTGTTGGTCCATTTGTCCAACCCGAACCTGGGGTATAGGTAACCAGTTCTTCCCCATATAAACACCTGACTATACATATTCTCCTTATTATCATAGCGTTGCTGTGAAACTTTTTCTTTTATCTCCTGCATCATACTCTTTAATTCATCTCTATCTGCTTCTTTGGATTTCTCAGTCTCTGCAAACTCCAATGGTTCGTTACCGAATCTTGCTTTAATCTCTGCCCTAATTTTACAACTGTCCATAGCCATCATATTCCATTGCATCACTTTGTCATACGCTAAATTTAATTCTTCAATCTCCTCTTCTTTGGTTTTTATTCTGTTCCATCCAAAGCTTTTAACCTCTTCCGGGTTCGGATTTGAAAATTTTTCTTCTATTTCCTGATACAAAGTGGCATATGCATAAGCAGACATTGACATAATATCCGTAAATCCATAATTAATATTATTTTTACGCATATTCGTCTTTATTTCTTTCTCCTTTTCAATCAGCTTATCGTACCATCTGCCAACTGCCAATATATCTGGTTGCTTCGGATATGCCTGTTCTTTTTCTTCGAAGGCTTTCATTCTTTCTTGTATCTCTTCACGATATTTTTCAAATGCCTCTTCTGATATATATACATCACACTCCGGATGACTTACTTCTTCTTTTACACTTGATGGTTTTACAGTGCCAGATTGGTTATATTGTTCACTTCGCAAATACTGATGCTGAACATTCGTGATTTTCATTCTTAATCATCCCCTTTTCTGTTTATATATTTACTAATAATATCGGAATCCATGCTTATTCCAATAACCCTATAAGTCATATATTCTGGTATGATTCCAAGTCCCCATAACATAATTACCATGCATGAGAATAACATTACTAACCCCCCTTGTTCCAAAGCATCGCTACAAATGGACAAATATTCACGGTTATATAACAAAAATAGTGTTTTAGCAGTCACTTAAACATTATAGCATTGACTTTAATTTTTACATATAATACTATAAAAACAGTACGTGCCAGCGCACGCACTTTGACAAGAATTTCTTACCAAATTCTTGTTTAGCTAGCACTACGTTACAGCATTTTGCTATTATATAAAAAATGAAGGATTATTATTATGTTATATTTTCAATCAATCGGCGAAGCAGAAGCCGTATTTAAAGCCTTAAGCACTCCTATGCGTTTAAAAATCATGGAAATGATATACGAAGATGACACTTTAAGCATGAACGACCTTGCAGAGGCACTTGGTCTTACCAATGGTGCTATTTCCATGCATGTCAGTAAGCTAGAAGAAGCAGGACTTGTGAGAATCAAGACCACTTCCGGTAAGAGAGGAACGATGAAAATTGTTCGGCCTAAGTATGACCGTTTAATGATTGACCTTGCACCTTCAAAAGAAGCAAGTCACTGTTACACTGATGATATCCGCGTGGGCTACTATACCGCATGCCACGGTACGCCGACCTGTGGTCTTGCTACCAGCAAAGAAATCATTGGTTCCTTGGATGATCCAAAGGTATTTTCCTTTCCAGACCGTTTCAATGCAGGCATCTTATGGTTTTCCAGTGGATATGTAGAATATAATCTTCCAAACCATTTACAAGCAGGACAAACCTTATCTGAGCTTCATATTTCTTTTGAAATATCGTCAGAATATCCCGAAACCAATGAGGATTATCCTTCTGATATTTATTTTTCCATTAATGGAATTCCACTCGGTATGTGGATTAGCCCCGGTGATTATGGCGCAAGAAAGGGCTATGTATCTCCTGCTTGGTGGCCAGAAGTGTTAAACCAATATGGATTATTAAAAACTCTAATTATCAATAATGAAGGAACCTTCATGGATGGAACAAAGAAACTTTCCAACACCACCATTCAGGACTTAAACATTGATTATAACAGCTATATCACTTTTCGCATTGAAGTACCTCGCGATACCACGAACTGTGGTGGATGTACGCTATTTGGCGAGGATTTTGGCGATCACAATCAGGCAATCCGCATGAAAGCATATTATGAAGAAGAAAATGAATCCGATATGAACTAATTCGCTTTTCTTTAAACAAAAGAACCCATGCATAGACTTTCACACTACTATGCAAGGGTTCTTTTACACTTTATATGGATCTTTTTTCCTGAATTGCTTTTAACAATTCGCTCGCAACCTCATCCTTACTCATCTTTGCGAGCTCCGTTACTTTATCCTTGGTAATCAAGGTTACACAGTTCGTATCTGTTCCAAAGCCTGCTCCCTCCGTTTTTAGATTGTTTGCTACAATCATATCTACATTCTTTTTCACAAGCTTTGCCTGGGAATTCTCTATCATATTCTCTGTTTCCATAGAGAAACCGCATAAGAACTGTCCCTCTTTTCGGTTTTCCCCAAGGAACTTTAATATATCTGTTGTTTTCTTTAGCTCTAGATTGAAACCGCCATCCTGCTTCTTGATTTTCTCTTCGGCAGTAGTCATCGGTGTATAATCTGCAACCGCTGCCACCTTAATCACAATATCCTGCTCGGCATAATGCTCTCTTACTGCTTCATACATATCCTGTGCACTTACCACACGAATAATTTTCATAAATGGTGGAAGCTCCACACTCACTGAAGCTGCAACCAAAGTCACTTCTGCACCACGCTCCATCGCACATCTGGCAATCGCACAGCCCATCTTACCACTAGAATGATTCGTAATAAAACGAACCGGGTCCATTGCTTCTCTTGTTGCACCTGCTGTGACAAGCACCTTTACTCCTACCATATCTTTTTCATAACGAATCTCTCGTAAGATATAATCAAGCAGTACCTTTTCTTCCGGCATCTTGCCTGCACCGGTATCACCACAGGCAAGATATCCCACTGCTGGTTCGATGACTTCCATTCCAAATCTCTTCAATCGTTCCAGATTATCCTGTACAATCGGATTCTCGAACATATTCGTATTCATCGCTGGCGCAATGATTTTCTTACATTTACAAGCAAGTACGGTCGTTGTCAGCATATCATCTGCAATCCCGCACGCAAGCTTTCCGATTACATTTGCAGAAGCCGGCGCAATCATTACTACATCTGCTTTTTTCGCCAATGCCACATGCTCTACGTTGTAATTGAAGTTTCTATCAAACGTGTCTACCAAACACTTATGACTCGTCAAAGTCTCAAAGGTTATCGGATTGATGAAATTGGTAGCATTTTGCGTCATAATCACATGTACGTCTGCATGTAGCTTTACCAGCATACTTGCCAGATTTGCGATTTTATATGCTGCAATACTACCCGTTACACCAAGTACCACACACTTTCCTTTTAGCATGCTTCCCTTCCTTTCTGCCTATAAGATTGGTGAAAGCTCACCGTATTTCTCATAGCGGGAGGTCTTTGCAATCTTGTTGTCCTCGTCTACAAAAACAACATAAGGCTTATGATCTTTCACTTCTTCTGCTTCCATCTGGCAGTATGCCATCAAGATAACATGGTCGCCTACCTGTACCTGTCTTGCTGCTGCTCCGTTTAAGCAAATCATGCCACTTCCCGGCTCTCCTGCTATCGTATATGTCTCAAAACGATTTCCGTTCTCCACATCCACAATATGTACCTTTTCATATTCAAAAATACCTGCTGCTTCCATCAATTCCGGATCAACGGTAATACTTCCTACATAATTAAGCTCCGCCTGCTTTACAACGGCACGATGAATTTTTCCTTTTAACATAGTTACTGTCATTTTTTCTTCCTCCTCATTCTAAACCAGTACCTCTTCAAAGCCAATCTCAAAAACACTCCGTATTTTCTCGATTGGCGTATCCGCTAAATAGATATCCGCTGAAATGTACTCTTAAATGCAAGCATTTATCATACATTTCATCGTCTATCTGCTTAGCTCTGAACGATCATAATGTTGTCAATTAATCTGGTTTTTCCAATGTATACTGCAATTGCAACCAATACATTTCCATTCAACTCTTTGATTGCCTCTATGCTGTCTGCATCAACCACTTCTACATAATCCACTTTAGCAAGTGGCTCCTTGCACAGTTCTTCCATAATGACATCCTTTACTTTGGCAGCGCTCTGTTCTCCACTCTCTATCAGTGCTTTTCCCTTATTCAAGGCGCGGCTAAGTACCACTGCCGCCGCACGTTCTTCTGCATTGAGATAAGTATTACGTGAGCTCTTTGCCAAACCATCCTCCTCACGAATAATCGGGCAAGCCACAATACGAATATCAAAGTTCAAATCTCTTACCATTCTGCGGATAACTGCAAGCTGCTGTGCATCCTTTTGTCCAAAATACGCACTGTCCGGTGCTACGATATTGAAAAGCTTTGCCACAACGGAACAAACACCACGAAAATGAGTTGGTCTTGTTTTTCCACAAAGACCTTTTGTAAGGCCGTCCATATCCACAAAAGTACAATAATCCGGTGCATACATTTCCGCTGGTTCCGGATGGAAGATTAAATCTGCTCCTGCCTCTTCACACAGCTTTGCATCACGTTCGATATCGCGTGGATAGCTTGCAAGATCTTCCTTTGGGCCAAACTGCGTCGGGTTTACGAAATCACTTACGACAACTCTGTCATTTTCTTCTACTGCCTTTATAATTAAGCTCTGATGTCCTTCATGCAGAAATCCCATTGTTGGCACTAATCCTACGCGTAAACCTTCTGCCTTCCATGCCTTTACCTGTTCTCTAACTTCTGCTATGGTTTTCACTACCTTCATTTTCATACTCCTCGACTTTCTATCTTAATAAAGCTTATTTAATACGGTTTCATCTATCTTAAAGGTATGCTCCTTTGCTGGGAATAGTCCTGCACGAACCTCCTCACGATATGCACGGAAGCCATCCTTCATCTCAGAATCAAGTTTCTTGAACTGCTTTACAAACTTTGGTACAAAATCAGAATACAAGCCTAACATATCCTGATATACGAGCACCTGTCCGTCACAGCCTGCTCCTGCTCCAATACCAATCGTCGGAATGCTTATCTGCTGTGTAATCAAGGTTGCAAGTGCTTCCGGCACACACTCAAGTACGACTGCAAAAGCACCAGCTTCTTCCACTGCCTTTGCTTCTTCTATCAGACGCTTTGCTGCCTCCTCACCTTTGCCCTGTACAGAAAAGCCGCCAAAGGCATTCACAGACTGAGGTGTAAGTCCTATATGAGCACAAACCGGAATGGAAGCCTTTACAATCGCACGAATCTGTTCACATACTTCCATGCCACCCTCTAGCTTCACTGCATGAGCATGCCCCTCTTTAATCAATCTTCCTGCGTTTACTACCGCATCATAAACGGATGTCTGATAAGACATAAATGGCATATCAGCAACAACAAAAGCTTCCTTTGCTCCTCTTGTTACTGCCTTGGTATGATGAATCATATCTTCCATCGTAACAGATAAGGTATCCGGATAGCCAAGACATACCATTCCTAAGGAATCCCCTACTAAAATGGAGTCAATCCCTGCCTCATCAATCATCTTTGCCGTTGAATAATCATAAGCGGTAAGCATGGTCAGCTTATCGCCATTTTCCTTTGCCTGTTTAAATGTATTCACTGTTTTCTTCATGTTTTACGCTCCTCTCTGCTAGCAATCTTGCCATACTTCCATAATCTCTATCTGGATTCTTTATCTTTGCCATTTGTAAAAGACATTCCGATACGCTTGTATAGAGTGCCTTTTCTTCTTCTCTAAGTACCTCTAAGTGCTTCTGCACGGTTTGACAATCACCACGTTCAACAGGTCCGGTTAACGCATCTACTGCCCCATTTTCCAGTCCATTATTCACATTCTCACGGACTAAAGGGGTAATTAAACGATATGCCGATTCCTTGGAAAAGCCACATTCTCCTAATAATTCCACCGCCTCATAAAGTACACCTAACATGGCATTGCTGGCTAAGCATGCTGCTGCATGATACTTTACTTTATCCTCTCTTTGAATCACCTCAACAGAATGTCCAAGGCTCACAAAAAGATTCTCCAGCACCTCTATTGCTAATGGTGTTCCCTCGATGGTTAATATTGCTTTATGAAATTGTTCATAAGTGGAATATTTATTGCTGAACGCAAAAAATGGATGAACGGAACAGACTTGAACGCCCTTTTGTTCATACTTAGAAAATACATCACATGACAGTGAGCCACTAAAATGACAAATCGTCTTGTTCTCTAATGGATACTCTGCAATACAATCCCATACCTCTCCGATCGCCCCATCTGACGTCGTAATAAAAAGGGTATCGCTTGCGTCTACCAATTCTCTCATGTTTTCAAAATATGTTGTACCGGTAAATTGGGCTGCCTCTAACGCATGCTCTGCATTCCGACTATAATATCCGGTAATGTGAACATCTTTTATACTTAGGTACTTCCCTAAGGTAAAGCCTACCTTTCCGGCACCAATAATTCCTATTTTCATGCCATCACCTCCTAGATGTAAGCGACAACACCTGACACTGATGCAGTTTCTGTTGAATACCACTCAGTGCCCATATTAACATAGTATGCTTTTCATTGCAACAGAAAAAGGAGTCAAGCTGACTCCTTTCTCCCGGCATCCGCCCGTTTTATATCATACCATCTTTTAATACGTCATGGTCTCGTAACACTTTTTCTATGACTGTTCCCTTGATTAATCCAAGTACTGGCTTTTTCAACATGTTAAGAGGCCCCGGAAGTGAGATCTGTAATGGTGATTTTCCATCCATTAATTTCACGCTACTATCAAGCAGTTCACGAATGTCATAAACACTACCCCATACCTCTGGTACACCTCTGTCTACACCTAACAAACCGTAGACTGCTTCCATCGCCGTTCTAACAGAATATTCTGTCGTAAATACGGTATCTCTTGGTGTTTCTGCAAACTGCCCCAAAAAGGCAAAATTCACACAGCCATCCGGAATAACATCTGGTCTGTCTCCTTTGGTTCTAGGCATGAAAAATGCCGTAATATATGGCATCATGGTCGGCACACAAACTGCACTGTTTTCAGATAATTCTTCTATCTGCTCTACCGGTACACCGATATGATACAACCATTCCTGTGTAATTTCCTTACCTGTACAGTCTTTCATAGGCTTTTTCACATAATCACCCGATACATCGGTAAATAGTCCATATACCCAAACACATACTTTGTCCTTATCCTGTGTCTTAAACTGTCCCTGTCTGTTAATCGTCCAGCTTAATAACCAGCTGGAATCCTGACAGCTTACGATACCTCCTGTTACTACTTTTCCGCTCCTTGGGTCTCTCTTACAGATATTCGTGATATAAGGAATAATCTTATCATCCAAGGTTGTTATCGTTGCAGACTCCCAATTTGTCTTTGCCACATCAGAACAGAATTTTTCCGGACGACCAAAAGAAGCATCCTGCTTGGCAATGTTTTTCCACAGACTCCAGCATCCACTTGTTCTTACCTCTGCATCTCCATTTGGCGCATGATTCTGATCACCATATATCGTACCCTCTGTACAGCTTCCATTTGTCACAAATACAAGGTCATTTTCGGTAAGAACAATTCCTTCTTCTACCCCTTTCACCTTGCATTCTATTGCTTTTGCAATCTTTTTGTCACCCTTGAATTCAAATAATACATTGGTTACTTCCGTACCAAATTGGAAGTCAACACCTGCATCCTCCAGATATTTTTGCATTGGAAGAATCAGGGATTCATACTGATTATATTTGGTAAATTTTAATGCACTGAAATCCGGTAATCCTGCAATATGATGAATGAATCTCTGAAAATAAAGCTTCATTTCTAATGCACTATGCCAATTTTCAAAGGCAAACATGGTTCTCCAATAGAGCCAAAACGTAGAATCAAAAACTTCCTCATCAAATACATCCTCTATGGTCTTATCATACAAGTCTTCATCCTTTGTCATAAACAGCTTCATAATCTCCATGCAGCCCTTTTGACTCAGATTAAATTTTCCATCTGTATGAGCATCCTCACCACGATTTATCGTTGCTCTACACAAGGAATAATTAGGGTCCTCCTTATTCAGCCAGTAGTATTCATCCAAAACAGATACTCCCGGTGTTTCAATCGAAGGTATGCTATGGAACAAATCCCACAAACATTCGAAATGGTTCTCCATCTCACGACCACCACGCATTACATAACCTCTTGCAGGATCAAAAATACCATCACATGCACCGCCTGCAATATCCATTGCTTCCAGAATGTGAATATTTTTACCCGGCATTTGACCGTCTCTTACTAAGAAGCAGGCTGCTGCAAGAGCTGCTAAGCCACTTCCTACGATATACGCCTGCTTATCCTCTACGCCTTCCGGCTTTTTCGGTCTGGCAAATGCTTCATAATTTCCATTCGAATAATAAATTCCTTTACTATTCTTCTCATTTTTTCCTCTTTCTGTATTACGATATTCTTCCTTCGCTTCATCAATTACTGGTGTGTTCTGTGCCTTTTTATAATTCTTTACAGCATATGTCGCTACACCTGCACTGGCAGCGATGGCTGCCATACCTAAACCTATCTTCTTTTTCTTTCCCATATTGGTATTCCGCCTTTCTGTTTTATGTATCTATCATATCCTTTCTGTTTTTGCATTCCTATTTACAAAACAGGCGAAATGATAAAAAACTTATCATTTCGCCTGCTTTGATTAAAAATATATCTTAACCTATATTTTCTTTTCCTGTTCAAAATTATGTATCGCATTTGCAATATTGCCATGAAGGGTTATACTTATTTTTCGGACAATCTCCTGATAATCTTCCTTCATTCCATGGTCAATCCATTCTAGCATAATCCCAACAAATCCATATTTATAAAACCCTGCAATAAATGCTTTGTTCTCTTCTGAAAGCTTCGCACCTGCACATTTCTCATTTACAACGTCTGCGATTAGGTTATAAGTAAGCTTATACAGATAGCTTTCCACCTTTTCCCTACTGACACACCGATACACATTCTGAATAAATGGTTTATTTTCAAGAACCGCCTCAAATACCTGCTCTAAGCCTTCCTGCCATGTATCATACGTTTTTTTATCTTGTAAAGCTCTTTTTCCATCTTCTACACATACCCATTCTACAAGGTCATAAATGTCTTTGAAATGGTAGTAAAAAGCCATTCGACTAATTCCACAATCTGTTGTTAGATCATTGATTGTTATCTTATCCATCGGTTTTTGTAGCAAGAGCTTCTTTAAAGATGCTTCCAAAGCTATTTTTGTAGTATTTGGCATTGTTTACGCCTTCCATCCATTCATTTCTATCAGCTATTATGCCGCTATCACGCCGGTTACTCCAAGCAAAATAACAATTGCTCCAAGTACGATTCGATACCAGCCAAATACCTGGAAATCATGCTTCTTAATATAATCCATTAAGAACTTAATAACAATAACTGATACTGCAAATGCAACCACGGTACCAACACCAAGTATCGTAAGCTCCATTCCTGTAAAAGCAAAACCAAACTTTAACATTTTAAGTAAGCTTGCTCCGAGCATAACCGGAATTGCCAAAAAGAATGTAAATTCGGAAGATACCGTTCTTGATACACCAATCAACAAGGCACCAACAATCGTTGCTCCAGAACGTGAAGTTCCTGGGAACAGTGCTGCAATTAACTGAAACATACCAATAATCAATGCGGTTTTAAAGGTAATCTCTTCTAACGAATTTACCTGTGCCTCTTTCCCTTTATTTCTTCTCTCGATGATAATAAAGGCGATACCAAATACGATTAATGCAATCGCTACCGGAACTGCGTGGTAGAACTTCTCTTCACAAACTTCATCCAAGCCAAGCACTACGACCATTCCTGCCGGAATACAGGCAACCACAATTTTAAACCACAGCATGATTTTATTCATCTCAATGACCGGCTTGCTCTTATCCTTGAACTGGAATGGGAATATTTTATTCCAAAACAGGATAATAACCGCTAAAATCGCACCTAACTGAATGACTACCAAAAACATCTCTAAAAATTCCGGTGTACAGTTAAGCTTAATAAACTCATCTAAAATAATCATGTGACCAGTACTGCTGACAGGAAGCCACTCTGTGATTCCCTCTACAATACCAAATAGTATTGCTTTTAAAATCTCTAACATCTTTTCACCTTATCTTCTTTCTTCATATTTATAAATTACTATTATTTATATTCTGCTTCTACAAATTTTCTGAGTGCCGCAAGAGAACGCTCTACCTTCTCTGTTTCAATACAATATGCCATACGGAAGAATCCAGGGCATCCAAAAGAATCACCTGGTACCAAAACAAGGTCATACTTCAATGCCTTCTGGCAGAATGCAACAGAATCCTCTTCTAAAGCTTTGGGGAAAATATAGAAGGTTCCACCCGGCTTTACACAAGTAAAACCTAACTTTACAAGCTCATCATAGATTAACTTCATATTTGTCTCATATACACTAAGATCTGCTGTTAATCCACCTACTTCTGCTACTGCAATCTGAATAATAGAAGGAGGACAGTTATGTCCGATTCCTCTTGAAATCTGACTACAAATAACAGAAATCAATTCTGCGTCTGTACACTTTGGATTTGCTGCTACATAGCCAATACGTTCTCCCGGTAAGGACAATGACTTGGAATAAGAGTAGCAAGACAAGGTATTGTCATACATTTTTGATACGTAAGGCGCATCAACACCCTCAAATACGATTTCACGATATGGTTCATCAGAAATAATGAAAATATCATGACCATATTCTTCCTGCTTTGCATAGAGTAACGCTGCGAGCTTCTCCAAGGTCTCTGTTGAATACACAATACCAGATGGATTATTTGGTGTATTGATTAAAATAGCTGCTGTCTTTTCATTAATGGTCTTTTCAAACTCTTCAAAATTAATCTGGAACTTCTCTGTATCTGCCGCAACCACCTTCAATACAGCACCTGTTCTATTTATGTACTGCTGATATTCCGGAAAATATGGTGCAAACGTAATCACTTCATCTCCCGGCTTTGTTACGACTCTTGCCGCATGTGCAACCGCTCCTGCCGCACCTGTTGTCATAAATATATGCTCTGCTGTGTAATTCATTCCATATGTTTTATTCAAATGCTCTGCAAGCTTTGCACGTACTGCCGGAATTCCCTGCGACTGACTGTAGCCATGAAGCTCCATCGGACTCTTAGTCTGTAGCAATTCTATCATCTTATCTGTAAATTCCTGTGGTACTGCAACAGACGGATTACCAAGACTGTAGTCAAACACATTCTCATAACCTATCTCTGTGCCTCTCTTTGTTGCCCACGCAGACATTTCACGAATTACTGATTTTCCATTTAACATAGACTTATAATCTTGAGATATCATAAATTATCCCCTTCCTTCTACCAATTCATATTAAGCCAAAAACCGGTTTCCTTGTAACTATTTCTTCTTAATAGTTACCATTTCCTGTTTCCTTTAATTCCCCGTTAACGTTACTCCATTTTCGCATTTTCGTCAAGTATTGCTTGAAGTTTCAGACTTTCTTTCGCACAATCAAAAACCTGAATGTGATGATTCATCACATTCAGGTTTTAAACTATTCTTCTATATTTATTTTAAACTTAGACATTGCCTTTTCTAGAGATGCTACTCTTCTTGCAAGTCTTTCTGCCTGTT
Organism: Lachnospiraceae bacterium; assembly: GCA_036310845.1. Classification (GTDB taxonomy): domain Bacteria; phylum Bacillota; class Clostridia; order Lachnospirales; family Lachnospiraceae; genus COE1. The sequence continues at coordinate 10,957 of JAXJRB010000074.1, read as the reverse complement.
CCGTAAGCTTCGACAACAACTGTACCTGCTCTCCAAGAGTATTTGCTACACCTCCTGTTGATGCTGCAATCTGGTGTGAAACAGCCGAAATACTTTGAATGGAATCTTCCATCTGATTACGTTCATTACTGATGCCCCTCATATCCTTAAGCATCCTATTCAATCCAGTAACCAGCTCATCTACACAATTGTTAATAGAAGCAAAAATAGTAATGGTTTCTTCAAGGGAATCTGCCTGCTTAAAGATATATTCTTCTGTCTTTTTGGCAGAATCGGTTGTCTGCTGTGTCGTCTTACGGATATTTTCTACAATATGCTTAATCTGGTCTGCCGCCTCCATGGACTGGCTTGCAAGCTTTCTAATCTCATCTGCTACAACCGAGAATCCTCTACCATTTTCTCCAGCTCTAGCTGCCTCAATGGAAGCATTTAGGGATAACAGATTCGTCTGCGATGCAATTTCATTAATTGTATCAATAATATCTTCAATATCATCGGAACGTTTTTTTACATTCTCAATATCCTGTCCTAATTCATTGGCCAGCTTTACAATTGTCTCTGACTGTTGATTCAGATTCTCTATAATAACTTTTCCTTGTCGTACCGCATCACTTGCTTTGTCTGTCATACTTCCCATATTTTCTGCCTGCTCACAGACTACAATAATCTGATTCGAGAATTCTGTCATCTTCACATTACAATTCTCCGCATCTTCTGACTGAGATACCACACCTCTTGCTACTTCATCTGCTGAATCTGATATTCCTGACATAGAAACATGAATAGAATCTGCTATCTCAGCAACTGTTCCCGATAGGTTATTTACTTCTTTTCCAAAGCCTTTCACGTCGGTTATGATGTCTCTGAAACCATTTAACATATGATTCAGACCTTCATTTAACCGTAAGAATTCGTCCTTTCTCTTTGTCACAAAATCTGTTGTCAAATCTCCTTCTGCAACCTTTTCCAGTGAATCCACCATTTCATAAAGTGTTTTACTGATACTAACAGCAATTCTATTTCCTATAATTAAAGCAATTGCTACCGCAAGAATTACTAAAATAACCGTTATGTTACGAATTGCTTTTGCATCCTCCATAATGTTCTCATAAGGAATCAGACCACAAAGCGTTATTCCTGTCGCACCAGTCGGCGCATACACATAAAGATATCTTTTTCCCTGATGATTTATTTCCATACTACCAGGTTCTTCTGCATAACGTGATTCCTCGTAAAAGCTATTTCCTACAAACATGGTCTCTGTCATATTCTGCTGTACCATGGTTACCCCATCATCTGCAAGTACATCCTGTACACCAATTTCCCTTCCATCCTGCGTTACAATCGCTTTATAGCTTCCCTCTCCAAAATCCATCTCAGCAAGTGCATCTAAAATCGACTGGCGCTTTATTTCCAGGGAAACAAGAGCCTTTGCCCTCAAAAATTTCTGGTAAAGTACAATGCCACTTTCAGCATCACTCTGCCCAAATACCTGATCAAAATAAGTATTATTTCCAATCCATGCCTTTCTGGCATCTGACAAATACACCGCTTCCGGCGAAGCCAAAAAAACATCATAAGCATCTTCCGGCAATAGATTACTATCTACTCTAGTAGTAAACTGATTACCATTTAACGCAATAATATCATAAAACTGAATGTAATCGACACTTCCAACCGCTTGGATAAAATTATTTCTTAAATTACGGTAAGAATCATGTGCCTTATTGGAACGATAATACTTCTCATAGTACCCTGAGGTGTTACTATCAATAATAATCTCATTCGCTTTTACTTCCACCGTGTCACACAAAAGAGAAAAATACAAGCTTTCTGCTGAAATAGCACTCATGGATGATTCTTTATATTTTTCCACAATAGTATCAGAAGCTCTTCGATAAGAAACAACACCAAGAACCACAATAAAAAATACAGGGACCATAAATGCACTGATTAGTACATTCTGTATTTTACGGGCCTTACCTACACCAACAAACTTTGGTAAAGATATCGTTTTCACATTCACCTTTGGTATATGTATCTTTTTTAAGTCTACCTTGGGCAAAGGTTTTATATTCTTTGGCAGTTTTGGGAGCTTTTTCATAGCATACCTCCTTGTATATTATTTTATATTGCCGTTCTCCCCGTGTCATTCTTTCTGTCTATAGATTTATTTTATATTATTTTATCAGTCTAATCAATCTTTATTTTCGCATTAACTGCTTTTTGAATCACCACAATAAAAGTGTAGTTCAAAAACTACACTTTTATCTTTACATCATATTCTTTTAACCACATATTAATCTGTAAATAATAAGCAAGCATCTGTGGTCCAGCCATCAGCTGACCATACCATGGTTTGGCGTAAGACATTGGTTTTTCTAAATATCTTTTTACTTTATCCACATCAAGCAATTGCCTTACCGGCTCATGCCCACTTTTCATTATCTTAACAAAAGCGTCCTTAAGCAATCTCTCGTACTCGGGATGATAGGTCTTTGGATACGGGCTTTTCTTACGAAACAGCACACTGTCCGGTAACAGCCCCTTAGCCGCATGACGTAATAACCCCTTTTCCATATCTCCCATGAACTTTATATTCCAAGGAACATTATACAGATACTCTACAATTCTATGGTCTGCAAATGGTACTCTTGCCTCCAAACCGTGATACATACTGGTTCGATCCATACGCTCCAGCAACGTTGCCATAAACCATCTCAGATTTAGATAAGATAACTCTCTGCGTCTTGCTTCCTCGCCTGTTTCTCCTGCGAGACGTGGTGTCTTAGCAATGGTATCCTCATAGGCTTCAACAGAATACTGTTCAAGCTTCAGGTCCTCTACCAATTCTGTCTTTAACAATGAAGTCCTTGCCTCCATATCATAACTCCAAGGAAATGCATGTCGTTCAAACATATCTTTGCGGTAAAACCATGGATAACCACCAAATATCTCATCTGCACACTCACCAGTCAAGGTCACCTTAAAGTGTTTACTTACCTCCCCGCAAAAATACAGCAAGGATGATTCCACATCTGCCATACACGGATAATCTCTTGCCTTCATGGCATCATACAAATGTAAAAACAGATTTCTATTGCTACAAGTCAGAATCGTATGCTCTGTACCAAGATACTCTGACATTTCTCTGGCAAATGGTGCATCCTGAGACGGCTGGAAGCTGTTGGCAGAAAAATACTCCTCATTCCCCTCAAAATCAAAGGAATATGTGGACAAATTCATCCCTTTTTCCTTCATGCACTCGCTTGCAACAGATGTCACAATACTACTGTCCAATCCGCCTGACAAGAACGTACACACCGGAATATCCGACAAAAGCTGCATTTTTATAGCGTCACGAATCAAAAAAGCTGTCTTTTCTACTGTTTTTTTCTCACTATCCACATGCTCATGCCCTTCTAATTGCCAATACACCTCTTCGCGAATACCTTGTTTATCCAATTGACAAACTGTCCCCGGCTTTACTTCCGTCACCCCCTGATATACTGTCTTACCACAGGTATGTGCAGGCCCTAATGCCAGTAATTCGCATAGACCATCCCTATCTACTATTGCAATCTTTTTATCATAAGCAAGCATCGCTTTTATCTCGGATGCAAAGATAACTTCTTCTCCATGTATCATATAAAACAAAGGCTTTACTCCTAATCTGTCTCTGCACAGAATCAACCTCTTTGCCTTTTCTTCCCATACTCCAAACGCAAAGATACCATTTAAACGCTTTGCAATTTCTATTCCCCAAACGGCATATCCTTTTAAAATCACTTCTGTATCACAGGTCGTTTCAAAAACAACACCATGTTCTATCAATTCCTTGCGTATTTCATGCATGTTATAGATTTCTCCATTGTATACAATGGCGTATTTTTCTGACCCCGTATTGTAATACATAGGTTGTGTTCCCATTTTCAAATCTAGAATCGATAGTCTTACATGCGCAAGTCCACATGTATCACTTACATAAATCCCCTCTTCATCCGGGCCTCTATGCTTTTGCGCCTTATTCATTGCTAAAAGCACATTCCGATAATGCTGTTCCTTCTGCTCCATTCCACCAACTCGTCGATAAATACCACTAATCCCGCACATACCGCTTCACTCCTTTTCTGCTTTTTTCATCATCCCCGCTTTGTATGGATTTTATCCACAAATAACAGGTTGGAGCTGTTTTCCGTCCAATGCAGCCTCTGCTGCCGGAAGCAATCTATCCAGGTGTGCAATCATTGAATTGTGCTTCTTATACGGCGCATCCTGCCCAAATGGAACAAAATAAATATTTTTTACGTTCATAAGAAGACCTATATTTTTCAAGTTCATACTTAATGCATCATTGGTTGAAATAGCCAGCAATAACGGTTTTTCATTTCTCAAATGAGCCTTGGCTGCCATCAGAACCGGGCTGTCTGTAATTGCACAGGCTAGCTTGGCAATGGTATTACCTGTACATGGAAGAATAATCAACAAATCCAGTAACGCCTTAGGACCAATCGGTTCTGCTGTTTCAATGGAATCCATGGCTCTCCGTCCACAAACCTCTTCAATCCTCTTACGAAAGTCTTCTGCTGTACCAAATCTGCTATCTATCCTCTGTGTCTGAAAAGACAATATTGGATATAACTCAGCTCCTTCCTTTTTCAATATTTTTAATGTCTCTATAGCCTCTGCAAATGTACAAAAGGACCCCGTAAATGCCACTCCTATCTTTAATCCTACCAGCTTCATACACTACCCCCTGTTTTTTCCAAGATATATTGCTTTAGTATCTCTGCCGACGAAACCGGTGCATACTTTGCAGGTAGCGAAGAACAAATTCTGACTGTGACACCAAGCTTATTGGCTATATCAATGTCCACGCCATACGGAAAAGATGCTATTTCATAAATTTCTGCTTCCTTATCCACGCATTCCAGTTCCTTACGCGTAATAATCCTTGCCGGAATCGTATTCACGATAAGAGGATATTCCTTTATTACCTCTGATACTTTTTCCAATTTCATGATACAATAGCCACTTGCATAAGCCTCCATTAAAGCTTGGTCTGACCTTGCCACAATGCACACTTCTGCCGAGATACCTTTTAGTTTTACTGCTAATGTCTTTGCACAGTTTCCATACCCCAACACCATCACCTTTGCACCGTGAAGATTATAAGGATAATTCTGTAAAATCTCCGCTATTGTTCCCTCAGCTGTTGCTATAGAATTGTATATCGCAATAGAATTTTCTTTCATATAGTCATAGCACAGAACGCCTTTTTCCTTTGCACGTTCTTCCCATACCTTATCTATGCAGCCGGCAAAAACACGTTGCCCTTTTTTTAAATGTTTTAAAACCTCTTCCTTCGTAACCACGATATCTTGTTGATGTATATTAAGTCTGTTTCCTTTACACATTGGTATCGGAAAAAGAAGATTTTCTGCAAGAGAAACAGCTAATTCGAAAGAAACTGCTTTATCGCCCTCCGTTCCCACTCCAAATCGCATGCAGGAAGTATTTTTCTTAAATTCTTTTAAAAGTATCTCCTGACGTATATCTCCACCAATCACAGAATACTGATATGCAAAAATAAAAACACCCCACAATTCTCTCCATTTACTTATATAGTATATGAAGATTTTCTTGTGGGGTGCTAATATTTTCCGTTAACATTTCATTTTTAAACTTATCCAAAAACTAAACAGTCGAACAAATTAACTGCATATCTCCTTGCAGCTCTACCTTGCCATATCCATTCGGAATGATAAAATGGTCACCTTTTTTAATGAACTGACCATCAATAATACCATCACCTTCGATGACACTCATCATCAGGAACGGATAATCCTGATTTACCTCTGCCCTGTCTGTTACATCCATTTTCCATACCTGATAACAGTCACAGGAAATGAGTAAATGCATCTTATTGGGTTCAAAAGCTCCAATATGCTTTACACAGTCCTCGACAGACTTTGCCGGAACTGTAATCACATCCATGCTCTTTTCTATATGAAGCTCTCTAGGCTTGCCCTCAGAGAGTCTGTCATAATCATATACTCGATAAGTAATATCTGAATTCTGCTGTGTTTCAATTAAAAGAACTCCTCCTTTAATTGCATGTATCGTTCCCGGATCAATCTGAATAAAGTCACCTTTCTTTATTGGAATCTCACGAATGAACTCTGACCACTTTCCATCACGTATCATGTTTATCAGCTCTTCTTTATTCTGCGCATTATGACCGATAACTAAACCAGACTCTTCTTCGGCCTCTAAAATATACCAACACTCTGCCTTTCCAAGAGAACCTTGCTCATTTACCTCTGCATATGCATTATCGGGATGCACCTGAATACTTAAATCCTGTCTTGCATCAATAATCTTGACTAACAATGGAAATACCTTACTATCCACATTACCAAACAGCTCCGGATGTTCTGTCCACAATTGGCTTAGTGTCTTTCCACCATAGCTGCCACCGTGAATCACACAGTCTCCATTTGGATGTGCTGCAATCCCCCAGCATTCCCCTGTTTTTTCACCTGGAACAGCATAATTCCACTCACTACCTAGCTTTTCACCGCCCCAAATCATCTGCTTAAAAACAGGCTCTATATATAAAATCTCTTTTTTCATCTGCTTCACACATCCCCCCTCAATCATTTCTATATTTATAACTATTCATACTATAGATTGAACAAGCCAATTTGTAAAGATATTTATTCTATTTTGTACTTCCACACCTTCACAGTTACAATTTCTCATACCAGCTCTATATCAACTTTGGATAAGTAGTAAGCGTTGCAAATACAATACCAAGACGCGGATCTCTCACACGGTCTATAACCGACTTTACCAATCTTCTTCCCAATTCTTCTACCCTAACATCTACCGTTAGAATATCCTTCTTAAAAAAGTCCTCTTCAATGGTATTATCAAATCCAGTAATTACCGTATTCTTTGCAAGCCCAGGGTCTCTTTGCAATAAAGCAAGAGCGGTATACTTCGCAACGTCATCATTCTCACACACAATAGCATCAGGCACTACCCTCATCTGTCGTATTACTTCTTCTACCATACTGTAATTAAAATTAGACTTATTAGAAGGACAGGTAAAGAGCATATTTTCATCTGGCCGGATGCGATAACGATTACATGCTCCCAAAAAGCCAAGATATCTTGCTTGTACCACTCGTGACCCTTCCGCATAACCAATAAAAGCAAAATTACGACACCCTTTTTTCTCAATACAATGACTGGTAAGACGATTCATAGAATAAAAACCTTCCAGATTGTACACATCCCCCAGTGCAATATAGTCCTGTGCATCAACCGGAGTATTGAAAAAAGTCATTGGAAGTCCAGCTCTAGCAATCCCTTGCACAAAACGAATCGGAAATACACACAAAAAAATAATTCCTTTTACATCTTCTGCAAGCTGTGCAAGCACACCATCTCCATCCAAATCCTGTTCATCCACAATATGTAGCTGCATGCGGAATCCTTCTTCTGCTACCGCATTGCTAATTCCCACCATTGTTCTGTTCCAAAACACAGATTCCGAACGATTAAACAAAACGAGTATCGTTCCACTTTGCTCCTTCTTATGCTGTATCTCCATTTCCTGCTGTACATCCTCCGCAAGCTTTGCATATCCCATCTGCCATGCCTTTTGTATAACTGCCATTCTTGTTTCCGGTGCAACCAAACCGTTACTCAATGCTTTGGCAACCGTATTGCGACTAAGCCCCATTTCTTTTGCAATATCTTGTATCGTAACCTTTTTCATATCATTTCCCCCACTTTATTCGATGAATACCTTGTTACTTGTTTCTTTTACACGCCTTCCCTAATTCAATTATAAAAAAATGCACACCTTCCTGTCAATGTTGTGTGCATTTTTTGTGCGTTTCTTATATAATCATTTTATGTCTTTTCTACTCTAAAAAAGAAAAAGGACTGTTCCTATCAGTATGAATAAACTGCATCAGCAGATATGCCGCACGAATAGACACTTTTTCTTCTTCTAAAATTCTCTTAGCCTCATGCTTATCTACAATTAGAACCTGTATCGTCTCTGTGTCCTCCAGCTCTTCTCTACTACTCGCACCACTTGCAAATCCAAAAACAGCATTGCAGCTCTCGTCTGTGAATCCAGCCCCCATAAAAAAAGGTCTACGATACGCAGCATTTCCGGCATCATATACTTCAAAATCCATTCCAGTTTCTTCTTTCATTTCACGAACTGCTGCCTGGGAAGGTGTCTCACCTGCATCAATCAAACCAGCCGGTAGTTCATACAAATAGTCATCTAACGGATAACGATACTGACGAATCATTATGATTTTATCTGGTTCTTCCTTGCATATCGGATAGATAACAACCCCTTCAGCCTGTATATCCTTGGTATATAGCTTTAACTTGTCTTCCCTTCTTCTCGATACAAAGAAATAATCAAACGGTCTACCAGCATCTGTTAATGCATACAAATGAAAAAGATTTAAAAACTTATTATCTGATAATTTATTTATCTTGGTGTACTTTTTCAATTAATTCACTCCTTTTTTATTGACTTTTATACTATTCCCACGTAAACTTAATGTAAATATATTGTTATTTAAAGAGGTGAAGACCCATGAAACAGATACCAGTATCCGATTTAATTCCCGGTATGGTAACCGCTGAGGATGTCCTAACCTACGACCTTACAATACTTGTTCCCAAGGGCATCGTTTTAACTGAAAATATTATATCACGATTGGAAGGCTATTCCGTATATTACATTTATATCCATGACGAAATCGCCGATGATTTGGCCAAACCGATTTCTGATTTACAAAGGCTTCAAAATTCACCTTCCACTCAAACAAACAAAGAGCGTATTCGCAACAGTTTACAATTTCAGCATTTCAGCAATGATTACACAAAATGTGCCGAGCATTTCCGTGAGAATCTAATGAAATCTCTATATCATAATCAGCCGCTTTTTGCAAACGAATTAGTTGAAGAAACTATGCAAATGATGAAACAGGATCACTCTGACATCAGTGTATTTGATATGCTTCTTAATATGAAAAACCATGATGATTCCGTTTATGCACACTGTATCGACGTTGCACTAATTTCTAATATTTTATCAAAATGGTTACATTTTTCCGAAGAAGACCAAAGAATGGCAACCGCATGTGGTCTCTTTCATGATGTCGGCAAATTCCTTCTTCCATCAGGTGTATTAAGAAAGCCTGGAAAACTGACTCCTGATGAATTTTCCATTATCAAGACCCACACGATTGAAGGATTTCATCTGTTGAGTCGATTTGAAAACATACCACTGGCAGTTAAACATACAGCTCTTATGCATCACGAAAAATGTGACGGTAGCGGATATCCTTACGGTCTTGCTAAAGATGAAATTGATAAATTTGCAAAAATCGTTACCATTGCCGATATTTTTGATGCCATGACTAGCGAACGCGTGTATCGAAAAGCAATGTGCCCCTTTTCTGTTATTAAATCATTTGAAGATGAAGGTATTCAGAAATATGAAATAAAATACATACTCACCTTCTTGGAAAATGTAGCAAATTCTTATCTGAATCACCGCGTAACACTTACAAACGGTATGGAAGGCGATGTTATCTTCATTAATCGAGATAATTATTCACGCCCAGTTATTCGCACTACAAGCGATGAGATTATCGACCTACAGAACGAATATTATCAAGGCATCATGAACCTAAGAAAACAAAAAAATGTTTCGATTGAAACCATTATATAAAAAAGTGATTGCCCAGCGGCAATCACTCAAAGAATTTACTTCGTAAATTCTTTATTAACTACCTCTACGTTACAGCAATTTCCTATTACTTAAAAAAAGTGCGTGCCAGCGCACGCACTTTCCTATTCCCCCAACATTTTACCTGTTACTGAAAACGCAAAATCCTTCCTTTACCTTTGCATGGCTATTCTTATGAAGGCCCAGCCTCTCACACAAAACGATAGATGCATGATTCTCCTTATGCACCACCGCATGAATTTCATTCTGCTCTAATTCTGCTTTGGCATATTCCAGAATCGCTTTACACGCTTCATAAGCATATCCCTTATGTTGGTGCTCTTTTCCTAACATAAATCCTATTTCCAAACCATCAAAGCCCTCTTTATATTCCAGACCGGCCCTACCTATTACTTCTTCGCTCTCTTTTAAGGTAATAACCCACATGCCATAACCATAAAAATGATAAACATTCTTAATGTAATCTCTAGTATAATCTTCCTCCTGTTGCCGTGTCGGGAACAATGGTTCCATATAACGGGTAATGGATTCCTCCGCATACAGCTCATAAAGGCGTGGTACATCCTCTATGGTAATTTCACGAATTAGTAACCTCTCTGTTGTCAGAATCTCCCATGGCAGCCCTTTTGCCCGTTGGTAAACCTTTCTCAGATAATCGTCGCTCGCATCCTCGATATTCTCGATACAATACGCACCTGTCGGCAGACTCTCGTGCTTGTTTTGTTCTGTTAACAAAAACAGATAAGGTTGTTGCTGTTCACTACATTCTATCGCAACCGATGCTTCATCGGTGAGAATAACATATTCTTCATCTTCTATATAATATTTCTTTTGCATAATTTGTTCCTTTCTGTTCTTTGGACATCTATTTTTTTATTGCTAGGCCCAAACCAACCCTAATTCAGGTTTAAGTGAGCCATGCTGTTCAGGGGCTAAATTGCTCGGTGGGAGCTCGCTCACACAAGTGCAACTTTAGACACGGAACAATACGGCGAACGCCGTATCAACGAACAACGCAAGTTGCGAGTGGTCGGCATGGTTCAGACGTAGCATAGCAGGACAGTCAGATTGCTTTTATCATCAAACTGAATATAACAAAAGCTCTTATATTGGCCGCAACACTACGTTTATATTAAACAAAGATATTAGTGATACTTACCC
>JAXJRB010000073.1:0-2553 GCA_036310845.1 Lachnospiraceae bacterium | reverse complement strand
GGTACTTTACGTCTTGGAAGTTATCCGTGCAGTATCAAGCAGGGAACAAAAATGGAAAAGTGCTATAACGCAGCAATAATTTCAGAACGTCACCGTCACCGCTACGAATTTAATAATGATTATCGAGAGAAATTGACAGAGGCAGGATTGGTAATTAGTGGAACCTCACCGGACAACAGATTGGTAGAAACGGTAGAGATAGAAGAACACCCATTTTTTGTAGGTGTACAGTTCCATCCTGAATTTAAGAGTCGTCCGAATCAGCCACATCCACTATTTAAGGGATTTGTTTTGGCTGCGTTAGAATATTCAATGAACTAATTGGAGGAAGTAATTTATGGCTATTCATGAGGAATGTGGTGTATTCGGAGTGATGAGTACAAAAAGAGAAAATGTTGCAGGCATTGCTTATTATGGATTATATGCGCTGCAGCATAGAGGACAGGAAAGCTGCGGTATTGTTGTAAATGATGATGGTGTGTTTTCCTCCTATAAAGATTTGGGTCTTGTCAGCGAAGTGTTTTCAAAAGACACATTAGCTCATTTGTCTGCCGGTAATATGGCAGTAGGACATGTCAGATATGGAACCACAGGTGGAACGACAAGAAATAACTGTCAACCGATTGAAGTAAATCATCAGAAGGGAAAGATGGCATTAGCACACAACGGAAATCTTAGTAATGCTCTTGAATTACGAGACAAGCTGGAATTGTCCGGTGCTATTTTCCATACAACAAGTGATACAGAAACCATTGCTTATGTAGTTACCAGGGAAAGACTTGTGACGCCAAGTATTGAGGAGGCAGTAAGTAAGGCAATGAATTCTTTAGAAGGTGCGTATTCCTTGATATTGATGTCATCTACTAAAATGATTGCTGCAAGAGATCCATATGGCTTCAGACCGTTATGCTACGGTCAAATGTCGGATGGAGCTTATGTGATTGCATCAGAAAGCTGTGCATTAACTGCCGTGGGAGCAGAGCTTGTGAGAGATGTACTTCCCGGTGAAATTCTGGTGTTTAGCGAGAGTGGAGTAGAGTCGAGAAAAGAGCATTGTGATAAGCAAAAGAGAAAGACCTGTATTTTTGAATATATCTATTTTGCAAGACCGGATTCTGTGATTGATGGTGTTTCCGTATCAAAGTCTCGTGTACGTGCGGGAGAAATATTGGCAGAAAACTATCCGGCGGATGCGGACATTGTAATTGGAGTACCGGACAGTGGTTTGGAGGCGGCATTGGGCTTTTCACGAGCCTCCGGGATACCATATGGAATTGGATTGATTAAGAATAAATATATAGGAAGGACTTTTATCTCTCCGGGACAAAATGAACGCATGGATCAGGTAAGGATTAAGTTAAGTCCGGTAAAGAATGTGATAGCAGGAAAGAGGGTTGTATTAATAGACGATTCCATTGTCAGAGGAACAACCAGTAAGCGAATTGTAAAACTTTTGCGCGATGCAGGAGCGAAGGAGATACACATGAGAATATCAGCACCACCATTTTTGCATCCCTGCTATTATGGTACGGATATTGATTCTGAGGAGAATCTGATTGCCAGTCACCATAGCATGGAAGAAATAGCGGAAATAATTGGAGTGGATTCTTTGGGATACTTACCGCTTAATAAATTGAATCAGCTTGTAGAGAGTGAAGACTATTGTGCTGCTTGTTTTAATGGAGAGTATCCAACGACCATTCCTACGGATATTCGCAAGGATCGGTTTGAAAGAAAACTTTCAGAAAGGGCCGGGACTGTAAAGTAACAGCATACGGGAATATAAGAGGTGACTTATTATGCAAAAATTTGATAGAAAACTGATTCTGGAAGATGGTAGTGAATACTATGGATACGGATTCGGTTGTATGGAAGAGCGAATAACGGAAATTGTTTTTAATACATCACCGGTAGGATATCAGGAGATTGTTTCGGATCCGTCTTATACCTACCAGACCGTTGTGATGGCTTATCCGCTGATTGGTAATTATGGAATCGCAGAGGATGATTTTGAAACCGAGGTACCGACAATCGGAGGGCTTGTAGTAAGGGACTATAATGACACTCCTTCTAATTTCCGTAGCAAATATACATTGTCTGAACTGATGAATAAATATCATATTCCGGGTATATATGGAGTAGATACCAGAAAGCTGGTTCGCTCCATTAGAGATTTAGGAAGCCGAAAAGCTTTGATTACAGATATGAAGACTTCATTACAAGAAGGAATTGAGAGACTTGAAAGGTATGAAATTCCAAAGAACGCAGTATCGGTAGTAAGCAGAAAAGAGAGCAGACAGTATTTTGTGCAAAATGCGAAGTATCATGTAGTGGCAATCGACTGTGGCATGAAGCAGAATATTGTGCGCAGTCTGAACTGGAAAGAGTGTAATGTGACTGTTTTGCCATGGAATGTATCTTTGCAGGAGATTGAACGGTTAAAGCCGGATGGGATTTTTTTGTCGAATGGCCCGGGAGATCCAACAGATGTAGAGCCTGTGATACAGCTTGTCAGAGGTTTACGCGGAAAATATCCCATGTTTGGTATTTGTC
>JAXJRB010000072.1:0-2011 GCA_036310845.1 Lachnospiraceae bacterium | reverse complement strand
CCTCCTATATTTTCTGACTTATATTATTTGAATTGATTTTCGATATCGCTCTGATATAATAGAATTAAACAGTTCGCAAAACTTGAATTTGACGGAGAGATAGTATGGCTATTATTAAAAACGAAATACCGATTTTGGAGTTTGATACAGAGCAGACAGCAGTTCTTAATCCCACTCATGAAAATCTTGGTTTGAACTTACCCAAGAAATGTGTGTTCGCATTTCTTGGTGCTTACATAGATGAATATGCCAGTAAAAGTGATACCAAACAGGTATCCACTTTTGAGAGTGCAACGAAGCATTATCCCATTTACATCACCAAATACAAGGGTGAGGACATTGTGCTTTGTCAAGCACCCGTTGGTGCGGCAGCAGCCACACAGATACTTGATTGGCTGATTGGTTATGGTGTAAGAGAGGTAATCTCGGCAGGTAGTTGCGGTGCTCTGGAAAAGTTCCCCGAAAGTACATTCCTCGTACCAAACAAGGCTCTGCGTGATGAGGGAACATCTTATCACTATGCGCCCCCTTCTCGATTTGTGGAAATCAGCGAGAAGGCAAGAAAAGCAATTGAAGAAACCATTCTTGAGCATAGTATGAAATATCAGGAGGTTATAACCTGGTCAACGGATGGATTTTTCCGTGAAACCAAAGAAAAGGTGGCTTATCGCAAAAGTGAAGGCTGTGCAGTTGTAGAAATGGAATGTTCTGCTCTGGCGGCCTGTGCTGATTTCAGAGGGGCAACCTGGGGTATGATACTTTATACCGCAGACAGTCTTGCAGATGTTGACAAATACGACGAAAGAAACTGGGGCGGTAATGCATACGAATATGCACTTACGCTCTGCCTTGATGCGGTTATCAAATTATAAGAACAGTTAGAATCAATCTTTTTTTGTGATATAATTTTATTGAGGTGAATGAAATGAGGACTGAAAAAGAAATATACGATTTAGTTTTGAATTTTGCTTTTCAAGATGAGAGAATTAGAATTGTAACTCTTGAGGGGTCTCGCACTAATGTTAATATACCAAAAGACAATCTTCAAGATTATGATATTACTTTTTTTGTTATAGATATGGGAGAATTTTTGAAAAGCGATGACTGGCTTAGTGTTTTTGGTAACAGAATTATGATGCAAAAACCTGAAGATATGGAATTATTTCCTCCAGAAGAAAAAGGATTTTCTTATATAATGCTTTTTGATGATGGTGTAAAGATTGATTTAACTTTGTTACCTGTTTCAATGCTTGAGGAGTATCTTACTCGCGATAAACTTGTAAAAATCATGTTAGATAAAGATAATATGATTAAAACAGAAATAGTTCCCACAGATGAAGATTATTACATTAAGTGTCCAACAGAAAGAAAGTTTGATGACTGTTGTAACGAATTTTGGAATGTTGCAACATATGTATCCAAGGGCTTACTTCGTGGTGAAATACTATTTGCAATAGACCATATGAATGAAGTATTACGTCATGAGCTTCTTAGGATGATTAGTTGGTATGTCGGTACTGAAAAAGGATTTAATTTCAGTTTGGGTAAAAACTATAAATTTTTAGATAAGCATATTTCAAAAGAATTGTGGGATAACTTACTAAATACATATTCAATGAGTTCGTATGAAGAAATGTGGAAATCGTTTGATTTGTGTCTATGTTTGTTCAAAAAAATATCTAAAAAAGTGGCAGATTCACTTGGTTATAATTATCCTGATTATGATGAAAACGTTACAAAATATTTGGAAACACAAAAGAGAATTTCAAATAAATATCTTTATGGTAATAGGTATTGACAAATTCCAATTTATCGAATAGATGAAAACAGCCGCCTCTGTGATGGAGGCGGCTGTTATTTTCGTCATGTTGGGGCAAAATGTGGTTATTTTGAAAAGTAGTATGCGAGTAGTACAAATGGCATAAACCCGTTGTAAGGGAGGGTATAAAGCGGCATAGCTTGGCATCCGTTACTTGGCTAAAAGGTTGCCATGGCAGACAAATAAGATTTT